>NZ_JBSGGG010000049.1:0-37468 GCF_053603795.1 Nocardia sp. NPDC004123
GTGCTGCCGCTGGTCGAGATCGTGGTGACCCTCAAGACCGACCGCGAGGTCGTCGACAAGGTCACCGCCTACGCCCGCGACATCCTCGGCAAGCGCACCATCGAGTCCAAGGACCAGGCCGGCTTCATCGTCAACGCCCTGCTGATCCCGTACCTCTGCAGCGCGATCCGCATGTTCGAGACCGGCTTCGCCAGCGCCGAGGACATCGACGAGGGCATGGTCAGCGGCTGCGCCCACCCCATGGGCCCGCTCCGCCTCACCGACACCGTGGGCCTCGACGTCACCCTCGCGGTCGCCGAATCCCTCTACGCCGAATTCGGCGAGCCGCAGTACGCACCCCCGGTGCTGCTGCGCCGCATGGTCGACGCGGGCTACCTCGGCCGCAAGACCGGCCGCGGCTTCTACACCTACTGACGCCGTCGGGGCCGCCGCCGGGCAACCGGCGGCGGCGAGCACCTAGCGTGGTCGGCATGACCGGCAACGAGCTCGGCGATTTTCTGCGCGCCCGCCGCGCGGCCCTGCGCCCCGAGGACATCGGGTTGATCTCGCACGGCCGCCGACGGGTGGCGGGACTGCGCCGCGAGGAGGTTGCCGAGCTCGCCGGAATGAACAGCGACTACTACACCCGCCTCGAACAGGGGCGGGAGCGCCACCCGTCGGCGCAGATGCTGGAGGCGCTGAGCGGAGCGCTGCGACTGAGCGAGGCTGTGCGCGAACACCTCTACCGCCTCGCGGGGGTGGCCCCGCCCGCGCGACATCCGAGCCCCGACGAGACGGTCAGCCCCACGCTGCGCCGCATCGTCGACGGCTATCCGGCCGCGCCGGCCCTGGTGCTGAACCCGGCCATGGACATCCTCGCCGCCAATGCCATCGCCCGCGCGTTCTTCTCCGGATTCCCGTGCGTCGACAATCTGGCCCGCATGACCTTCCTCGAACCGGCCGCTCGCCGGTTCTGCGCCGACTGGACGTGGACCTGCCAGGCCATGGTCGCGGGCTTCCGGCAAGCGGGGGCGTTGTATCCGGACGATCCACGCCTGCGTCACGTGGTCGCCGAACTCACCACGGCCAGTACCGAATTCGCCGAACTGTGGCATTCCTACACGCTGTGCACCGCGACGACCGAGCCCCGGGAGTTCTGCCATCCCGACGCCGGTCAGCTGTTCCTGACCTACGAGTCCTTCGATGTGCGCGGCGCCGCGGGCCAGCGGCTGATGGTCTATCAGGCCGAGCCCGGCAGCCCGACCGCCGCGCGCCTGGTGCGCCTCGGCGCTGCGCAAGCCTGGGTATAACGCACCCAGGCAACCGATCGGTTCTGGTACCTACCATCACCGACCGTGAAGCCATTCCCCCACACGCACACTCGGCCGTACCGGATCGCCGCGGCGAGCGCGACCCTGCTCGCGGTGGCGGCCGCCGGTCTGGCCGCGCCGGGAACCGCGCGGTCCCAACCTGTTTCATGCCCTGCTGTCACCGTATCGACCGTCGCCACCGCGGTGATCCCGTTCGTCGACTGGGCCGAGAACCTCGGATTCGACGCACAGGGCAACCTGTGGGTCGCGCGGCTGTACCGGAATGAAGTGCAGCGCTACGACAATGCGGGCCGGGTCACCGCGACCGTCCCGGTCAGCTCGCCCGGCGCGATCCGCCTCGGCCCCGATCAACTGCTGTATGTCGCCTACGGCGACAACTCGGTGAACCTGCTGCCCGGCCGTCACGACAGCGGTGTGGTCCGTTTCGACCCGACTGCCACCACACCGGTTCCCGAGACCTTCGTCGTCGGCCTGAGCATGGCCAATGGTGCGGCCTTCGACGCCGAGGGCAGCCTGTACGTCGCCGATACCGGGTCCGGGGTGGTCCGGGTCCGGCGCGATGGCACCGTCGACACCGAGTGGTCGGCACAGGCCAAGATATTCGGCGTCAACGGCATTGCCGTCCACGGTGATTCGATCTACACGACGGTCTATCTCACCCCGCAGGGCAGACTCGTCCGGATCCCGATCGCCGACCCATCCCGCCAGAGCACCACTACGGACACCCCACTCGCCGACGACCTGGCGGTGGGCCCCGGCGGATTCCTCTACACCGCCACGACGTCCGGCACCCTGCTCCGCGTCGACCCCGACACCCACACCAGCTGCACGCTCTTGACCAGGGACCCGCTGGCCGCGGTGGCGACGGTCCCCGGCTCAGACCGGGATCTCATGGTTGCCACCGGCCGCGGTGACGTGCTTCGCGTACGCCTCGACGACTAAGTCGGGTGACTCCTGGCGGAAGGAGCCGGCTCCGCAGGCGGTCTGTGCGTGCGCGTCGTGGAAGGTTCAGGGCCGCCGAGCGGGTCCGTCCGGTGGTGGAAGATCGGGGTCGCCGCCGCTGTCCGGTGCGGATCCCTCACCCGCGGCGGGCCCGATTCTGCGGGGGCGAGCCACAGGCCGAATACCGGTGGCCGGGGCATCGTCACCGGCTCGCTTGCGCCGCATGGCGCCGAGGTCGATGACACTCCCCTCCTGTTCGCCGCTACCCGAATCGGTGACCGGAGCGGGGTACGGCCCCGGGCCGGGGTCGACCGGCCACCACCCGGTCTCACGCTGCAGCTCGGATCGCAGCACCGGCCGGGTCGGTGCCGGATCGTAGACCGAGCCGCCTTCCGGACGCCACGGCTGGTGCGGACGCTCGACGGCTTCTTCGTTCTTGCGCCGCGGGCGACGCGGCAGCCTGGTGATCTTCGACGAGGCATCCCCGGCGTCGGCGTTGCCGCGCTCGGCAGCCTTCAATGCCTCGAGCTGCCTGCGTAGCCGTTCCACGGCATCGAACCTGTTCCCGCCGGGTCCGGGCAGGGATCCGCGTCCTGGTACTTCCCGATCCGACATCGACCTAGCCGCCGACGGGCGCCGCGGCACCCGCTCCCGCCACGACCGCCCGAATGCCGAGCCGATCTCCGAACTTCTTCTTCATTGCGTCGCCCACGCACCCATTCTCCCTCAGTCCCGCCGCAGCCGTTTCGCCCACTCGGTTCCGGCGATCACGAGCCCACTTTCCGTACGAATCTGCCCAGTGGGTAGTTCGCACCTGGGCCTGACGATCGAGGGTTGACTGTCAGGCCCAATCTCTAACCTGCGAGCTCCCTTCGGCCCTCGGCGGTGTGCACACGTGCGCGGAGGAAGCGAACGTAGCCGCTGTGGACGCTCCTCGGCGGCGTGCCCGGAACCAAGGCTGTCTCCGCGAGGTCGAGGGAGTCTTCCAGCAGGGCGTCGTGCAGCCATCGCCACACGAGTGGCCACGCGAGCCGATCCATTCCGCGCGTCCGCATCACCAACTCGTGTGTCAGGCGGGTGTGCGTGGCATCCACCTCTTCCACGACGAATCCGTGCGTGCCGTCGAAGCCGAGCGGGCGACGGAAGCGAAACAGCACCTCACGTCCCGGAACGTACTTCACGCAGGTGTACCGGATCGGACCATGGCCGCCAGATGCGTCGACTCCCAGTGGCCGATCGAATCGCATCGCGGGCCATCGGTCGACCGGCCACAGCCGGTCGTCGTCGGTCGCCAGCGTGTCGAGTAGCCGACCAACTGCCTGGGCTTCGGCCGCGATCACCCGGCTGTGGACGTTGCGAATCATGATTCCTCCATTTAGCGATTACTCTCCAATTCCCAATTGGAGGATACTCTCTAGAACATGTCGAGGAAACCTGCGCATACCGCGGACTCACTACTGGACGCCGCGGCGAAGATCGCTGCGGCAGCCGGCGCCGGCGCGGTCACGATGAGTGCGGTAGCGGCAGCCGCGGGTGCGCCGAGCGGCTCGGTCTACTACCGATTTCCCGACCGGGCGGCACTGCTGGCCGGTCTGTGGTTGCGCACGCTCGATCGATTCCAGCGCGGGTTCCTGGTGGCGCTGGAGGTCGATCCGCCGCAGGAGGCCGCCGTCCAGGCCGCGCATCACGTCATCGACTGGTCGCTCCGCCACCCGACGGACGCGGCGGTCCTGCTCGCCGGACCGGAGTCGTTCGGATCCGCACAGTGGAGTGCCGAAGCCCGCGAGGCGGCCGCGGCCCGGCAGACCCGGCTGAACGAGGCCGTGCGGATTCTGGGCGATCGCCTGCACTACCGCAGCCGGGCCGACCGCGAACGGCTGGCACTGCTGATCATCGAATTGCCGTACGCGGCCGTGCGGCGCAACGCACGCAAGCCTGATGCCGATCCGGCCGGGACCGCCGCGGCTGTCGACCGGATCGTCCGTGACGCGCTGAATGCTGAGTCGCCCGTGGTCGAGGGCTGACGCATCGGTCGACGCACGGCGATCAGGCGAAGGTCGTGTGCATCTCCCAGATCAGCAGTTCGCTCGGCTCGACAGCGGTGACCCGATGGCCGCCGGTGGCGGTCAAACGCACAGCGTCGCCCTGGGTCAGCACCCCGGAGCCCTCGAATTCGACACTCCCCCGCGCCACGAAGACGTGGCCGTAGGGCGCGTCCGGAATCTGCACCGTGTGGCCCGGCTCCAGGCGCGCCGCGTGGAAGGCCGCATACCTGTTTCCGATGACGATCGCCGCCCGATCGCGGTCGCGTGGGATGCCCGATGCGACGGTGATCAGCGAGTTCCCTGCCAACTCCGCGGCGATGTCCCGCTCCTGGTATCCGGGAGCGGCTCCGGGCTCGTGGGGCGGCACCCACATCTGCACGACGTGCAGGCGCTGCCGCTCCAGCAGGCCGGCGCCATTGCGCTCCGAATGCAGAATCCCGGTGCCCGCGCTCATCCGCTGCGCCATACCGGGATGAATCAGACCCGAGTGACCCGCCGAATCCTGGTGGACCACCGTCCCTTCCAGCACCCAGGTCACGATCTCCATGTCACGGTGCTGATGGGTGTCGAACCCCTCGCCGGGGTCGACGATGTCCTCGTTGTGGATCATCAGCAGCCCGTGGGCATTCGCCGCCAGATCGAAATTGCCGGTGGCCGGGAACGACTGCCGGGAATCGAGCCACTCGTTCCGCCAGCGCCCGCGATCCGCGCCCGGCACAACCCGAACACCCGCTTCGCTCACCACTCACCTCCGCAACCGATCCCTCCCGCCTCTGTAACCCTGCGGGCGAGCCGGCATTCCCGACCGTGACGCCGAAGCGGGCTCCGCGGATCGAGCACCGAACGAGTCACCGTGGCAGCGGCAGCAATTCGACCAGGGTGCCGCGGCCGGTTCCCGGCGGGAGGAGTGCCAGGGCGTGGGCGTTCAGGAGGTTGGCCAGGTGTGGGGTGCCGACAACGCCGATGGCCCGCCACACTCCGCCTTCGACCTGCCGGACGGGCACGACGCGGGTGCGGTCGTGGTCCGGGGTCGCCGCGTCGGCAATGCGACCCCAGGACACCGCCGAATCCTGGCGGCCGGTGAGGATGTGTGCCAAGGCCCGCCCGGTCACCAGTGTCGCGGCGACGGCGGCCAGGGGGTTGCCCGGCAGGGCGAGCAGGATGCGACCGCCGGGCAGGCGCGCAACCAGGTGAGAACCGCCCGGGCGCATGCGAACACCATCGATCAGGATGTGGGCGCCGATTTCGTCGAGGACATCACGCAACCGGTCGGCGGCGCCGCGCCCGGTGGCTCCGACGGTGATGGCCAGTTCCGCGTCGGTGTCACGGTCGAACCAGGACCGCAACAGTGCACGGTCGTCCGGGAGCCGGGTCAGGTTTCGGACACCGATGTCGCAGTGGCTCAGATAGTGCGGCAACGCGGTGCCGAGTGCGTCGCGGACCTGGCCGGGCCGCAGGGCTCCGGTGGCGCGGATCTCGTCGCCGGTGAGGAGCAGGTCGGCGCGCAACGGGCCCCGGACCATGGCGATAGGTGTCTCGGCGCTCTGCGCGACGGAGATGACGGCGGCGTTCACCCGGACACCGGCCCGTGTCAATTCTTCTCCGCCGGACCAGGATTCGCCCCGGCGGCGAATGTCGTTGCGGCGCGGTACGCCGGGGGCGAGCGCGATCGCCGCCTGCCCGCCGGCCCGCTCGACGTGCACATGTTCCGAGCGCACGACCGCCGTGGTCCCGGCCGGGGTCAGGGCGCCGGTCGCGATCCGCACCGCCTCGCCCTCGGCGAGCGAGATACCCGATTGCCTTCCCGCGGTGCACGATCCGATGAGCAGCCGCCAGCGCGGCCCGTGGCCACTGACCGCGAACCCGTCCATGGCCGCGGTGTCCGCGGCCGGAAGCGCCGCCATGGCGGTCAGCGGCTCGGCCAAGGTCGCGCCGAGCGCTTCGGACAGCGCCGCGTAGCGCGCGGGGATGGCCGGCAAGGCCGGGCGCAGTACCGCGTCGATCTCCGCCACCGTCACCTCCGGTCCGGTTGCCGGCCTGGCGGATCGGGCCTGTACCGCGCTCACGCATCACGTCCTTTGCGATGATTCGACTGATATCCATAAATCCTCGGATACGGAGATTTCGCCGGACTTTCTCCGTAGTTGCCGCAGCATTTCCGGCATCTCACCCGAATCTGCGGTTCGTTGTGCGGGCCTTCCGAACGCACAGGCAGCCCGACCCCATGGAGAGGTGAACGTAACCGGGCACGTGACCATCCGGTAACAGGCCGTTCCTAGCGTGGCGGTGAAGACCCACGAACACGGAGACGCGAGCGGGGAGGAATGTGCAGTGGCGGCAACCGATTCCGGAGCGGACGCGGGCCCAGTGCGGACGGTGTGCTCGTACTGCGGGGTCGGATGCGGGATCACCGTGGAACTCGACGCCGGTCCCGCCGGACCCCGGATCCGCAAGGCGACCGGCGACAAGGCGCATCCCGCCAATGGTGGCCGGTTGTGCACCAAGGGCGGCAGCCACGCCGACATGATGGCGGCCGACGGCCGTTTGACCACCGCGCTGGTTCGCGCCGAGCGCGGGGCGGCACCACAACCGGCTGCCCTCGACGCCGCGATCACCGACGCTGCTCGACGCCTGCGCGCGCTCATCGACGAACACGGTCCCGATGCGGTCGCCCTGTACGTCTCCGGCCAGATGACGCTGGAAGCCCAGTATCTGGCGAACAAGCTGGCCAAGGGATTCATCGGCACCAATCAGATCGAGTCGAATTCGCGGCTGTGCATGGCCAGCGCGGGCAGCGGCTACAAGCTCTCCCTCGGTGCGGACGGACCGCCCGGCTCCTACGACGACTTCGACCACGCCGACGTCTTCTTGGTGATCGGCGCGAACATGGCCGACTGCCATCCAATCCTGTTCCTGCGCATGATGGATCGGGTCAAGGCCGGGGCGAAGCTGATCGTGGTGGACCCGCGCCGCAATGCCACCGCCGACAAGGCCGATCTGTTTCTGCAGATCAAACCGGGCACCGATCTCGCGCTGCTGAACGGCCTGCTGCACCTTTTGATCGAAAACGGCCACACCGCACCGGATTTCATCGCCGAGTTCACCGAGGGCTGGGAGGCGATGCCCGAGTTCGCGCGGGACTACCCGCCCGAGGCCGTCGCCGAGATCACCGGGCTCGCGGCCGCCGACATCCGCCGGGCGGCCGAGCTGATCGGCACCGCGGGCGAGTGGATGAGCTGCTGGACAATGGGTCTCAACCAGTCCACCCACGGGACGTGGAACACCAACGCCCTGATCAACCTGCACCTGGCGACCGGGGCCATCTGCCGCACCGGCAGCGGACCGTTCTCGCTGACCGGCCAGCCTAACGCCATGGGCGGCCGGGAAATGGGCTACATGGGACCGGGACTGCCCGGTCAGCGGTCGGTCCTGGTCGATGCCGATCGGGAGTTCATCGAACGGCTGTGGCAGGTGCCGCCGGGGACCCTGCGCACCGACGTCGGCACCGGAACCATCGACATGTTCGCGAAGATGGCGGCCGGACAGATCAAGGCCTGCTGGATCATCTGCACCAATCCCGTTGCCACCGTGGCGAATCGCAAGACCGTGCTGGCGGGGCTGGAGGCCGCCGAGCTGGTGATCACGCAGGACGTGTTCGCCGACACCGAGACCAATGCTTACGCCGACATCACGCTGCCGGCCACCCTGTGGGTCGAAGCCGAAGGTGTGATGATCAATTCCGAGCGCAATCTCACGCTCGTCCGCAAGTCGATTCCGGCGCCCGGCGAGGCCATCCCCGATTGGCAGCTGATCGCCCGAATCGCCTGCGCCATGGGCTATTCCGACGCCTTCACCTACACCGATGCCGAGCAGATCTTCGAGGAGATCAAAGGCGCGTGGAATCCGAAGACCGGCTACGACCTGCGTGGAGCCACCTACGATCGGCTCCGGGAAGGACCGCTGCAGTGGCCGATCGCACCGGAAGGCCCCGCCCGCAACCCGATCCGCTACCGCGACGACGCCGCCACACCGCGACTGCGGTTCCCCACCGCGTCCGGTCGTGCGGTGTTCTTCCCGCGCCCGCATCTGCCCGCCGCCGAACTGCCCGATGACGACTACCCGTTCGTCCTCAATACCGGACGGGTCCAGCATCAGTGGCACACCCTGACCAAGACCGGCAGGGTGGCCAAGCTCAACAAGCTCAATCCCGGACCGTTCGTCGAGGTCCATCCCGACGACGCATCGAAACTCGGTGTCGCCGACGGGGATTGGGTCGAGGTGGCGTCCCGGCGCGGCCGCGCCGCGCTGCCCGCGGTGGTCACCGATCGGGTGCGGCCGGGCACCACGTTCGCACCGTTCCACTGGAACGACCTGTTCGGCGAGTATCTCGCGGTCAATGCGGTCACCAACGACGCCGTCGACCCGATCTCGCATCAGCCCGAATTCAAGGTGTGCGCTGTCACTCTCGCGAAAGTCGCCGCACCGGTCCGGCCCGAGTCGGAACCCGCCTCGAGCACCGAAGCACTGGCCGCGGCCAGCGTTGCAGCCTCCCCTGGGCCGGTAGCACCGACAGCGGACGGTCGCGCAGCAGCGGCCGCCGCTGTTCTGGGCATCACCGACCTCGCGGCCCCTGCCCTCACCGAAGTCGAATCAGCTTATATGGCAGGATTTCTCGCCGGTGTACAGCGCACCGGCGAGGACGGCTTGCTGCCCGCCGTTCCCCCATCGAATCCGTTGCGAGACACCACCGCGGCGTGGGTCGACGGACTGTTGGCGGGGATGTTCACGCCACACCAGCGAACCCACATCGACTCCGCCGCACTGCCATCCGCGCAGACGTCGACGCTCACGGCCGTCGAGCCCTCGGCACCGGCACGCCCGCTGGTGATCCTGTGGGCATCGCAGACCGGCAATGCCGAGGAGTTCGCCACCGAAACCCTCGCCGCGGCGCTCACCACGCCGAGCCGGGCGCCCGTTGTGCACGCCATGGACGCCGTGTCCGCCGCCGACCTGCCGCGCGCCGCCGATCTGATCGTCGTGAGCAGCACGTTCGGTGACGGCGACGCTCCCGACAATGGGGCAGGATTCTGGGACACCCTCACCGCCCTGCCCGAATCAGCGCTCACCGACACCCGATTCGCGGTCCTGGCCTTCGGCGACTCGAACTACGACGCCTTCTGCGGGCACGGCAAGCGTCTCGATCAGCGCCTCGGCGAACTCGGCGCCGCGCGCCTGATCTCGCGAGCGGACTGCGAGCCCGACTACCACGACACCGCCACCGCCTGGCTCGACAAGCTACGGACCGCACTCACCGAAACGTCCACGGCGGCCATCGAATCCGTCACTCCGACAGCGGAACCCGCACCGGTGGCGCTCGCCACCGCCTCGGCAGCGTCAGTGCAGGCTGTCACCGTGCCGGCGCCGACTGCCACGCGAGTCGGGACGGACCAGCCCCGGGGACGACTGGTGGGCAACCGGTTGCTCAGCCTGCCCGGCGCGCAGAAAGAGGTGCGGCAGTTCAGTTTCGATCTCACCGGTACCGGGCTGCAGTACGAGGTCGGGGACGCGCTCGGTGTGCGACCGGCCAACGATCTGGGACTGGTGTGGGAGTTCCTGGCCACCACCGGACTCGACCCCGCCGCCGTCGTCGAAATCCCCAAGGTCGGGCCACGTCCGTTGTCGGTCGCGCTCGAAGACCATCTCGACCTGACCAAGGTGACGCCGGAGCTGCTGCGCTACCTGGCCGAACGCAGCGCCACCCCGTACCTGAGAACCCTGTTGCGCCAGGACAACAAGGGCGAACTCGCGAAATGGCTCTGGGGCCGCCAACCGGTCGACATCGCCGCCGAGCATCCCCGGCTGGCCGACCCACAAGGCTGGGCGGACATGCTCAAACGCATTCAACCGCGCCTGTATTCGATCTCCTCGAGCCCGCTGGCCGACCCCGGCATCGTGCGCACCACCGTCTCGGTCGTCCGGTATCCGGGCCCGACCGGACGCCCCCGCGGCGGTCTCTGCTCCACCTACCTCGCCGACGCGGACACCGACCAACCGCTGGCCCTGCACATCCAGCGCTCACCGCACTTCCGGCCGCCCGACGATCCGGCCACCGCCGCGATCATGATCGGCCCCGGCACCGGCGTCGCACCCTTCGTCGGGTTCCTCGAACACCGGCGAGCGCGGGGCGACCAAGCGCCCAACTGGCTGTTCTTCGGCGAACAACACCGCGCCACCGACTTCTACTACCGTGAGGAGCTCGAACGACTCCAGGGCGGTGTCCTCACCCGGCTCGACCTCGCCTTCTCCCGTGATCAGCGCACCAAGATCTACGTTCAGGACCGTATGCGCGAGCACGGTGCCCAGCTCTGGAGCTGGCTGGATTCCGGCGCCCACTTCTATGTCTGCGGCGACGCCGCGCGCATGGCCAAGGACGTCGACACCGCGCTGCGGGAGATCGTCGCTCATCACGGCGACATGGATGCCGCCGATGCCGATGCCTACGTCAAGAAACTCGCCGCGGACAAGCGCTACGTCCGCGACGTCTACTGAACTCGCCGACCTGGTCCGAAGCAGTCGCCCCGACATCCGAGAATCGCACTTGCGGTGCATCAGGGCCGACAGAACCTCATCCGCGGAAGAATCGGCTCTCCGGCACCGCACATTCGCCTACGCTTGGTGAATGAACGTGCCGGACCTACCAGCGGAACTGGTCGATCTGATCGGCCAGTACGAGTTCGCCTTCCTGGTCAGCATCGGCGACCTCGGACCGCACACCACGCCGCAGCACCCCACCCTCACCGGCGGCAGCTTCACCATCACGGCACCCGGACCCGTGACCTGCCGCAATATCACCGCCAACCCGGCAGTCACCCTGCTGTGGCCACCAGCCACCGCCGACGGTCACGCACTCATCATCGACGGCCACGCCACCCTGCGGGACTACACCCTCGAGATCGCGCCGACCCTGGCCGTACTCCACCACACGGCCACCTCGACCGCGACATCCCGGCGATGCGCGGACTGCCGGCGCTTCAACCTCGCCCCACCCGCCCAACTCAGCCGCCTCGGCCAACTCCCCCGCACCGGAAGCTGACCACCGAACCTCCACCCCCAACTCCTAAAATCGTTTTACCGCTTCGGATCCCGCCGCTACCGTGTTTCCAACACCTCCACCCGACGACACCGGAAAGGCGGCCCCATGACCGAGCTGATTCAGCCCGCAACCACGTTCAACCTCGCCCGCCTGCTCCGAGTCCGACTCGGCGCCCGGAGCGTCTCCTAGCGGCCTCGGCATCAGCGCCCCGCCAGGGTCGCTTCCGGGCAAAACGCCACGGAGAGCGGCCCTTTCCCATATCCCCTCACCCCCCATTCCCTCGTAGCCCAAAGGTAGAGGCAACGGTCTCAGGTGCCGTCAAGTGTGAGTTCGAATCTCACCGAGGGAACCCAACTTTCACGCCCCGCGCACCTCAACGCGGAGTAGATGTCAACGGCGACATCCGCGCGGGGCCCGGTGCCCGTAGCTCAGCGGAGAGAGCGCCTGCCTACGAAGCAGGAGGCCGAAGGTTCGAGTCCTTCCGGGCACACCAGCTTTTGATGAAGCGTGGCCGCGCCGATGAATTTCGGGTGGATCCGTCGTCGACTCCTCTGGATAGATCGAGAGACAGGAGTCCAGATATGACGAGACCCTTTCGATTCGGGGTCGTTGCCCCGCTCAGAACCGACCTTCCGGCGTGGCGAGATCGTGTGCGCCGCATCGCCGACAGCGGGTACTCGACGCTGCTGGTGCCCGACTTTCCGAAGATGCAACCCGCGCCGGGTCCCATGCTGGCCACCGTCGCGGCCCTGACCGACCTGCGCGTGGGGACCTGGGTGTACGCCTCTCCGCTACGCCCGGCCTGGCTGACGGCGTGGGAAGCGCACTCGCTGTCGCTGTTGACCGAGGGGCGCTTCGAGATGGGCATCGGCACCGGCAGACCGGGAATCGAGGACGAACTCCGCGACAAGGGAATGCCCGCCGTACCGCCGCCTTTCGAGCGGCTGGCCCAGGTCCATGAGACGGTCCAGAGGCTGCGGGATCTCGACGGCCCTGAACGTCATACGCCCGTGGCGATGGCCGTTCTCGGTCCGAAGGCCCGGGCGTTGGCGGCCGAGGTCGCGGACACGGTCACCTTCGTGCTCGGGGATCAGCCTCGGGGCGAAGTCGAGCGGCTGGCACGCGACTTCCGCACCACCAGCGACGCCGAGCTCGCGCTCGCCGTACCGGTTATCGGCGATACTGTCGCGCCGCACATGGCGCCCCCCGACACCGACACTGCCGCGCTTCGCGCGGCGGACGCCATGACCGTGCTTCCGGATGACCCGGCCGCCGCCGCCGAGGAAATCCAGCGGCGACGGGAGGAGATCGGCTTCTCCTATTTCGTCTTCGGCGCCGACTTCGCCGACAGGTTCGCTCCGGTCGTCGCCGAGCTCACCGGACGTTAGTTGCCGGAACAGGTATTTCAGCCTCGAGCGATCCACTGTTGCATGGCGGCTGCGACCATCGAGTCGCCGTGCGCGCTGGGGTGCCAGGGGAACCCGAGCGGTTCGGTGTGCGGGTCGAACGCTCCGTCCACCCAGGGATCCGCAGTGCAGGCGCCGTGCCCGGCGGTCACCGCTCGGGTGTCGAGGAAGTTCACGTTCAGAATGCCGGCGGCCTCGCGCTGGGCCGTGTCGATCCGGTCCAGGAACCCGGTGACTGCGCCGGCTCGGGGCTGGACCACGTCGACGCCGAGGATGCTCGCGCAGGCGGAATCCTGTCCGGGAGAGTGTATTTCCGGGTATCCCACGAAAACGATCCGCGCGTTCGGGGCGTAGTAGCGGATGTAATCCACCGCTTGCCGGACTCGATCGGCATATGCCTGACCGGTGACGGTGTCGAGGTCGGGGGCGCGGCCTTCCGCTGCGGCTTCCGGACCGCAACCATCGATCAGGTCGGTCAGGCACGTGAAGGCACGGGACAAGGCGACCGGGTTGTCGGCTCCCCAGGCGTCGTTCATGCCGAGCTGAATCGTCACGGTCCGGGTGCGCGGTCCGAACGCGCTATCGGACATGGCCCGTTTCACCTGGTGCACCAGGGTCCAGCCCGAGGTGTCGATCGTGCCGCCCTGGCACGAGGTGTCCTCGACGTCGTCCGGTGACAAGCCGATACGCTGCGTCAACTGCGTCGGCCATGATGTGGGCACGTGCTTGCAGCCGGGATCCCCGCCTGCGTTCAGCAGGTCGAGGATTTCCCCGTTGGCGGAGAAGGAATCGCCGATCACCACAAGGGTTTTGCCGCCGGGAGTCTCCGCCGTGGTCGGCGGCGCCATCGCGGCGAGCACCGCTGCGGTGCCGCAGACCGTGGACGCTGCAAGCAACCGCAACCGAGCCGAACTCTTCAAGCTGTGTACCTCTTATCGATCCGTTGCGAAAACATGCGAAGCGCGACCGCTTCAGATTCGAACGCCTACTGTAGCGGCGCGCCGGTGGCGCCGCCGATCGATCGCGAATCCGGCGAAGATCCGACCGAGCCCACTCAGCCGATGACTTTTACGCTGCGATCGCCTCTGTATGAGTAGGAGGTAGGAAAATGTTGCTGGAAAACAAGAACGTGGTTGTCTACGGCGCAGGCGGAGCGGTCGGCAGCGCGGTTGCCCGCGGATTCGCCGACGCAGGCGCCAGGGTCTTTTTGACCGGGCGAAATCCCGACATCGTCAACGCCGTCGCGAAGGAAATCTCCGCCGCCGGCGGAGCCGTCGAGACCGCTGTGGTCGACGCCCGGGACGAGAAATCCGTCACCGCACACCTCGACGCCGTCGTCGCTGAGGTCGGTGGCATCGACGTGTCGTTCAACGCGATCGGAATCTCACCGCAGGGACTGCAGGGAATCCCGCTCACCGACCTATCGGTCGACAATTTCATGCGACCCATCACGACATACGCCCAGGCTCACTTCGTGACCGCGAAGTCCGCTGCACGGCACATGATTCCCCGAGGATCGGGAGTGATCATGATGCACACACCCGAACCCGCCCGCGTGCCCCTGCCCCTGGTCGGCGGCATGAGCGTCGGCTGGGCGGCGATGGAAGCCCTCAACCGCGCGCTGTCGGCCGAATGGGCCCAGCACGGCGTCCGCTCGATCTGCCTGCGCACCACGGGCATGGTCGAGACACCGGTCATCGACGCCGTTTTCGGGCTGCACGCCGACGCGCTGGGCATCCCCAAAGACCAATTCACCACCGCCGTCAGCGCGATGACCCACCGCAAACGCCCGACCACACTGGCCGAACTCACGGCTGTCGCGGTGTTCCTCGCCTCCGACCGAGCATCCGCGATGACCGGAACCGTCGCCAACCTGACCGGCGGAATCATCGTCGACTGACCACCACGGAGGAGCAAGGCAATGAACGATCTACTCGCGAGCGCGGTTGCCGCGCACGGTGGTTCGGACCGATGGAATCGGATCCGGGCGATCCGCGTCGACGCCGCCATCACCGGGGCCTTCTGGCAGGTCAAGGGAAAAGGCGATGCGCTGAGGGCCGTCCGCTTCGAGGTGGACACCACGCGGGAACGACTGACCATGGACTTCGCCGGTCGAGACCGACGGTCGCTCTTCGAGCCCGACCGAGTCGTCCTGCAGCAACGCGACGGCACGGTGGTCGACGCGCGCGACGATCCGGAGCGGTCGTTCGACGGCCACCAGTTCCAAACGCCGTGGGACGACCTGCATCTCGCGTACTTCACCGGGGAAGCACTGTGGACGTACTTGAATACGCCGTTCCTGTTCACGTGGCCGGGGTTCGTCTGCGAAGAGATCGCGGCCATCGAGGCCGATGGTGAAATATGGCGGCGACTACACGTGACCTTCCCCGACCACATCAAGAGCCACACCCGTGAACAAGTCTTCTGCTTCGGCCCGGACGGGCTGCTACGCCGCCACGACTTCGCCATCGACATCGTCGACCCCGCCACCGAGTCACACCTTTACGCCGCCGACTACCGCGACATCGACGGCATCATCATCCCGGCCACCCGACGGGCCTACACCACCGTGGGCGACGACCGGATCGTCCTGGTCGCCATCGACATGGCCGACATCACCGTTGGTTGATCACGATGAACAACACCCACAGCAGGATCGGCGGATCATGCACACAATGACCGAAACCACGACCGGCAACGAGGACTTCGGACGGCTGAGCGAACCGTTCCGACGCGAGCTGCTCGCCTACTGCTACCGCATGCTCGGTTCGGTCGACGACGCGGAAGAAGTGGTGCAAGACGTCTTTCTCGACGCCTGGCGGGCCTACGACGGGTTCGAGGGCCGATCGTCGTTGCGTACCTGGCTCTACCGCATCGCGACCCGGGCGTGTTTCAAAGCGCTGGAAAAAAGCAGACGCAGGCCGCTGCCCGCCGATCTCGGCGACCCCGAGACACATCTGGAGGCCCGGCTGATCGAGCGAAGCCCGGAGGTGTCGTGGCTCCAGCCGATACCCGACTTCCTGTTCACCGCCACACCGACCGACCCGGCGACCGTCGTGGTGCAACGACAGACCATGCGGCTCGCCCTGATGGGGGCGCTCCAACAGCTACCACCGCGACAACGAGCCGTGCTGATCCTGCGTGATGTGCTGCAATGGCGGACCGCCGAGGTCGCGCAACTGCTGGAGATGACAGCGGCGGCCGTCAACAGCGCGCTGCAGCGAGCGCGAGCCCAGGTTCCGGTCAGCGAGGACGGTCTGACCGAACCGGCCGAACCACGGCAGCGCGCCCTGCTCGACCGATACGTCACCGCATTCGAAACCGCGGACGTCGATCAACTCGTCGCGGTTTTGACCGAAGACGCACGATGGGAAATGCCGCCGATCGCAACCTGGTTCGAAGGCCGAGACACTATCCTCGCCTTCCTGGCCAGACAGATGCGGATGATCGGTCCGGCCGAACTGGTCGCCACCTCCGCCAATGGACAGCCCGCCTTCGCGGTGTACGCCCGCGGCCACGACGGTGCGCAGCATCCGCATGCACTGCACGTATTGACAATCACTGCCGAAGGCGTCAGCAGGATCGTCGCCTTCCACGGCTCCGGGCTGTTTCCGCTGTTCGGACTCTGACCAGGTAACGGCATGTCCGAACAGGAAAACATCGCCCAGCAAAACGCCGAGCTGCGCGCACAGCTGCGGCTGTTCTGCCAACTCATGCTCGGTTCAGCGGACGCCGCCGACTGCATGATTCAGCAGATCTACCAAGAGAATTGGCCATCGGAACGCCTTCAAATGTTCCGTATTGCCGCCGCCCGCTGCGGGATCCGCCGATAGGCTCACGACGGATCGGCGTTGTGGTGGATGCTTTTCGAACCACCCCCCAAGGAACCAGACAGCTCCGGCATACAGGCCGCTCAGACGGCACGTTCGATGCGTACTCGGGAGTGGTGGGCCGGTTGGTCCTGCATCGCGCGACCTACCGGCCCACCACCTCAGCCCAGCGCCGAAATGACTGCGGCGTCGCTGATTTCGACTAGACGGCGACGCGCCTTCGGGTCGAGGGCTTGTGCGTGCGGATGGGTCTGCCTGGTGCCGTTGAAATAGCGGCCTGTCGTCTGTGACAGGTCCGGATCGCAGATCAGGCGGAGGGTCGCGGCCGCGCCTTCGTCGATGGTGCTGATCGGTGTGATGCCGGATTCCAGCACCATGGTGGTCGCCATGAGGGTGGCCGGGTGCAGGGTGTTCACGGTGACACCGGTTCCGTCGAGATCTTCGGCGTACTCGATGGTCGCCATGATCATCGCCAGCTTGGCGCGGCAGTAGGCGGTGTACACGTCGTAGCCGTGCTCGGGGGTCGGATCGTCGAGGTTGATCTCCTGCTGGCCAGCGGAGGCCACGTTCACCACCCGCGCCGGTGTCGATGCCTGCAGCAGCGGAAGCAAGCGCCGGGTCAGCCGATACGGGGCCAGATGGTTGACCGCCCACAGTAATTCGTTGCCGTCGGCGCTGAGTTCGCGTCTTCCGTCCGGCCGGCCGCCGGTGCCGGCATTGTTCACCAGCACATCCAATCGTGAAGTGCGGGCGATGATCTCGTCGGCCAGCCGGTCCACCTCTGCGAGTCGTGACAGGTCGGCCAGGATGATCCGCGGAGCGTGTCCGCTCGCGGCTGTCACCTCGGCTGCGACCGCAGCGGCCCGATCAGGGTTGCGGCCGTGCAGGATCAGCCGGGCACCCGCTGCGCCGAGCCGCACCGCGAGTTCGCGGCCGAGTCCGTCCGTCGCGCCCGTGATCAGCACAGTGCGATCAGCGATGCGGTCAATATCTTTGTCGCTCATAACCTTTCCTTGCCGTACCGACCTCGTCAGGATGCTCGAGCGGAATTCACGGCAGTGTCTCCGCCGTGGCGACGAGCGTCGCTCGGCCCAGAATGTGGCCGGCGATGGTGAACCCGAGCAGAGCCGGGGTGGAGTCGGCGGCGATGCCGATGTCGTCGACATCCAGCGCGTGCACGGTGACGAAATAGCGGTGCTCACCGTGCCCCGCCGGCGGTGCCGCACCGATGTATCGAGGTAGGCGCGCGTCGTTCGGCAATTGGAAGGAGCCGGTCGGCAACCCGCTGCCCGCGTCGTCTCCGGCGCCCTCGGGAAGGCTCGTGGTCGTGGCCGGGATGTTGGCGACAGCCCAGTGCCAGAAGCCGGAGCCGGTGGGGGCGTCGGGGTCGTACACGGTCACGGCGTAACTCTTGGTGCCCGCCGGGGCGCTACTCCAACTCAGTTGCGGGGAAACGTCTTTGCCGCCGGAGGCGCCGGAGGACCACTGTGCGGGCTGCCAGGCGGCGCCGTCGCTCACCGTGGTGCTGGTGACCGTGAACGAGGCTGCCTCGGGGAGCCGGGCGAAGGGATTGTTTGCGCTCATCGTGTCGTGCCTTTCGAGTCGTGCCGGACAAGCAAGATCGACGATATCAGAAATAATCGATTATTTTGAAGATCGTCTATCATCGGACCATGACCAAGGCAGCCAACACCCCGACCTCACCGGAGAAGCAGATGCTGTCCGAGCAGATCTACGCACGCCTGCGACACGCGATCATGCGCGGCGAGTACGCGCCCGGTGACGCGCTCAAGCCGCAGGATCTGGCCAAGCAACACGGTGTGAGCCTGGCTGTGGTGCGCGAGGCGCTGGTGCGGCTGGTCGGTGAGGGCCTGGCCGAACGGCTGACCAATCGCGGCTTCGCGGTCCCGGCCTTTTCCGATCGCCGCTGGCAGCAGATCGGCGAGGCCCGGCGGACCATCGAGCCGGTCCTGCTCCGCATGTCGATCGAACGTGGTGACGTCGACTGGGAGGGCGATGTCCGGGCCGCCCACCACCGCTTGGCGCGCACACCGGCATTCACCCCGGAGGACGGCGAGTACTACAGCGAGGCCTGGGCCGAGGCCCATCGGGTGTTCCATCGCACCCTTTTGGCAGGGTGCGGCAACCCGGTGCTGCTGGAGACCTTCGACCGGATGTGGGTCGCGAGCGAGCTGGCTCGCCGCTGGTCGACACACCGCAACCCCGACCGCGACGGCATCGACGAACATCGCCGATTGGAGGAGGCGGCGCTGGCCCGTGACCCGGACACCGCCGCCGACCTACTGACCCGACACCTCACCCTGACGACGGCCGCACTGGCACAACAAGAAGGCTGACACCGCGGCAGAATGTTCCAGTCCCAGAACGCTGTCCGAGTTCTCCCGACCGATATCCAGGCCGGTCCAGCGCCCGGCATTCGGCAGCGCACGGCGTACCGCGGCGAGCCGGCTATGACGGTCGAAGCCGGTGTGGGTGAACGCTTTCGGGGTCCGGATCAGCGTTTGCCGTCGCCGACGGGCTCGATGGGTCCGGGTTGATCGCCGAGTCGGGCGTGTAGCCGATCTCGGATCTGGTCCGGGGTGTAGGCGCGGCGTTTGCGTTCGGACCGCACGATGACCACACCGGTCGCCGCGACACCCGCGGCCCCTGCCAAGCCGAGCACCTTCCACCAGCGCATGCGCCTAGGCTAGTCGCCGTGCCACGTGAAGCGCTCTCGAGTATCGGTTTGGATGGCGCGGTCGAGCTCACGCGGACCGGCGATCTGTGGCTGTTCCGCGGGCATACCGGTGCCGACCGCGCGATCCGGGGGCTGACCAACAGCCCGGTCAACCATGTCGGCATGGCGGTTGTCATCGATGACCTCCCGGCCCTGATCTGGCACGCCGAGCTCGGCCGGGCACTGCCGGACGTCTGGTCGGGCAACCACCATCGCGGTGCACAGCTGCACGACCTGCGGGCCGCAATCATGCGCTGGGCCAACGATTACGGCCAGCAAGCGTGGATTCGCCAGCTGGATCGGCCGGTTACCCGCGAGATGGAAGATGCCGCGCTGCGGATGGTCGCGCGGCTGGACGGCATGCCCTTTCCCTCGACCAGCGCGCTCGCGGGGCGGTGGTTACGGGGCCGGGTACCGCTGCCGAAACGATCGGGAACGCTCGAAACCGACGCCGGTCTGGAGAACGCGTACTGCGCGGAAATCGTCGCTATGACCTATCAGGCCATGGGTCTGCTGCCGGAGAAGCGTCCGAACTGGTATGACCCGGGCAGGTTTTGGAGTGGCGACAATCTGCGTTTGGCCGGCGGCTATCACCTCGGCGGGGAAATCACGGTGCACGTTCCCGCACGCTGACGCGCCGGCATCACCTACCGCATCCCCGGACGGCCTCGATGTGTCCGGTCCTCATGGCCTGCCGAGTGCCCAGCTGAACAACAACGCCAGGTCGTCGCGGTCCGCTCGGGTCGGTGCGGCGTCGGGGAAAGCCACCATGGGCAGTCGCAGTCCGTCGAGTGCCGCGCAGAGGACCTTCGCGGCCGATATCGGTTGCGCGGCACCGGCTTCCGTCAAAGCCGCGGCGACCAGGTCGCGGGTGTCGGTGTTCCACTGAACCACCAGTGGGGCCAGATCGGGCTGCCGGACGACCTCGAGGTACAGGCTGAATACCGACATTATGCGACGGTCGGGGGCGGTGCTCACCTGTAGCCACCGCTCGGCCAGTTCGGTGGGCGAGGCGGTGCGCAGATCGAAGTCGCGGCGCAGTTCATCGAGAATCGCCCGGGTGGAGGCGATGTCGCGGCGCACCGCTTCGGCGCAGGTCGAATACACCAGATCCGCTCGTGTGGGGAAATGGTAGGTGATCGACGCCAGCGAAACCCCCGCGGCCGCGGCCAGCGCCCGTGTCGTCAGCGCGGGCAGGCCGTCGCGTGAGACCAGGTCGAGTGCGGCATCGAGGACGAGCTGATATCGCTGCTGACCCCGGGCACGTCGGCCGTCGGTATATCCGGTTGTCACCGTCACCTCCTCGGGTTCATCTTGCCGGATGCTCACTGGGCAAATCTCAAGAAAACTAGTCGTACGAACGTCTTGTAAGTTACGGTGTCCGAACTCTCAAAGATCGACCCGAGGTGATCCATGACACCACCATCGCTGTGCCGAGGTTTGGCGGCAGTCGCCGCGCTGGCAGCACTCACGACTATGGCCACCGCGCACAGCGCGGCCGCCGATGTGCCTGCGGGCACCGTCACCGACCGGAGCCCGGCGGTGTCGGCGTTCGGGGTCGCGGGGGCGGCGACGGTCGATCGCATCACGTACTGGACCCGAGACTCCTCGGACCGTCCGGCGCTGTCCAGCGCTCTGGTCTTCCTGCCGCAGGGGACTCCGCCGCCGGGCGGCCGACCGGTGGTGGCCTGGGACCACGGCACGATGGGTGTCGCCGGGAAATGCGCACCGTCCACCATGGGGCTGGCCGACGACCACTACCCGGAGTTGTTCTCGCGCTGGCTCGCCGACGGCTATGCCGTCGTGGCCACCGACTACATCGGACTGGGCACCCCCGGCCCGCACGCCTATCTCGACGGTCACGCCGAGGCCAACGCCACCGTGGATTCGGTTCGCGCCGCCCGGACGGTCGAGCCGGGACTCTCGACACGCTGGGCGGTCGTCGGGCATTCCCAGGGCGGGCAGGCGGCCATGTTCACCGCCATCGACGCCACCCGCTACGCCCCCGAACTGGACTATCGCGGTGGCGCCGCCTACGCGCCCGGTGCGAGCGCCGTCGACTTGATGACCCTGCTCGGTCGGCCCGGTCTACCGAAAGTGCTGCCCCCGGACATGAATGCGTATGCCGCCTACGCGCTGCTCGGGCTCCAGGCCGCCCGGCCCGACTTCGATCTCGACGCCTACCTCACCCCGTTCGGCCGGGACATCATCGAGAGCGCCCAGCGGCTGTGTCTGGACGATCTCATCGCCGAGACAGCCGATGTGAACGTCTCCGATATGCTGGCCCGCCCGCTGGACGAGGGCGATTTCCCGGTACTCGCGCATCCGGTGATGGACATCCCCACATCCGGCTACGACCGCCCGCTGTTCATCGCACAGGGAGCCGTGGACGTCGACGTTCCCGCGCCCATGGTGTGGAACCTGGAAGCCCAGCTCGTCGGGCAGGGCACCCGAGTCGAGATGCGCAATTATCCCGGCGACGACCACGAAAGCCTGCTCACTACCGCCGCACCCGACGTCGACGGCTTCCTCGCGCAACTGCTGCGCTGACCCGGACAAATCCCCTGGGGGACCTCCGATGAGCCGTCGGTCCTTCGGCCACCCCGTCCATGTCGGCGAATGAGTCGACCAATCCATCTGCCCACCAAGGAGATTCAGTGAACACCCGCACCCGCATCGTCGTCGCCTCCGCATTGACCGCGACCTTGATGACACTCACCATCGAAGTGGCCACGGCCGCCCCCTCGCCCGTCGCCCCGGCCACCGGCACAGCCACGGACGCGGCCGCCCTGAGCGCCGATTCCCCCAGCAGCGCCGGGACGTCCACGCCGCCGGCAACGGCAGATCTGCCAGTTGCGGATCTGGCGAATGACGCTGCGGCGCAGCTACTTTCTCCGTCCGCATCGGGCGCCGTCCCGGTCGCCGCGGCCGCGGGGACCGACCCACAGGCCGACATCGCCGATGCACTGAACCAGGCCGGTAACGAGTTCATGCTGGCCGCGACCGTGGGCACCATGGCCGGTGGCGTGGTCGGGCTCGTGGGCGGCTGTGTCGTCGGCGCGATCGTCGGCGCGATCGGTGGCTGCATTCCCGGCCTGGGGATCGGCGCGGCGGTGGGCCCGATCATCGGCGGCGTGGTCGCCGGGGTCCCCGCCGGTATCGCGGCACTGGTGCAGGCGTACAACACCCTGCACGCTGCCGGTGACATCAGCGCCCCGCTCGCGGCTCCGATCAGCTGACGTTGGACCACCGGTCACTGCGGCAATGTGCCGACGCCGCAGTGGCCGGGAAATCAACTGCCCGAGATCATCTCGGTGTTCCGGGTGACCAGCGCCCTGAAAGACGCGCGAATCTACTGGCGTAGAACCTGATTCGCGCCCAACTCCCCGAGCACCGAAGGCAAGTCCCCGATACCGTGGCGCCGATCCCACGAGGGGTAGTGCGGCAATCGGTATCGGGGACGAGTGACGCGTCGGCTGTCACGCCATGACGGTCGCCTAGGGGTTGTAGATTTCCACGAAAGCGTTGGTGGCGACGGCGAAGACGCCGGGTCCGGTGCCGGTGCAGGCCGCCGTAATACGGTCACCCGACGGGGTGAAGGGGTAGCTGAGCACCTTGTAGGGGCCGACGGCGTACAGCGGGAACGGCCCGCTGGCGTAGAGGCCGACGCAGTCGAGGTGAAGTACGTAGTTGGATCCACCGTCGGGCCGGCAGACTGCCGACGCGTCGAAC
This sequence comes from Nocardia sp. NPDC004123, assembly GCF_053603795.1. Classification (NCBI taxonomy): domain Bacteria; kingdom Bacillati; phylum Actinomycetota; class Actinomycetes; order Mycobacteriales; family Nocardiaceae; genus Nocardia; species Nocardia sp. NPDC004123. The sequence continues at coordinate 23,096 of NZ_JBSGGG010000049.1, forward strand.
ACCCCCTTCGTCACGGTGCAGTCCTGCGGCGCGGCCTGCGCGGTACCCGACCCGACGACGGCCGCGAAACCCAAACCCGAAATGCCCGCGATCGCAACCCGTCCGGCGACACTCAACGACCTTTTCATGAAGACCCTTCCGATTGGCGTTGTGTTGTTCGTCGTAGCCGAGCCCAGCTTTGTTTCCATTCTGAAGTTTTTGGCCGTGTCCGGCCCGCATCGCGGGAACGGTACAGCGGTGAAATACGGTCGGGGTCGTGACAGGTCGTGGCAGTTCGAGGGTCGGTGGAGTCGATCATGGGTAAGCCGAATCGGAAGCATCGGGCAGCCAAGCAGCGGGCGCGATACGGCGGAGCCGACGTTCCGGGCATGCCCGGTGGGGCCGAGGGGCGGCCGCCGACCGCTGCGGAGATCGGCAATGCGATCCTGGCGGCCGCCATGGAATCGGCCCAGCGTGGGGCGCGGGCAGGATCAGTACAGCATGATCCGGTTGTCGTGTTCGCCGGCCGGCTCGCCGCTGACGACCCGCTCCTTCACGAGGTGGAGCGGGGTGTGCACCTGGCGGAGCAGCACCTCATGACGCGAGCCTTCCGGAATGGCTGGTTGCCGGCGGACATTCAGCAGGCGGCGCGACGGCGGGTCGACGACTTCGCCGTCAGCTTTCTGATCGACACCATGGCGGACTCTGTGCGGCCCTTCGCGCCTGCGACCGTCGACGAAACCTGGCTTGCTCAGCTCGGTGAATTGGCGGCGGACGTCTGGTGGTCGGATTCTTCGCCGCATTTCGGCCAGTGGGCGGCGAAGCACATGCTGACCACCGCCGAAGCGCTCATCACCGTCATCGAGGCCCTCGGACTGCTGATCCTGCTGCCGAAACTGGAACTCATCAGGCCCCTGCCCGGTACCGCACGTCCGACGGCCGCGGTACCCCATCATGTCGACGAGAAGGTGCTCGGCCGCGTTCGCGGGCTGCTCGCCAAGGCGGAGTCCACGTCCTTCCCCGAAGAGGCCGAGGCCCTGTCGGCCAAGGCCCAGGAGCTGATGACCAAGTACGCGCTCGATCGGGTGCTCGTCGACGCCGACACCGCCGTCCCGGATCTGCCAGGGGCACGGCGAATGTGGCTGGATACACCGTACACCGACGCGAAGGCCCTTTTGATCGACGTCGTCGCCAAGGCCAATCGATGCCGCGCCGTCTTTTCCTCGGCATGGGATTTCATGACCATCGTCGGCGACGACGCGGACCTCGACGCGGTGGAGTTGTTGTCCACCTCGCTGCTCGTACAGGCCACCAGGGCGATGATCGCGAACGGCGACAAAGCCTCCCGAAGCGACAAAGCCTCCCGAAGCGACGAGGCGCGCAGCCGGACGTTCCGGAAGTCGTTCCTCGTCGCCTATGCCACCCGTATCGGGGAGCGCCTGGACGCGGCCACCGCGGCCACCATCGCGGAATCGGCTGAGCCGGAACGACTGCTGCCGGTCCTGGCCTCACACCAGATCGCAGTCGACGCGGCTTTCGACACCTTGTTTCCACAAGCCCGGAACCGCGGGATCACAATCCGCAGCGCCGCAGGCTGGGACGCCGGCCGAGTAGCCGCCGACCGCGCCCGCCTCGACCCGCGACAGTCATGACGACCAGTGGCCCGGGTGCGGGCCAGGCACGAAGGCGAGCGCCGTGCCCGGCCTCGCTGCAACTGCGGACGCCTCAGACATCGTCCGGATGCCGGGTGAGTAGCCGCTCGGCGGCGTCGTACTCGTAGAGTTCGGCATAGCGTCCCCAGTCGATGGCGATCCGCAGTTGTCGCCGCGCGGCGTCCTCGGTGAAGCCCCGCCGTAGCAGGTCGAGGAAGAAGCCGTCGCGCAGCCGCTGGTTGCGCGCACTGATCAGGGCGTGGTCGATCGCCGCGACCAGGGGCGCATGGGCTCGCGCCAGCCGCGCGAAAATGGCCTTGGCACTGTCGATATCGGCCTCGGCGAACAGGGCGCCGTCGACGGTGAGTTCGATATCCCCGTCGGCGGTGGTGGCCAGCCCCAGCATGGTGGCGGCGTCGACCACCGGCATCAGATCGTCGATCTCGAAGCGCAACCCGCCGGCCAGATCCGGCAGGTCGGCCCGCCCGCCTTGGGCGGCAACGAAATCCAGCATGCCGCCGATTCCGTCCACCCCGGCATCGGGCAGCGGCCGGGTGGTGGGTGTGGGTGTGATGCTCGGCCAGCCGCCATCGAAGGTGGCGTCGGTGAGCATCCGATAGGCCTGGTCCACCAGCGCCTGGAACCCCGCGCCGCGCGGGTCGCGCGGCCGCGGGAGCCGCACCTGGATCTCGCCCTTGATTCGCCCGGGATTGTTGTCCAGCACCAGGATTCGGTCGGCCAGCTGCACGGCCTCCTCGATGTTGTGGGTGACCATCAGCATGGTCTTGGTCGGGAAGGCGGTCTCCGCCCACAGGCGCATGAGCTCGCCGCGCAGGTTCTCGGCGGTCAAGACGTCCAGCGCCGAGAACGGTTCGTCCATGAGCAGCACCTCCGGCTGCACCACCAGGGCGCGGGCGAATCCCACTCGCTGGCGCATACCGCCGGAAAGCTCCTTGGGATAGGCGTTCTCGAAGCCGTCCAGGCCGATCATGTCGATGGCGTCGGTGACCCTCTCGCCGCGCTCCCAGGCCGAAATCCCTTGGGCGCGAAGGCCGAGTTCGACGTTCTGCCGCACGGTCAGCCACGGCAGCAACGCGAAGGTCTGGAACACCATGGCGGTATCGGCATTCGGCTCGGTGATCTCGGTCTGCCGGATGCGTGCGGACCCCGCAGAGGGGAGCATCAGGCCCGCGATGATCCGCAGCAGCGTGGACTTGCCGGAGCCGGATTTGCCCAGCAGCGCGACGATTTCCCCCTCCTGCAGCTCGAGGCAGACATCCGAGAGAACCGGCAGCTGCTCGCCGGAGGGGTTGGTGAAGTTCTTGGTGACACGATCGACGGTGATGATGGGGGCCGACACGGTGTGTCCTCCTTTCGAAAAGTGTTTCAGCTCAGCGAGAATCGCTGTTCGGCGGTGCGCTGCAGGCGCCGCCACAGCAGGCGGTTGATGGTCACCGTGACCACGCTCATCACCACGGTGCCGAGCAGCACCTTGGCGAAGACGTCGTCGGTGGTGGCATTGGTGATGTACGCGCCCAGGCCGTAGGCCTCCATATGGGTGTTCCCGGCCTCCACGACCTCGCCGACCAGCGTGGCGTTCCACGCGCCGCCGAACGCGGTGATCGCGCCGACCACGTAGCCGGGGAAGATCGCGGGCAGTATCAACGACTTCCAGCGCTGCCATCCGTGCACGCCGAGATCGTCCATGGCCTCGCGCAGGTCCGTCGGGATCTGCCCGGCCGCCGCGATCACATTGAACAGCACGTACCACTGCGCACCCAGCGCCATCAGCGCGATGCCGCCGATATTCAGTGAGATGCCGGTGTAGGTGAGCGCCGCGATGACGAAGATGAACAAGAACTGGGCCGGGAAACTGGCCAGCACCTGCACCACCGGTTGAGCGAACCGGCAGATGCGCGGATTCATCCCGATCCACACGCCGACCGGCACCCACACGATGGTGGAGACCACCAGCAGCACTATCACGCGGCCGAGGCTGGCCAGCCCCAGCAGCGAGGTCGGCCCGAATTCGGCCAGGCCCACGGTTCTGTCGAAGTAGGAGGCGAGTGCCCAGGTGCCCCAGGCGAGCGCGGCGAAGAGCAGTCCGAAGAAGAGCACATCGCCGATGCGGCTGCCCGCACGCTCGTCGTAGGCGGAACGGGTGCTGCGCCCGAAGACCCGCATGAGGCGATCGACCCGCTCACCGACCGGCCGTAGCACCCGAGCCAGCCGACCCGGCACCGTGCTGTGCCGCAGCAGGTCGAGCACCAGACTCCGTGGGGCCTGCGCACTTTCGGTGTGCTCCACCCGGAATCGCTCCGACCACGCCGTGAGCGGCCGCCAGAACACCACGTTCACCAAGACGATGGTGAGCACCATGACCAGCGCACCCATAATGAGATTGCCGACCTCGGCCTCGGAGGTGGCCGCCGCGATGAAGCTACCCATGCCGGGCAGCGCCTCGTCCCGGCCGGATACCGTGATGACCTCCGAGGCCGCGAGCATGAACCACGCGCCGCCGAAGCTCATCATGCCGTTCCAGATCATCGGCACCATGGCCGTCGGCACCTCCAGCTGCCACAGCCGCTGCCAGCGGGTGAGCCGCATCATGCGGGCCGCATCATCCAGCTCCCGGGGCATATTGCGCAACGCCTGGTAGTAGGCGAAGGTCATGTTCCAGGCCTGCGCGGTGAAGATAGCGAAGATACACGCCGCCTCCGCGCCCAGATACGAGCCGTGGAACATGCCCACGAACGCGGTGACCGTGATCGAGACCAGGGCCAGCACCGGCACCGACTGCAGCACGTCGAGCGCCGGGATGAACACCTTCTCGGCCCGCCGCGAGCGCGCCGCCCACTGGCCGACGATCAATGTGAAGAGGATGGACGCCACCAGGCCGATGAACATGCGCAGCGTGGTGCGGGCCGCGTAATAGGGCAGGTTCGCGGGATCGGTTGATACGGACTCGGTTCCGGTATCCGGCGTCCAGGGCACCGACATGTCCCGAAACAGCCGCAGCACCACCAGGATCAGCAGCACGCCCGCGCCGATGATCAGGTAGTCCACCGCCCGGAGCCGGCCGCGCGCCCGCGGCGCCTCGGGAGTCATCTTGGGGCGGTCGGGAATTGCCAATTCAAGAGTCATTGCTGTTCACCTCGCTCCGAGCGGCGTCGTCGCAACTCAGTTGGTCGATTCGGCGGCGGCCGCGGGCGGTGCGGTCATGACGTTGAAGGCGTGTACGGCCGAGGCCAGCACCGCCGGTGCGCCGACGAGCAGGTTGAAAACCACGACGCCCATTCCGGCCCCGACCACCGCGCCCTCCAGGCAGCCGGTGACGGCGCCGGGAATCGCCAACGTGCCCAACGTCAATGCGCCGACCGCGAGACCCTGGCCCGCGCCCAGCAGGACGCAGCCCAGCGGCGCTCCGATGACCGCACCCAGCAGCGTGCCCACCGCCAGGGCCACGGTGAGCTCGTTGTTGACATTCTGGAAGACGGTATTCATCCGATCCTCGAAGCTGTCGGGATCGGCAATCGGCTGTGCCGCAGGGCCTTCGGCTTGCGCCTCCGCGGCGGCGTGCAGCTCCGCGGCGATGCGTCGTTCCTCGGTGCTGACCGGTCGGGCCCGATCCGGGCGCGGGGTGAGGGTGGCGCTGTCGCCGTCGATGCGGGCGTCGATCGGGTACGTCGTGTCCTGCTTCGTGATGGTCAGCGGGATCGCCCCCACCACCACGCCCTGCGGGTCGAGGATCTGCAGCTGGTCGGTGGTGGTTCGGAGCGTGCCGAGGTCGGTGCGCAGCACCACCGATCGGTCCACGATTCGGGCGTCGCCGGACACGGCCTGAGCTGTCACAGCGTCGGCGAGCCGGGCGTCCGGTCCGGGTGCCGCGGCCGAAGCGGCGGCAGGGGCGACCAGTCCGGCGGTGGTCATCGCCGCGGTGGCGAATGCGAACAAGCGAATTCTCATCGGGATGTTTCCCCTCGGGATACTGCTGCCCGCATCGGATTCCGGGCAGCATCGAATACCGTCGGGCACGGTGGTGCCGACGGGTCGGATAGATATGCGAATCTCCGAATTCATTCGTAAAATGTGCATGCGAATAGTCCGGTGCCGCGCGGGCGGCATCGTGATATCGGAGAATTGCGTGCGTCGAGATATCGACGCGGTGTTGGTGTGGTGGCTAGCGGCCCGGACCGAGGCGGAGGGGCCGACCCGGAGATCCCGGGTCATCATCGGGTGCCATCGTGCTACCCGACCTCCTCACTGGTAGAACGCGATTCGTCAACGCACGGGGGGAGGTCGCCCGGAACTCTCGGGGCGGACGCACACCCCTCTCGTCAGAGTTTTGGCACTGCACGACGTGTTCCGAACCGGAGTGTTCCGAATCGGAAAGCCACTTTGGATTACCCCTTGATCCGGAGAAATCTGTCCTAACCTTGGGCGTCTCTCGACGTCGTCAGATCAGTGGCCTGTGTTCGTGCAGGAGCCTCGCCTATCGAGGTGCAACAGGGAACCTAGTTAAAGACTCGTTAAAAGTCAAAACGGCGCCGGATTCGGCGGTCCGGCGGCTCCGACGATCACCATTCTCATTCTTCGACTGTGGCCGACGCCGCTGATAGGGCACCGGCACGCCGCGTCAGCTGCCGCCCGCCGATCATGACCGCGGCGATGGCGGTCACGCCGAGCAACGCGCCCGTGACGAGGACGCCGGTCACCGATGTGCAGCTGACGATCACGCCGCCGGTGAGCGCACCGAGGGCGACGGCCAGGTTGTACATGGCGGTATTGAGGGCGGTCGCCGCCTCGGGATGGTCGGGGGCGGCCTGCAGGATCCAGGTCTGCACGCCGACCGGAATCGCGCCGAATGCCGTGCCCCACACCAGCAGTGCCACGATGCCGCTGACCGGTGTGGTCGCGATGAGCGGGAAGAGTGCGAGTGTCACTGCCAGCAGGGCGGCGGCGGCGACCAGGGCGCGCCGCGGGTCGCGGCCGGCGGCGGCGCCGCCCGCGAAGGTTCCGGCCACGCCCGCCAAGCCGAAGGCCAGCTGTGCGGGCCCGATTGCCCCGGCGCCCAGACCGGAGATGTCCTGCAGCATGGGCCGGACGAAAGTGAATGCCGCCCAATGCCCGCCCACCAGAAGGAAGGTGGCGATGACGCCGGCGCGGACGGCCGGTGTGCGCAACTGCCGCGCCAGGGCGCGGGGGCGGACCACCTCGGTGGCGGGCAGGGGCGGCAGCAGCAGCCGCAGTGCGAGGGCGACCACCGCGCCGAATCCGGCCAGTGCGGCGAAGGCGACGCGCCAGCCGCTCAGATTGCCGATCAGCGTCGCGGCCGGCACGCCCAGCACGTTGGCCGCTGTCGCACCGCCGAACGCGAGCGATATCGCTCGTGGAATATGGTGCGCGGGAACCAGTCTGACCGCGCACGAGGCGGCCAGGGCCCAGAAGCCGCCGATGGCGATGCCGGCGACGGCACGTGCGGCGAGCAGGATCGCGAAGTCCGGTGCCAGCGCCGAGACCGCTGTCGCGGCCAGCATCAGCCCGATCAGCCCGAGCAGGACCGTACGCCGGTCCGATCTTCCGATCGTGACGGGCAGGGTGGTCGCGGCCGCCGCGGCCATGAGTCCGGGCAGCGTGATCGTCAATGCGACCGCGCCGGGAGAGACGTCGAAGGTGTGACCGATGGGGGTGAGCAGGCCGACCGGCATGGCCTCTACGGTGACCATCGCGAAGGTGGCGGTGGATACCGCCGCGACGGCGAGCCAATTGCGGATCGGGGTTCCGGCGCCGGTGGATTCGTGGGTGGAAGCGATGGGGGCTGCCATTACTTCCACCCGCTCGTGTCGGAGGAGGAGGTGGTGTTCGCCATGTTCGCAAACACTTCCGGGCAGCGCTGATGCGACGCTGGCGTCAGCTGACAGCGCGCTGGTACAGCGCCTGCTCGAAGAGGACGTCGACCTGGTCGCAGGGGGTGCGCCGCCCTTCGCTGAGGACGGAGAGGAATCGGTGCTGCCCCAGCGCTTTCCGGGCGAGGGTGCACGCCTGCCGTACGTCGGGACCGGGATTGCCGTTCGTGAGGCGACCGTCCACTCGGTCGATGGCTCCCAGCAGGCGCGCGGCCGGTTCGGGTGCGCCGATGGCGAGGGCGGCCAGCGCACAGCCGACGGCGACGACGGGGAGCAGTCGTGGTGCGGCGGTGGCGGCGAGGTCGCGGGCTATCTCCAGTTGCCTTGTCGCGGTGCCGATTCGGCCCGTTCTGACCAGTGCGATCGCGTAGTGTGTGCGCCCCAGGATCTCGTCGGTGGCCAATGCCGCGGCCGGACTGCAGTCGGCACCGCGCAGCGGACCGTCGTCGCCGAACAATCGACCGTACAGCTCGATCGCCGTGCCCGGTTCGCCTTGCCGCAGTGCCAGATCGGCCTCGGCAATGCGGAGCCACTGCGCCGTTCCATCGGGCACCTGGGTATCCACCCACCTCCGGGCGGACGCCAGGTAGGCGGCGCCGCCGTCCACATCGTTCTCCCGCAGATGCAACTGCGCGGCGCGGCGCAGCACGCCCACGACCTCCTCGGCCCCCAGGCCCGGGGTCAGCAGTTCGGCGGCCCGGGCGATGAGGGGAGCACCCGCGGCGAGCCCCGCGGATTCGATCCGGTGGTGGGCCAGGTGCAGCAGCGCCCGGCTCACCCCGCGCGGCTCGCCCAGTCTCTCCAGAATGCTGATGGCCGCTTCGAGGTCGGCCACGCATCGCTCGAACGACTCTGTGTCACCGCCGATTTCGTCCAGCGCCCGCAGCACCAGCGCATTGCCGCGCAACCAGGCGTCCTCGGCGGCCAGGCACTGGTTCAGCAGGTCGCCGGCACCACGGTGCCGGTCGCGAAGCGCCAGCAGCAGCACGAAGATCGGATGCGGCGGCCGGGACTCGCCCATGGCGGTCCGCACCAGTTCATCGAATTCACCCGAGCAATCGGGTATTTGGCCCCACCACAACGGCTCGTGGTACGCGGGCAACTGGTGGGCGTAGCGGACGGCGAGAAAGTCCGCGGCGCGGCCCGGCGGCGGAGCCGCACCGAACAACGCCAGCACCCGCGGTTGCCAGGCCAGGGCCTCGCCACGGAGCCCGCACAGCAGCCAATGCCAGATCAGGCCGCCGTACAGACCGACCGCACACTCGCCGTCCCCGGTGCGCACCGCCCATTCCAAAGCGGCCAGGCAGTTGGCGTGTTCGATGGTGAGCAGGCGCGTCGCCTGCTGCTGCCGCGCATCGAGCAGCCGTGGTGCCGCGTCCCGTACGAGAGCGAGGAAATGGCCGGCGTGGGCGTCCGCCAGTCGCCGGCTCTCGCCGGCCGCGTCCAATTCCGATGCGGCGTAGGCGCGAATCGTTTCCACCATCCGGTATCGCGCGCCGTCGAACTCGACCAGGGACTTGGCGACCAGCGCCGTCACAGTATCCGCGGTGTCCTCGCCGTCGCACACCGCGAGGATGGCGTCGAGCGTGGCGCCGTCGGCGAAGACGGCCAGCCTGCGCGCCAATTCGACCTCTGCACCGGTGAGCAGGTTCCAGCTCCAGGACACCACGGCATGCAGTGTGCGGTGCCGGGCTGATCCGTTGCGGCCGAGCGAGTCCAAGAGGCGGAAGCGGTGGGGCAGCCGGTCGGCCAGATGACGTACCGGCAGGGCGTGCAGGCGGGCGGCGGCGAGTTCGATCGCCAGCGGCAGCCCGTCGAGGCAGCACACGATGGACACGATATCGGCGCATTCGGCGTCGGCCAGCCGGAAGTCCGGTCGCACCGCGCGGGCGCGGTCCACGAATAGCTGGACGGCGGCGGATTCGGCGGCGATCTCCACCGATGCACCGGGCTCCGGCACCGCCAAAGCCATTACCGGGTATAACTTTTCGCCGTCGATGCCGAGCGGCTCACGACTGGTGGCCAGCACGGTCAGCAGGGGGAAGTGGCACAGCAGGAACGCGGCCAGCTCGGCGGCCGCGTCGATCACATGCTCACAGTTGTCCAGGATCACCAGCATTCGGCGCTGCCCCACGGATCGGTGCAGCACCGCGCGCCAGTCGGCGTCGTCGCTGGATCCGCCGAGGCCCAGGGCGGACAGCAGAACGGCCGGAACCGCAGTCGGCGTCGGCGCGTCGTCTTCGCGCTGGGGTGCGATGCCCGCGAGGTCGGCGAAAACGCAGCCGTCGGGCCAATCCGACTGGATCGCAGCGAGTTCCGTCGCCAGCCGGGTCTTCCCGACGCCGCCCGTACCGGTCAGGGTCACCAGCGCGGAGTCGCGGAGCATCCGGGTGAGCTGGTCGAGATCGCGTTCCCGATCGACGAAGCTGGTCCAGCGTCGCGGCACTCCCCGCCCCCACACGAGGGGCGCTCCCGCTGATGACTCCGGCGATCCGACGGCGGATTCCGGCACAGATGGCGCCGAATCCGGTTGTATCAGTTGCGAATCCAGCTCAATTTGCCTCGGTCCAGCCGGCATCGGATGTGGCGGGTGGTCCGACTCGGCGGCCGCACCCGCGTCGATGGAGGTCAGTGCCGCCTGCAACGCCGGGCCGGGTTCGGCGCCGAGTTCACGGCGCACCAACTCGGCCGTGTGCCGGTAGATGTCGAAGGCCTCCGATTTCCGGCCCGCAGCGGCGAGTGCTGTGATGCGCCGGGCGGCAAGGGTTTCCCGGAAGGGGTGCGCCGTGCAGTGGTGAGCCAGTTCGGGCAGGGTCTCACCGGCCCGGCCGAGCGTGAGCAGGAGGTCGGCGCGGAGCTCGATCGCCGCCAGTCGCCGCTCGGTCAGCTCGGTGACCGTCGAGCGCATGTCCGCCGAGTCGACCACGCCGGCGAGCGCGTCCGAACGCCACTGTGCCAGAGCCAGATCCACCGTGCGGACGGCAGGCTCTGTCCGCCCGGCCGATCCTAACCGCCGAGCCTCACCGAGCAGCCGGTCGAATCGGCACGCGTCGACCGCGTCCGGTTCGACCGCCAGTAGATAGCCCGTTCCGTCCTTCACCACGCGATGGGAGCCGACTGCCGCGCGTAATCGGCTCACCAGGGCCTGGAGCGCATTCTCGACGCGCGCCGGCGGATCCCTGTCCCAGATCCCGTCGGTCAGCAGCCCGGTCGGAACCGTCGTCCCGGCGCGAAGTGCGAGCAGCGCCAGCAAGGTTCGCAACCGTGGCCCGACGATCGCGAACTCGCGCCCATCGGCCGCGACCACCGAGACCGGGCCGAGCACCCTCACCTGCACCACGTGACACCTCCACCTGACCTCCCGCCCATGATCACTGGAATCCGCGGCCGCTGTCGAACGGAATTCACACAACGGGATGGCCGCCGACGACACTGGCGGGCACCCGTTCTCGGACCTGCCAGTGTTCGACGATCAGGTCACCCTGGATGCGGAAGACATCCACGACCATCGTGCCGCGATCCCCCGGTCCGGTCGTGAAGAGGCTGTGCGCGAACACCAGATCTCCGGTGGCGGCGATCCGGCGCAGATCGAACCGGGCGTGCGGGAACCGCTGCCGCACACCGCTGATCAGCTCGATCAATGCCCGGCGGCCGTCGGGCAGGCTCGGACCGTGCTCGACCAGCTCGTCGGCGACGAAGCGATCGGCCAGATCGGCACGGCCCCGATTCCACAGCACTTCGAGGTAGTCGACGACGAGTGCGGTCATCTCGCTGCGGCCGTGCGATGGTCGAGCGATCAAGCGCCCGTCTCGATCATGACGGTCTTCTGCTCGGTGTAGGCCTCCAGCGCGGTGCGCCCGCCCTCCCGGCCCAACCCCGAGGTCTTGTACCCGCCGATCGGCGCATTGGGCATGAAGGTGTAGCCGTTGATGCCGACCGCTCCGGCGCGGATGCGGCGGGCCAGCCGGAAAGCGCGCCCGACGTCGGCGGTGTAAATGCCTGCGGCGAGGCCGTATTCGGTGTCGTTGGCGATACGGACCGCCTCGTCCTCGTCGGCGAACGGGATGACGGCCAGCACCGGCCCGAAGATCTCCTCCTGCGCCAGCCGGATGCCGTTGTCGACCTGGGTGAAGATGGTCGGGTTCAGATAGTTGCCGGCGCTCAGCGCGTCGCTCGGCCGATCGCCGCCGAGCAGCAGATGCGCCCCCTCGGCGGTGCCGGACTCGATGTAGTCCAGCACCTTCACCAGTTGCTGCTTGTTGATCAGTGGCGACGCGTTCGTGGCCGGGTCGAACGGGTCGCCGTACCGTACCGATGCCGCGATCTCCCGTGCACCGTCGAGGAATTCGTCATAGCAGTCGACGTGCACGAGGGCCCGGGTCTGGGCGGTGCACTGCTGTCCGGACATGCCCAGCGCGATCATGCGCATCACCGTCCTCCCGGCCTCGCGGACGTCCGCGTCGGGGAAGACCAGGCTGGGGCTCTTACCGCCGAGTTCCAGGGTGACGCGTTTGATGTCCTGCCCGCTGGCCTCGAGAATGCGTCCGCCGACCCGGCGACTGCCCGTGAAACTGATCTTGTCGACGCCGGGATGGGTGATCAGCGCCTCGCCCGACGTGGCCCCGACGCCGGTGACGAGATTGAAAACGCCGGGCGGCAAATCCAATTGATCGATCAGTTCGGTGATCGCGAGGCTACTGAGGCTCGCGTATTCGGAGGGTTTGAGCACGACCGTGCAGCCGGCGGCCAGCGCGGGCGCGACCTTGTTGGCCAGCTGCAGCACCGGCGCGTTCCAGGGCACGATGGCCCCGACCACGCCGACCGGCTCACGGAAACTCAGGTACTGCAGGTCACTTCGCTCGGTGTACTGCGGATAGGTCTCCCCGCCGAGCTTGTCGATCCAGCCGAGGTGGTGATCGAACACGTCCCCGGCGACCTCGGCCGAGAGCCGGTACTGAGTGGTGAAAGAGATCGGCATGCCGTTCTCGAGCGTCTGGATCCTGCTCAGCCGTGGTGCGGCCGCGCGCAGCAATCGCACCAGGGGTTCGAGGATCGCCTTGCGCTCCTTGGCCCGCAGCCGCGGCCACGGGCCCTCGTCGAAGGCTCGCCGCGCCGCGCTGACGGCCCGATCGACATCGGCGGCCGAAGCGTCGGCAATGGTGGTGACCTCCTCGTTGGTCGAGGGGCTCAGGTGCTGCCAGCGTGCATCGGAATCGGAATCGACCCACCGGCCGCCGATGTAGAGCCGCCACGGGGCGATCTCGAGAGCATCCCGGTGCGGAAGAACGGAAAAGTCGAGTTGGCCGACATTGTCGATATTCGTCATGTCGACCACACTCACCGGCCCCGCGGACACGGGACTGGCACGCGGCGACAGTCCGGTATCAGTGGCCGCGATCAGGCTTGCGGACATGGTGGACAAAATGATCCGGCCCGGCCCGGGGATGCCTGCCCGTGCCGCGAGCTATCGACTTCCGCGCATGGCGGCGTTCTGGCTACTGGTGGCCGCACTGGCCCTGATGCTGTTCGCTTCCTCGGCGCCGTCGCCGCTGTATCCCGTCTATCAGCAGCAGTGGCACTACTCCTCGCTGGTATCGACGGGCGTGTACGCGATCAATGTCCTTGCCCTGCTCGCCACTCTGCTGGTGGCAGGGTCGCTGTCCGACCACATCGGACGCCGGCCGGTGCTGTTCGCCGCCGCGGTGACGGCGCTGGCCGGGACGCTGATCTTCGCCGAGGCGCAGTCGGTGGCATGGCTTTTCGTGGCGCGCGGCGTTCAGGGCATCGCGGCCGGGCTGTCCACCGGAGCGATCAGCGCGGCATTGATCGATCTGCAGCCGCCGGGTTCACGGCTGGGCGTCCTGATGTCCAGCGTGGCCGCCGGAGCCGGATCGGCCGCGGGCGCGATGGCCTGCGGACTGCTGGTGACCTACGCTCCGGCACCCACCCACCTGGTGTTCTGGCTACTGGCGGCTGCCTATCTGGTGCTGATCGCGGGCGTCACGATGATGCCCGAGACGGCCGCGCCGGACGGTCGTGCGCTGGACTCACTGATTCCGAAAGTCTCGGTGCCGCAATCGGTCCGGTCGGTCTTCCGGACGCTGCTGCCGTCCATCGTCGCCACCTGGGCGCTGGGCGGGCTGTATCTGTCGCTCGGTGGGGCGCTCATGCGCGCGCAGTTCCATCTGAACAGCCCGCTGGCCGGCGGGCTGGTGATCGTCGCGCTGCAAGGCGCCTCGCTCACCGCCGCCGTCTTCACCCGCAACTGGACCATCGAGCGGGCACTGGGCCGAGGCCCGGCCTTCCTGGTCACGGGTGTCGTGATCGCCTTGACCGGCGTCGCGACGCATGAGGTGTGGCTGTTCCTCGTCGGCAGCAGTATCGCCGGACTCGGCACCGGACCGACCTTCACCGGCATCCTGCGGATGCTCACCGGGCTGACCGAGGCCGATCGGCGAGCCGAGGTGATCACGGCGACCTATGTGGCGGCGTACCTCGCGTTCAGCCTGCCCGCCGTCCTCGCCGGACTCTGCCTGAGCCGATTCGACCTGTCCGCCACGGCCTTCGGCTACGGCGTGATCGTGCTCGTCCTCGAACTCATCGCCGTGCTCAGCAGCGCCCGGCACCGGGGCGCACTGAGCACCCTCACCGGCGCCCCGCCCTGTCCGGCGCCGTGCCCCGGCACCGTCGCGGCGAACCCGCGCGTCGTCGCCGCGCACGCCTGACCACGACCCATCACGAAAGGACTCTCAATGACCGTGTCAAGCGGCGGTAGCGGCGGGAGTCGGTGTGTCGAAGCTGAATTCGCGCCGATCTCGCAACAGTGCCCACAAAAC
>NZ_JBSGGG010000050.1:0-34726 GCF_053603795.1 Nocardia sp. NPDC004123
CGGTAGCGCCGACACTCGTCTTGATGTCCCAGGAATCGTTGTCATTACGCATAATCATCACCTTTCTCCGGCCGAAGCCGGGCTGATCTTCCGGTCGTCGAGCTCAATGCGGATCGCGCGCGGAGAAGAGACAGACGACACCTGACTGCCGGATATGTACCTCGGCGAAACGCGCCTTCAACTCATGCGAGATGGACTCGATGCTGTCGCCCCTATTGCCGAACACCTTTTCTCGATTCAGGTAACGCATCAGTGCGCGCGACCAGGGGGTATGCTCGGCACTTTCGCCCAGAATAGTACTTCCGAATACTCGGGCACCGGGCGCGAGATGAGGTATCACGTGGTCGAAGACCACCGATTTTTGCCGGACCGAACCGGGCAGGCAGTGCAAGAGGAAGTTCATGCCGACAGAATCGAACTGTGCGGCAGGATAGAGGTCCAGTGGTTCGAAAACGTTGCTCTGGCAGATGGTGGGGTGATAGCGCTCGATGCGTCTCGCGGCGGTGTCGAGTACCACATCATTCAGATCCAGCAATGTAATCGACGGATTCGGCGGGAGTTTACAGTTGTCCAGAAACCATCCCGTTCCCGGGCCGATGTCGAGATGGCGACCGGCAATATTGGCGTCATAGTGCGCCAACATTCTCGTGCGTGGACATCGCCAGATCCAGCGACTCACCGTCCCTAATACCATCCGGTCGTACACGGCCAACTCTGATCGATTATAGTGCTCGGCGCCTGCGCGAATGCGTGCGGCAGTCGGTGCCGAGATGTCTTTTTCAGATGTGCTCGATGCGACTTTCGAAATGCGCATGATGATCATTTCTCCGACCGTGTCGGGGTTGATGTTTCGGTGGTGGTTGATGTTTCGGTGGTGACGGGGCAGCCCGGCCAGATCTACCAGGCCGTCTCGCGGGCTGCGGCGGTCGTGGCCGCCACGATGGTGAACTTCAATGACCTTGCGGCGGTGAAACATTCACGCATCGGACCGACGAGCGTGCGGTGTTCCGGCGTGGCTTCCCAGTCGTAGAAGTCCTGGAGGTCTTGCCACTCGCTCGTGATCAGCCACTGCTCGGGATCGGTCGCCGATTGGCAGACCTGGTCGACGATATGCCCGGGAACGCCCTCGGCGACGACGTGCCGGATGTCCTCGTAGGCAGCGAGGAACTCGTTTTGCCGTTCCAGTGGCACGGTGATCAAGAAGACGACACGACCGCGCCCGAGGCGGCTGCCGTTGATGCTCTCGTTGTCGTTCACTGTGAGACTCCTTCGGGTCGGCGCAGAACCAGCGCACTGTTGAAGCCGTCGTATCCGCGTGCGGCGACGGCGGCGATGTCGATGGCTGCTCGCTGCGGAGCAGCGACGAAATCGAGTTCGCACCCCGGCGCCGGATTGGGCAACGCCCCGAACGCGGGCAGAGTGTGTTCCCGCATGGCCAGCACAGCGGTTGCGACGTCGAGCGCGGAGCTGCCCTGGGAAGCTCTGCCCAGCAGTCCTTTCTGACCGGTGACGGGTACCCCGTCCGGGAAGACGGTGCGGATCGCGTCGGCTTCGGCCCGGTCGGCAGCCGGTACACCGACCGCGTCGGCGAACACGACATCCGTGTGCCCTGGCGCGGCCTGCGCCCGGTCCAGTGCTCGCTGCAGTGCGGCGGCAAGGTACCTCGACGGCGGCTCGACCGTGGTGTCGCCCCAGGGGCGGGAGGTACGACCGTCCTGGGTGGCCGCATACCCGGCGATCTCCGCGTACACGTACGGCGCGCCGCGCCGTAGCGCGTGCTGCTCTTCTTCCACGACGAAGATGGCGCCGCCTTCGGCGGGGACATATCCGGCGGCATCGGCATCGAAGGGCAGATATGCGCGTTCGGGGTCCGTCTGCCGGCTCATCCATCCGCTGCGACGCGAGGCCGTGAGCGCGTAGGGGCACAGTGGCGCCTCGGTGCCGCCGGCCAGGACGACATCGGCGGCGCCGCGACCGATCGCGCGCGCGGCGTATCCGAGGCTGTCCAGGCCGCCCGCCGCTTCGGCGACGAGCACGCTCGACGGACCCTTCATCTGATGCAGAATCGATGTTTGCCCAGCGCTTGCCGCATAGAACCAGGCGATCGATTGATAGGTGCCGACGGTGCGCGTCGATCCCGACCACAGTCGCTGCATCTCCCGCTGGCCGAAATGATTTCCACCCGTCGAGGCCGCCAGGGCCACCGACTGCCGGTACGGATCGACGGTGGACGGATCGAGCTCGGCATCGGTCAAGGCCTGTGCTGTCGCCGCCAGCGACATCCACGTCCACCGGTCGGTCTGCACGATCAGACGGCGATCCAGGTAATCTTCCGGCACGAAGTCACGGACCTCTCCGGCCAGCGTGGTCGAATACGCGGAGGCATCGAATTGCGTGATCGGTGCGATCCGATTCTCGCCTGCCACAACGGTTTTCCAGTGCTCGCTCGCCGAGTTTCCGCTCGGGGCGACGACACCGATCCCGGTGATCACTGCGCGGCGGTTCATCGCGCTCTCTGCGCGGTCGCGGCGCCATCCGTCGACGCTTCCGTGTCCACATGGCCGAGTTCGGGTCGCGGGGCGAGCGGTCCCAGGTGAAAGACGATGCTCGCGGTCTCGGTCCCGGTATTGCGCACCCGGTGCCGGACACCGATCGGCACGAACAGTCCCTGCCCCGCGGACAACGACCACTGCTCATCGTCGAGGTCGACAGTCAGGTCTCCCTGCACGCAATACAGAAACTCCTCCGAATACGGGTGATAGTGCTCGGCGATACGCTCCCCCGGCTCGAGGGTGGCAACTCCGGTGAAACCAGACGTGCTGCCAACGGTTTTCGGACTCAGCACAGTCCTGATTTCACCGCCCCGGCGACGGTCTGCGGGCAGGTCGGAAACATCGATGCGAGCCGGCGGCAACTTCGTCATAGTCAAAATTCCTCTCGATGAGTGATGCGACATGGTGGATTCGGGGGGCTTGTTGGTGTGGCGGTCAAGCACGCGGCGGCGCGCCGACGAGATGTCCTTCGACCTTTTCCTTGATGAGCTGCATCTGGATCACACTGTTGGTATTGATGCGATCGGTCATGCCGGCGTCGTCGATCGGCGCGCCCGGACGCATATGAAAGTCCTGCACCCAAGTCATCCGCGTACCCGATCCGGACTCGGCATAACTCCAATGGATCTGCATGTACTCGAACGGCCCGGTCTCCACCCGATGCGCGTCCACGGTCCGATTCACCCGATCAACGGTCCGCTCACTGACCCAGCTCCACACCTGCCCCGCCTCGTCGGGATGCATCGTCAGCCGGAAACGAACCGTGTCACCCTCCTCCGCGAGAACATCGACAGCGGCATACTCGGAGAACAAATTCGGCCAGGACCGAACATCATTGGTCGAATCCCACACCACCTCGAGTGGCGCATCGATCAGGATCGAATTCTCTGTGTGTCCCGACATCACGCAACCTCCTTGATAAAAGCGAACTCGACGAACCGAACCACGTCACCACCGGTCATCCCGAGCAGTTGAGCAGGCAACCTGACATCGAAGTCACGTTCCACGACACTCTGAATCTCGAAGACCGCCAACGAATCCACACCGATCTCCTCCAGAGTCAGCGCGTCCGCCCTCTCCAACTCCTCCGGCCCGATGTCGACCCCGACATGCTCGTCCAAGATCGCGCGCAACGTCTCGATGGTGAATACATCCGACATTTACTTCTCTTCCTTCCCTCGTGTAGTGAAACCCGAAGCCGATCGGTTAGGGATCTCCAGCCTCGGACCGGATTCCGGTGTCCAGCTGTAG
This sequence comes from Nocardia sp. NPDC004123, assembly GCF_053603795.1. Lineage (NCBI taxonomy): Bacteria > Bacillati > Actinomycetota > Actinomycetes > Mycobacteriales > Nocardiaceae > Nocardia > Nocardia sp. NPDC004123. Next base: position 3,804 of record NZ_JBSGGG010000050.1, read on the forward strand.
AACATGCGAGCCCGCGCATCCTCCGGCGATTGCCAGTTCGCGAGATAGGGCGAAACGAACTCGCGCAACCGGGCACTGACCCGGGCGAACTCCGGATGCCGCGCAGCCCTGCCAATCGCGGCGCCACCGGGCTCCTCGGTCTCCACCAAGTGCACATACAGATCATCCAAAGCCCACAGCTCACGCCGGGTCACACCCGCAATCCCCGGTAGATCCGTCAAAGAATCAGATTCCGCGAAGATCTCGCCAACGTTGGAAATAGCATCCGGACGCACGTGAGCCACGATCAGCGAACGATGAGGTTGAAATACCATCGGCCTTCTCCTACTTGAGCTTTGGTGGGGAACATGGAACCCGGTATCTGTCTTTTCGGGGTACAACGAACCTACGAGTTGAGACCGGTCGGTATCCATCACCCTCGAGGCCCTCCGACTCGTCCCCAGGGTGAAGACAATCAACACCTGAGGTGATGTCCGGCGGTGGGACACTTTTTGATGACTCTCTCGGTGCCGTTGCGCGCCACACCGTCGAAGCGGTGTTAACAATGAATGCCGACGACGCGATTCGCCGACACGAGAATGGACGGAGAAATGATCCAGCGGATTGCCATAGTCAATAGAGGCGAACCAGCGGTGCGTCTGATCCGGGCTGTCCGCGAGCTCAATGCCGAGTACGACCACGGGATCCGCACCATCGCCCTGCACACCCATGCCGAGCGGCGTGCGCTGTTCGTTCGCCAGGCCGACGAGACCGTCACCCTGCGGCGCAACGGCGCCACCAACCCCTATCTGGACCACGCCGAGCTCGAGCGCGCGTTGATCGAGGCCGCGGCCGACGCGGTCTGGGTGGGCTGGGGTTTCGTGGCCGAGGACCCGGTGTTCGCCGATCTCGTCAGCAAGCTCGGCATCACCTTCATCGGTCCGTCCTCGCACGCCATGCGCCTGCTCGGCGACAAGATCGAGGCGAAACTGCTGGCCGAAAAGGTCGGCGTCCCCGTCGCGCCCTGGTCCGGCGGCCCGGTCGAGACCGGCGCCGACGCCCGCAGGCACGCACACGCCATCGGCTATCCGCTGATCATCAAGGCCCGCTCGGGCGGCGGCGGCCGCGGCATCCGCAAGGTGTACGCCGAGGACGAACTGGATCTCGCGCTCGAGCGCACCCAGCGCGAGGCCGAACGTTCCTTCGGCGACCCCGTCGTGTTCCTGGAACGCCTGGTCACCGGCGCCCGCCACATCGAGGTCCAGGTGATCGCGGACAACCACGGCACGGTGTGGGCGCCCGGCGTGCGGGACTGTTCCATCCAGCGCAAGAACCAGAAGGTGATCGAGGAATCCTCGTCTCCGGTGGTGACCAAGGACGAGGCCGATCACCTGCGCAAGGTGTCCGCCGACCTGGTGAAGGCGGCCGGATACTGCGGCGCCGCCACCGTCGAATACCTCTACCAGCCCGACGAGCGGCGGTTCACCTTCCTCGAGGTGAACACCCGCCTCCAGGTCGAGCATCCGATCACCGAGGCCACCACCGGCCTGGACTTGGTCAAGCTGCAGATCCACGTGGCGTCCGGCGGCGCGCTCGACGGCGAGGGCCCGTCGGAGTTCGGCCACGCGATCGAGGCCCGGCTCAATGCCGAGGACGCCGACAACGGTTTCGCCCCGGCGCCCGGAAGGCTGCAACTGCTCAGGTTCCCGCTGGGCTCGGGCCTGCGGGTGGACACCGGCATCGCCGAGGGCGATGTGATCCCGCCGGACTACGACTCGATGGTGGCCAAGGTGATCGCGTGGGGCCGCGACCGCGACGAGGCGCTCGCCCGGCTGCGCACCGGGCTGCGCGAGACCACGGTCGTCGTCGAGGGTGGCACCACCACCAAGTCGTTCCTGCTGGACCTGCTGAGCCGCCCCGAGTTGATCTCCGGCGAGGCCGATACCGGCTGGCTGGATCGCACCGGCGCCGGCACCGCGGACGGCCCGACCGCGGTCGCCGATGTCGCGCTGCTGGCCGCTGCCATCGACACCTACGACACCGAGGAAGCGCACGAGCGTGCCGCCTTCCTCTCCTCCGCACGCGGCGGCCGCCCACGGGCCAGGCACGCCATCGGGCGGACGGTGGAGCTGTCCTATCGCAACCAGCCCTACACGCTGGTGGTCGGCCAGGTGGGCCCGCGGCGCTACCAGGTGAGCGGCGATTCCGGTGACCTGGAGGTCGTCGTCGATCGGCTGAGCGCCTTCGAAAGCCGCTACGCGATCGCTCACCGCCGCCATCACGTCGTCTCGGTGGCCGGGCCGACCGGCTACCTGGTCGAGGTGGATGGCGTCGGCCACCAGATCAGTCAGGACGAGGCCGGCATCGTGCGGGCGCCCGCGCCCGCGGTCGTGGTCGCGGTTCCGGTCGCGGTCGGCGACGAGGTCGAGGCCGGCGCCACCCTGGTGGTGCTGGAATCCATGAAGATGGAGACCGCGGTCCGTGCCCCCGGTCCGGGCCGGGTCCGGGAGCTCAACGCCGTGGTGAACTCGCAGGTGGATGCCGGTGCGCCGCTGCTGCGCGTGGACGCCATCGATACCTGTGACGCCCTCGGGGGCGTCGGCGAGAGCCGCCGCGTGGAGTTCGCGCCGCCGGAGCAGATCCGCGGCGACGCCCGTTCCGAGGCCTTCGCGCGGCTGGACGCCCTGAGCACCCTGCTCACGGGTTACGACGTCAGCGCCGCCCGGGCCCGCACGCTGCTCGAGGAGTACAACGAGCTGCGCAACGAGCTGTCGGGGGACGACCCGGAGCTGACCCAGGCCGAACTGGCGATCCTGACCACCTTCGCCGACGTCTGCGAGCTGTCCCGCAACCGCCCGACCATCGGCGAGAGCGAGGTGGCCGACCCCGTGCACAGCCCGCGTGAACACTTCCACTCGTTCCTGCAGTCACTCGACGTGGATGTGCAGGGATTGCCGGAGTCCTTCCGCGCCAGGCTTTCTCGCGCATTGGGACACTACGATGTGACCTCGCTCGACCGCACGCCCGAACTGGAGGAGGCGGTCTATCGCCTGTTCCTGGCCCTGCAACGGATGGACAACCAGGTACCGGTGATCGCCGGCGAACTCGAGCGCTGGCTGGCCAATGCCGACGAGCGCACCGCGGAGGTGCCCGAGCTCAGGGAGGTGCTCGACCGCCTCATCCTGGCCACGCAGTTGCGTTATCCGCTGATCGGCGACGTGGCACGGACCCTGCGCTTCCGGGTATTCGACGAGCCGCTGATCCGCGCGGCCCGCGAGGATGTGTACGACAAGGTGCGCGGTAGCCTCGCCTACCTGGCCCGGCGGCCCAGCGCCTCCTTCTACGCGCGGCGCGTCGCGGCCATGGTCGACGCCCCGGAACCTTTGACCGGCCTACTGGGGCAATACATCTCGGATCCGAACCCGCTGCTCGAGGTGATCACCCGGCAGTACTACCGGATCCACGACCTCGACGACGTGATGGCCTTCGACCGCTCGGGCCGGCACCTGGTGACCGGCACGTTCGAGCTCGCCGGGGAGCGGCTGCACCTGGTCTCCACGGTGGCCGAACATGCCGACCTGGCGGCCACGCTCGACGTCGTGGCCGACGCGGCGGGGCCGAACGTGCCGAATCTCGTTGTCGACATCTACATTTCGTGGCACGATGCGCCGGCCGACGGGGACGAGCTGTCGGCGGCGCTGCGCACCGAACTGGAAGCGCATCCGCAGTCCGGCACCTGGCGGCGTATCTCGGTGGCGGTCCTGGACGGCGACACCGCCGACGTCCGGCATGTCACCTTCCGCCGCACGGAATCCGGGCTCTCCGAAGACCTCATCATCCGTGACATGCATCCGCTCACCGGGCAGCGCTTGGACCTGTGGCGGTTGAAGAACTTCAACGGCACCCGTCTGCCCGCGCCGTCCGGCATCTATCTGTATCACTCTGTCGCCAAGCACAATCCGGCCGACGAGCGGTTCATCGCCCTCGCCGAGGTACGCGACTTCTCCGCCCAGCGGGACGAGAACGGCGAGATCGTGACCGTACCGGCGATCGAGCGCAAGATCGCGGCGTGCCTCGACGGCATCCGCCGCGCGCAGACGCAGCGTGAGCCGAAGCGGTTGGACCACAACCGGATTGCGCTGTTCGTCTGGCCGGTGATGGAGATCCCGTCCGACCGCATCGAGGTGATCGCGCACACCATCGCGCCACTGACCCTGGGCGCCGGCCTGGAGGAGATCACCGTCATCGGCCGCCTCTCGACGGGCCCCGACGACACGATTCGCGATGTGGCGCTGCGCTTCTCGTACCATTCGAGCGACGAGATCAGTTTCGCGATCACCGAGCCGCCCACCGATCCGCTGCGCCCGCTCGACGAGTACGCCCAGCGGGTGCAACGCGCCAGGGCTCGCGGCACCGTCTATCCGTACGAACTGATTCCGCTGCTGACCCGCGGTCGCGGCAGCTTCACCGAGCTCGACCTCGATTCGTCCGGAAAGCTGGGGCCGGTGGACCGCCCGTACGGCCGCAATACGGCCGGCGTGATCGTGGGGCAGGTGACCACGATCACCGACCGTTATCCCGAGGGCATGACCCGTATCGCCCTGTTCGGCGACCCGACCAAGGCGCTGGGAACCGTCGCCGGGAACGAATGCGCACGCGTGGTCGCCGCCATCGATCTCGCGGAGAGCCTCGGCGTGCCGGTGGAATGGTTCACGCTGTCCTCCGGTGCCACCATCTCGATGGACAGCGGCACCGAGAACATGGACTGGGTGTCGCGTGCGCTGCGCCGGATCATCACCTTCACCCAGGGCGGCGGCGAGATCAACATCATCGTCGCGGGCATCAATGTGGGCGCCCAGCCGTATTGGAACGCCGAGGCGACCATGCTGGCGCACACCAAGGGCATTCTGGTGATGACTCCGGACAGCGCGATGGTGCTCACCGGCAAGCAGTCGCTGGACTACTCCGGTGGCGTCTCGGCCGAGGACAACTTCGGCATCGGCGGTTATGACCGGGTGATGGGCCCGAACGGCGAGGCGCAGTACTGGGCGCCGAACCTGACCGCCGCCTGCGACATCCTGTTCGCGCACTACGAGCACGCGTATGTCGCTCCGGGCGAACGTTTCCCGCGTCGGGCGGTCACCACCGATCCGGTCGACCGCGACGTGCGCAGCTACCCGCACGTGCACCGCTCCAGCGACTTCAGCGTCGTCGGCGACATCTTCTCCGCCGAGCAGAACCCGGAGCGCAAGAAGCCGTTCGATATCCGCACGGTGATGCGGTCGGTGGTCGACCAGGACCACACGGTGCTGGAGCGGTGGGCGGACATGGCCGGCGCCGACACCTCGGTGGTGTTCGACGCCCATCTGGCCGGCTATCCGGTGACCGTGGTGGGCTTCGAATCCCGCACGATCCAGCGCAAGGGCTGGGTCCCGGCCGACGGCCCGGACACCTGGACCTCGGGAACCCTGTTCCCGCAGTCGTCGAAGAAGACGGCCCGCGCGATCAACGCCGCCAGCGGCAACCGGCCCGTGGTGATTCTGGCGAATCTCTCCGGTTTCGACGGTTCGCCCGAATCACTGCGCAACATCCAACTGGAATACGGCGCCGAAATCGGCCGCGCGATAGTGAATTTCGACGGCCCGATCGTGTTCTGCGTGATCTCGCGCTACCACGGCGGAGCCTTCGTGGTCTTCTCCGGCGCGCTCAACGACAATATGGAGGTGCTCGCGGTCGAAGGCTCGTTCGCCTCCGTGATCGGCGGCGCACCCGCGGCGGCGGTGGTGTTCTCCCGCGAGGTGAACAACCGCACCGCAGCGGACCCGGAAGTACGCGAGCTCGAGGCGCGGATCGCCGCCGACGGCGCCGAAAGGGCCCGGCTGCGAGTCGAACTGGCCGCCCGGCAGGCCGCGGTGCGCTCGGACAAGCTGGGCGAGGTCGCCGCCGAGTTCGAGGCGATCCACACCATCGCGCGCGCCCGCGAGGTCGGTTCAGTGCATTCGATCATCCCCGCGGCCGCGCTCCGCCCGCAGATCGTCGCGGCCATCGAGCGCGGCATGGCCGGCGCAGCGGCCTCCTAGCGTCCCACGCCGGGAGTTGTCATGCGTCCTCGATGCCCGATCGCTTCTCGACGACCCGCTCGAGGGCCCGCAGGTCGGCCTCCAGCTTTCGGAACAGCCAGTAGGTGGCCACGAACGCGAGTCCGGTGATCACGCACAGCCACAGCACCGAATCCATGATGCGCGCACGCTCGTCCTGCCCGAGGAAGCTCAATCCGGTAACCACGGCCACCAGGGGCACCGATGCCGCAATGCCGAGGTAGACCGTGCATCTGCGGCGCAGTGCGCGCAGGTGGGCGGCATCGCGAGCCGTCGTGCGGCCATGGCGCAAATAGATCGGGTACACGCAACGGACGATGTAGAACGTCTGCACGAAGAACGTGTAGGAAACCGCGAACGCGGCACACACCAGCACGAACTCCACCGAATGCACCAGCAGCCGCGGCGGAAGGCGGACCACCGTGGCGAGCAGGGCCACGAACACCCCCGCGCCGATCGTCCAGAACACCAGGGTGAACATCACGTCGAAATCGGCCCAGAACAGGGTGAACGACCGGACCCGGGCCAGCAGCGCCTCGTCGTAGCGTCTGCCCTTGCGCAGGCCGCGGGGCACCGCGATCAGATGCCGACAAATATAGAACCAGCTCGCGAGGGCCAGCGGCCAGGCGATCAGGTGGAAGATGTTCGTCAACCGTAAGAGCTCCGAGCGGGTGGCACCACCGGGCAAGAGCCCGCTGCCGAACTGCATGGTTTGCCCGTACAGGTAGCCCGCCGCCAGGCCGTCGGCGACCAATGCGATAAGCCACAGGATCGGGACGTAGTGGGGCGAAAGCCGTGCCCGCCAACTGTTCTCCGGTGGATAGACGAGGTCACGGGCCCGCTCGTCGAGGCACAGATCGAACTGCACAGCCAATTCCGATCCGCTGCCGTAGCGGGACTCGCGATCCGGTGACAGGCAGGTCAGCAACACCTGCCGCAACGCCGCAGGACAATCGGCGGGAACCTCGGACAGGAACCGCGCATCGATCGGCCGGCGACGCAGCTCCAGCATCCGGCCCAGCGACGTCTCCGACATACCGGCGCATTCCTCGTCCGCGAACGGGATACGGCCGGTGAGCAACGCCCACAACATCACCGCCAGCGCATAGATGTCACTACGCGTATCGAGGTCACCGGCCGTCCCCGGAAGCTCCGGATGGCACGCCTCGAGCTGTTCGGGTGACATGTAGGCCAGCGACCCACCGAAGTACGCCAGCGGGCTGGTACCCCGGATCTGTCGACTGAAGCTGACATTGAAGTCGGCGAGCTTGGGTATCCCGTCGGCGCTCAGCAGCACGTTCGCCGGTTTGATGTCGCGATGCAGCACCCCGCGCCCGGCGGCGTGCCCGAGCGCGTCGGCGAGCCGGCACCCCAGCCAGGCGACCGTTTCCGGCCACGTCATCGCCGCGATCCGGGCCCGCACCGCCGTATCAGCAGCACGAACCTCACCCTTGTCCTCGAGCACCCCGTCGACGGCATCGAGCAACACCCGCCCGCTACGGGCATCAACCGGGGTCGACCGCAGTCGATTCAGCACATCGAGCAGCGTGCCGCCCGGCAGGTACTGCATGTAGAGCAGCTTGAGCTCGCCGTCGGCGATCAATCGCTGGTCGAAGATCCGCACGATGTACTCATGGTCCAACTGGGCAAGGGTCTCCGGCTCGGTGCCGTGATTGTGCGAGATCTTCACCGCGACCAGCCGCTGCATCGACCGCTGCCGCGCCAGATACACACGAGCGAACGCACCCTCCCCGATCATCGTCAGCAAATCGAAGTCCCCCACCCTGTCACCGGGATTGATCGCCCCGAGCGCGACCTGCGCGCTCGGGCGAGCGACCATCGTGCTGCGATATTCGGTCGTGTCCAGCTCGACAGGAGGCCGGCCGATCTCGGTGGCTTCGGGCTCGGCAGCCCCGGCTTGCGTCGGCTCCTCCCCCGCGACCGGCTGCGAGCCGGAGCCACGGCGGAGGGCGTGGTATTCCTCGTAGACCAGGTCCGCAGGCGGTGGGCCGCTGCGCAGTTCGGCGTACTGCTCGCAGTATTCGGCGAGTCGCTTGGGAAAGTGATGCCGAACCCAGCGGTTCTCGAGGTCGACCTTGATCAGTTCCACCAGCACCGCCCGCCGCTCGGCATCGGCGTCGGGCAGGTACGCCGACAGGTCGGGAGGACACCCTGACGCGGCCCACGCCTGCTCGAATCGGGCCGCGGCCGCGGCGAGCGCCGTGCGGCTCCGTTCGGCTGGATCGATGATCAGATCCTCGAAGGGCTCATGCACCACATCGGTACCCCGAGACGTGAATCCCCGAGGTGTGGCCGCACGCGACGATCGACAACCACACCTGAATAAACGACACAGCTTCGGTGCCATCCCCTTACCGGCACCTCCAAAGCGTATCGCGCAACCATCGAGCACACACCGATACGCGAGGCCCTCAAGCCTTCAACCGGGGGAACAACGCCTCCGCGTTGCCACGGTCGATGGCCGCGCGCAGGGAGTCGTCCAGCGGGTAGTTCTCGTATTCGTGATTGATGAAGTCGACCGCGGCGGGCGGGGCGAAGGGGAAGTCGCTGCCGTAGGTGATGTGGTCGGGTTCGGCGACCGCCAGCAGGCTCGGTAGTGCCGCGGGAGAGGCGGACAGGGCGACGTCGTAGTAGAACCGCTTCAGCACGGTCGGGTCGACGGCGGTATCGTCGGCCGGAATTGGCTGCTGCGCAGATGTTTTCGCGACGAACATCGCCAAGAGGATCCGAGAGGCGATGTAGGGGACGAATCCGCCGGCGTGGGCGAGAATGAATTTGATGCCGGGATATCGGTACATGGCGCCGGACAGGATGAGACTGAGCGCCGTGCGGGTGGTGTCGAGCAGGAAGTCGGCCGCGAAGCTCGGGATGCCCGGCACCGGCTCGGCCGGCAATTCGCCCGGGTGAATGAAGACCACGCTCTCGCGCTGGTGCAGCAGTTCCAGCAGTGGCGCGAACTCCGGATCCCCGAGGTAGCGGCCATCGTTGTTCGCCAGCAGCACGATTCCGTCGGCGTGCAGGGCGTCGAGCGCGTATTCGGCCTCGGCCAGCGCGCCGTCCACGTCCGGCAGGGTCAGCGTGGCGAACAGCCCGAACCGGTCGGGTCGTCGCCGCACGATCTCCGCGCCGTATTCGTTCACCTCACGGGCCCAGGTCCGGGCTTCAGCCGTGCCTCCCAGGCAGACTCCCGGTGTGGACAAGGACAGGATGCCGGTCCGGATGCCGCGGCGATCCATGAAATCCACGGCCTCGGATTCCGACCACTGTGGTAGATCGATGCCGCCGGGACGAATTCCCCTGGCGTGCAGCAAGTCCGCGTATTTCGGCGGCACGAGGTGTTGATGAGTGTCGATGCGGTTCCCGTGTCCCACGGTTCTCCTCCTTCAGGGACGATTCACGGTCGGCGAGATATTCGGCGCGCCGCGCGGTGCGAGCCGAAGCTACGGGTCACCCGCCCACGGCCTGTGCGAGCCGGGGAAGCTGTCGTAGCGGATTGAGCCGTTCGACCTCCATACGCTGATCGGTATCGAAGATATCGCTCAGCCCCGGGGCAGGATCGTGTGTCCCCGATTGCGGGAGTGTCATGGCACTGAACGGCCAATCCGAGCCGAAGACGATGTGGTCGCGAGCGGTGACCGCGAGCACGCTCGACATGGCCGCGGCCGAGCCGCTCAGCGCCGTGTCGTAGTAGAAGTTCGAGATCTGCGCTGCGGTATCCAGCAGCGAGGGCTTCGGCCACCCCTGCGGCCACATCTGCCCCACCACGGTTTCCGAGGCCACGCCGACCCGCCAGGACAGAAAGGGCAGGGTGCCCCCGGCGTGGGCGAGTTGGAAGCGAATATTCGGGTACCGCTGGGTCACCCCGGTGAGCATCATCATGGTGGCGGCACGGGTGGTGTCGAAGGTGAATTCCTCGAGGAAGTCCGGCAGCGGCAGCGCAGGTTTCGCGGTTCCGGGGATGGCCGCGGGATGGACGAAGACATACGCGCGGCGTTGTTCGAGCGCGATCATCAGCGGTTCGAAACGCGGATCGCCGAGATAGACGCCGTCATAGGCCGACAGCAGGATGACCCCGTCCAGACGCAGGTCATCCAAGGCGTAGATCGCCTCCTCGATGGCGGCCGGGATATCGGGCATCGGCAGCACCGCGAAGGCGCCGAAGCGGGTCGGGTCGGATTTGAAAAGCCCTGCCGCATAGGTGTTGCAATAGCGGGCCATGTCGGCGGCTTCCTTGCCGGACAGGAACGATACGCCCGGGTCGGACACCGAAAGCGCTTGCGCCTGAATGCCGTAGTAGTCCATGAACGCGATCGCGGCTTCCGGCGACCAGTCCGGCGTCGGGTAGCCACCGATGGTGAGGTGCCCGTGCTCGAGCAGTGCGGCGCGGTAGTCCGGCGGCAGGAAATGCGCATGCAGATCGATGCGGTAGGTGCCGGTGGGCGCGGGCTGCTGGGCGCGGGCAGGAACCGCCAGGTCGACCGGCACGGCCGCAGCGGTTGCCGCGGCGCCGAGCGTACCGGCGACAACGCCGCCGAGAACCCGGCGGCGGCTCATTGTCGCCGGCGGCTGCGGGAAGGATTCGCGCACTTCGTTCATCGCTTTCTGAATGGGGAATTGCGGGAAGGGAGGGCGAAATCGTGTCTGATGGATTTCTCAGATATGATTCGCATACCGTTTTCGACCGGAAGTGAGACCATGGCAGCCGAGCCCGTCACTCGAAATCGCGTCGACCGGCGGCGCGAGCGCACTCGCAACGCGCTGCTCGGCGCAGCACGGAAGTTCTTGTCGGAGGGGCGATCCGCGGTCAGCATTCAAGAGATCACCGACGCGGCCGATGTCGGTTTCGGATCCTTCTACAACCACTTCGACTCCAAGGAACAACTCTTCGACGAGGCGGTGCGCTCGGCCCTGCAGGTCTACGCCGAGCTGCGTGACGGTATCGTGGAGCTCTACGACGACCCGGCCGAGGTGTTCGCGGTCAGCTTCCGGATGACCGGGCGGCTGCAGCGGCAGATGCCGGAAATGGTGAAGGTGATCCTGCATTCCGGCATGTCGATCCTGCTGCGCGAGGAGGGCCTGGCCCCGCGCGCCCGCCGCGACATTCTCGCCGCGCAGGAGGCGGGCCGCTTCGAGCCCATGGATGCGGACATGGCGATCATGGCCGCCGGCGGCGCCCTGCTGGGCCTGCTGCAACTGCTGGACGCCCAGCCCGACGCCGACGCCGACGCCCGCACCGACGAGATGACCTTCCACCTGCTGCGCATGTTCGGCATGAACAAGCGCGCCGCCCAGAAGCTCACCAGCAGTCCGCTGCCGCAGCTGCCGCAGCTGCCGGAATCCTGAGGTCACCCGCCCGGCCGCCGATCAGGTCGGGGGCGATATCGACGATCATGTCCTCGTGCCCGCCCACCAGGCCGTGCCGCCCGGCCTCGGTGAGCACATCGCGGACATCGACTCCATAAGTGGCGGAAGCCTTTTCGGCATGCCGTAGGAAGCTCGAGTACACGCCCGCACAGCCCAGGGCGAGCGTCTCGCGGTCGACCTGCACCGGCCGGTCCAGCGGCGGGCGGATCAGATCGTCCGCCCGCGTCGGGCAGCTGGTTCAGCGCCACCCGCTGTTTCCGGCCCGCAGCAGGTCGCCGAAGTCGCGGGCGGTGCGGGCCAGCCAGGCCAGGGCCTCGAGCGGATCCCCGAGGCAGGCGGAACCCGTTCCGATCGAGACGATCTCGCCGTCGATCGCCATCTCGACTTCCCGCGGATCGAACTCGTCCAGGGAAAGCCGATCGGGGCCGAGCGCGAACCATCCGCTGGACGCGTTGTGATGTCATCGAGCCTCCTCGAGATGCCGATCCTGTGCCGTGAGGGGACCGAAGTGTGTTGGCGCCACTCCGATTTGACGGGTCGATCCGAGGACCTGCCGACGCAGCTCGGCGGCCAGCGGGCCGCCTCGTCCGGCCGCGGCGATGCCGAAGACGAATCTGTCCGGGCGTAGCAGCACGAGCCCGCGGGCGCCGACGCCGGCTTTGCCGAACCACCGGGTCAACGCGCCGGTGTGGTCCTCGACGTCCGTGTGGTCGTGTCCCGCCGAGCGGCCGTCGCCCACCACGCCCTGTGGACGGCCTCCGAAGGGGTAGACGGTGATGAACCGCGTACCCAGCGCCCGCAGCGCGGCGAGGTCGTCCGCGTCGAACGCCGTGCGGGGGTCCACTCCGTAACCGAGCACCGCGAAACCGAGCCCGAGCACATCATCGAGACGCTGTTGGCGGCCGTCGTAAGTGCGCACCTGTGGCTGCGGGGAAAGGGTGCCCTCGACCCCGCGCAGCCCGAGCCGATGGCGGGGCAGTCCGAGGTAGGCGTCGTTCCGGAATCGCGGTCGCGGCTTCATCTTCGCCGCGCGAATCCAGCCGCCCAGCCCGGGGACCCGCAGCGCGGTGGCGAGCGCGAGGTCTCGGCCTGCGGCCAGCAGCTTGTTGTCGATGGAGACGAAACTCTTGTTGAACACCGAAAAGTCGATCATGGCTTTGGCATGCGGCGCGCGTTCCGATTCATAACTGTTCAGAATCGCCTGGCTCGCACCGTGTTTGATGACCGCGGCGAGCTTCCACGACAGGTTGTCCGCGTCCCGGACCCCGGAGCCCATGCCCTGGCCGACGAACTGTGGGGTCATGTGCGCGGCGTCGCCCGCGATGAGGATCCGGCCGACTCGCCACCGGTCGGCGACGACGGCGTTGAAGGTGTAGACCAGCTTGCGCAGCACCTCCACCTCGTCCGGATCGACATAGCGAGCGATGTGGCGGCGGACGGTCTCCGGATCCTCCATCTCCTCCTTCGTCTGCGAATCGGTCAGCATGAACTCGAAGCGGTGATGCCCGCCCGGCTGCGGACAGGACACGATCGGCAGCTCGGGATCACAGACGAAATTGAAATAGGGCAGATGCCGGAACGCGTCCACGCCGTCCTTGGCCTTCAAGTCCACGACCAGCCAGCGTTCCGGGAAGCTGGTGCCGGTCATGTCGATTCCCAGCTTGGTGCGTACCACGCTGCGGCCACCGTCGCAGCCGACCAGGAACTTGGCCCGCACCCGCTCGGTGGTGCCCGCGTCGATGTCGGCTTCCTGCTTGCCGTACCCGGCACCCCGGCACTCGGCGTGCTCGACGGTGACGCCATCAGCATCTTGGTCGAAGTCGACGACCGCCCGGCCGCGGCGCACGGTCACGTGCGGATATTCACCCAGCGCGCCCTCGAGGGTGTTCTCCAGGTACGGCTGGTACAGGAAGTTCACCACCGGCCAGCTCAGTGGCCGCTCGACCTGCTTGAACTGCACCAGCACGTGGCCGTCGCTGCGTACCCATTGCACGGCGGAGTCGACGTTCATATCGGCCGCGAGTTCTGCTGCGGCACCGGCAGTTTGGAAGATCCGCATGCATTCGTCGTCGGTGTATACAGCGCGCGCGAGGCCGTAGTACTCGGGCTCGCGTTCCAGGACCAGCACGCTGACGCCACGCCGGCCGAGCAGATTGGCCAGGGTCAGGCCGCTCGGGCCGAGGCCCACGACCACCACGTCGTAGTCGGTGTTCATCTGATGCGCCCTCCTGCCAGTTCCGGCACGGTGATCTCCGGCGTGCGCACGGTGCGCAGCACCTGGCGGAGCTGGCCGAACCGGTCCAGCACCGTCTCCCCCACCGGGGTGTGTCCCCACTTGCTGATGCCCTGGTAAGTCGTGGGCTCCCAGGTGGACTCGAGTTCCGGGCCGATGATGATCGGGTTCCAGCCGACCTCGAGTTCGAAGCCCGACGGGGTCACGCTGTAGTACGACAGCTGGCGATCGTTGGTGTGCTGGCCAACCGACCACGCCATCCGGAAGCCCAGGTCCTTCACCCGCTGGAAGGAGGCGAGCATGTCATCCAACGTCACGGACTGAATATTGATGTGCTGCACCCGGGTTCGGATCGGATCGATCTTCACGCCACGCAGATTGGCGATGGCAATGGAGTGATGGCGCTCGTTGACCCGCAGGAAACGGATCTTCATCTTCAGCCCGGAGACGTTCTCGTCGATGTAATCGGACAAGCGGGAGTCGAAGACGGTCTCGTAATAGCCGCGCAAGGCCTCGGGCTCCCGCGAGACGATCGCGACGTGCCCCATGCCGGCCTCACCGGTCACCCAGCCGGAGCTGAGCATCCGCAAGGGCTCGGCGGTGGTCACCGGCACCGTGAAGATCTCCTGCACCATGCCTTTCGGCCCGGCGAAGCGCCACAACCGCTCCACGCCGCGCAGCGCCGCCTCGTCGGCGGTGCCCTCGGCAATCGGCACGCCGCGATCGGTGACCCGGGCGATGATGCGATCGAAGGTCTCGTGGTCATCGATCTGCCAGCCGAGTGCGGTCACGTCCTCGGCGGGACCACGCTGGACGAGGAAGCGACAGGTGTGGTCGTCGAGGCGGAAGCGCAGCCCGGCGCCCCCGAGGGCGTCGACGTGCATCCCGATCGCGTCCGCGCCGAAGCGCCGCCAATCGGCCTGCCGATTGGATTGCACGACAATGTATCCCAGATGCACCGCGCCGAAGACCGAGCCGTCCGTGTTGGGACGCAGGAACACGTTCACTGCTACGCCCCCAGAAAGGCGGTGGCCAGTGTGTTGAACAGATCCGCGCGCTCCCACTGCACCCAGTGGCCGGTGTTGGCCGCCAGGTACAGGTCGCAGTTGGGCATGGCGTCGACCAGCATGCGACCGCCCTCGGGCCGGTTCACCTTGTCGCCGGTCCCCCAGACCACCAGCGTCGGCTGTTCGACCTTGCGCAGACGCGAGTCGCGCGTGAAATCCATGCGCAACAGGGTGCGCAGCGCCAGCGGCCCCGACGGCCGCCGCAGCGGCGGATTCGCCACCACGGCCGGATCGAGGCTGGCCTGATAACGCGCCTCGATGAGCTCCTCGGGCACCGAATCACCGTCGAACACCAGGTATTCGCGAATGAACCGGGTGATCTTCTCCCGGCTCGGGCCACTGCCGGTGTAGTAGTTCAGCAACTGCTGAAGTCCGGCGGTAGGCAGTGCACGCGTGGTGCCCACACCACCGGGCCCCATGAGGATCAGCCGATTGACCTTCTCCGGGCGGTCCATGGCCAGCCGCAGCGCCGCGGCGCCGCCGTAAGAGTTGCCGATCAGATGCGCGGAGGCGATGCCGAGCTCGTCGAGCAGCCCGCCCACCGCCTGTGCGAGATCACCGAACGGATCCGCCGGGTCGATCCACTTCGACGACTGCCCGTACCCGGGCATGTCCGGCACGATGACATGAAACCGCTGCGCCAACGCCTCGATATTGCGCGAGTAGTTCGACAACCCGGACGCCCCGGGCCCGCCACCGTGCAGCAGCACCACCGCGGCCCCGGAACCGGCCTCGTCGAAGTAGATCTGCCGTCCCCCGACCCGGACCGTCCGCCCGGTGTCGACGCCCTTGTCGATGCTTGTCATCTCCGCCTCCAGAACCGATGTTGATCAGATCATCAGTTGCGATGGCATCCGTTGTCAAGGCAATTCTGATGAGAGCATCAGAATTGCTGGATTTTGACAGATACGTCCGCATCCGGCGGTGACCGGATCCGGGAGAAGGCCGGTGGCCGTTACAAGAGCGATGTGCGCGGATCCTCACCCGGCCGGTGGCATGACCGGCCAGGCGGGAGCGAATTTCACCGCGGCAGGAGATCGTCGGAAGCCCGGGTGGCGGCAGGTCTCCAGTTCGCCGCACACGTCGTCTTCGAGGTAGGAGGCGAGGCGCTGGACGTGGAGCAGGAATTCACGGCAGGCGATGAAGCCGAAGTTCATCTGCCGCTACTGCAACGGATACATCGCGAGATTCAGCGGTTCCCGAATCGACCACTCCAGCAACGATATTCGCGCACAACGCGAAACCATGCTGCACTTCACCCGCAGCACTGCCACCGCGAAGGATGAACGATCAACCCGTAATCGCCTGTGACGCTTCGGGTTCGATAGCTGCCGCGAAGCGGTGCTCCGCATGAGCGAATTGCAGGATGCCGTCCTCGAGTCTGTGGTGTCGGAAGGTCGGCAGGTCACGAAGGTAGTTCATTCGCAGCCGCCAGGGGGCGCGGTCGCCGCTGCTCGGGAAGTGGGCGCCGCCCCGGCGGAAGTAGCCCGGAGTGAAGTCGGGGACAAACGGTGCGCGGACTGCGTCAGGGTCGTGGACAGGCGTCACGCTGGCGTAAGCGCACCGGTCGAGGTGGCGTAGGAGCCGGACGACGTAATCGCACACCAGATCCGCCTTGAGCGTCCAGGAAGCGTTGACGTAGCCGATGGTGAAGGCGAAGTTCGGGACGCCGGACAGCATCATCGCCTTGTAGGCCAGCCGCTTCGGGACATCGACCGGTTCTCCGTCCACGCTCAGCGCGATGCCGCCGAATACCTGCAACTCCAAACCCGTTGCCGTCACGATGATGTCGGCGGGGACCTCGGTACCCGACGTCAACCGGACTCCCGATTCGGTGAGGGTGTCGATCCGGTCGGTGACCATCTCCACCGCACCGGTACGGATCGCCTCGAACAGGTCGCCGTCGGGCACCAGGCACATCCGCTGGTCCCACGGGTCATAGCGGGGAGTGAAGTGGGTGTCGATGTCGTATCCGTGCGGCAAGGCCGATATTTGGCGGGCGCGCAGCCATGCCCGCGCCCGCTCGGGATACCGGCGGGAGAGTTGATAGATCGCGGTGTCGACGGCGAGGCTCTTCGCCCGCAGCACCCGGTGTGCGATTCCGCGGGGAAGAATCCGTGGTAGCCAGGCGACCCAGCGGTCGCGAGCGGGCACGGACAGCAGGTAGCTCGGCGAGCGCTGCACCATGCTCACTCGCGCCCCCAGCCGCGCCAGCGCGGGACCGAGGGTCATGGCGGTCGCGCCGGAACCCACGATCACGACTCGCTTGCCGGCCACATCCATTTCGTGCGGCCAGTGTTGCGGGTGTACGACCGGGCCCGAGAAGCGTTGCCGTCCAGCAAATTTCGGCGTAAAGCCACGATCGTAGCGATAGTACCCGGAGCAGCAGAACAGGAAGGACGCGGTCAGGACCACGGTTTCGCCGGTATCGGTTCGCTGCGCGCTCACCGTCCAGCGCTGGGTCGTCGACGACCATTCGGCCGCGACCACCCGGTGCCCGAATCGAATCTGCTCGCCGATTCCCTCCTCGCTCACGGTATCGCGCAGATACGTCAGGATCGATGCCCCGTCGGCGATCGACCGGTCCCCCGCCCACGGCCGGAACCGGTACCCGAGCGTGAACATGTCCGAGTCCGACCGGACGCCGGGGTATCGGAACAGGTCCCAGGTCCCCCCGATTTCGGCCCGCGCCTCGAGGATCAGGCAGCGGCGCTGCGGGAAGGCCCGCCGCAGGCGACTCGCTGCCCCGATACCGGAGAGCCCGGCCCCCACGATCAGCACATCGGCATGCTCGACAGCGTCTGCCACGGTAGGAACCCTTCGATCCGGCCCACCCCCTTCGAATTACGACAGCCTAAACGACAGCCGGCCACGCACCGGCCACGCCTACGGGCTACCGCCTGGTAGCAGGTGCACCCGCTGATCTCGCCCACCTCGACCGCGAGCATGGTCGGGTCGTCCGCGGCAATCCCCGGGCCGAGCACCGCCGTCGATCACTCCTTGCCAGCAAGATCCTTCGGACTATTTGAAAATAGATCAGGTTCTTACATCAACATAAGAGCCAAGGTCTCGCCTCCAATGCCCCGCCCATCACCCCGGCCGGTCAGCTGGGGCCGTGGCCAGGTATGTAAATTCACGATCGCCGAGACGTCGCTCGACTCACTCGCATCCGAACCATCCGCGCCGGCACTGGTGAAATCAGTTGCCGAGCGATGAAACTGGCCCGAACCACGATGTATCGCAGCGGTTCAACACGACTCCACCGGAGGCCGGGCTTTTTACATCGGCGGAAGCAGCGTCGCCTGAGCGGGATTCAGCGCGTCGAGCAGGAAACTCAGGTAGCGCCGCCGCGCGGCCTTCTCGAGTTCGACGGTGCCGAGCACGGTGATCACCATGGCGAAAACGTAAGGCACGTCCGGCGGTTCGCGATCGGGCCGCAGGCTACCCGAAGCTTGAGCACGTGCGACCGCGGGGCCGAAGATCTCACCGCTTCGAGCCAGGAAGTCCGCGGTGACCTCGGTCAGATTTCCCACCGAGTCGGCAGGCCCCGCTCGCCCTGAACGATGTCGGCGACACGTTCGGCAACCTCGAGCAGCACGGCCGCGGCAGCGCGTCTTTGTCGAGCTCCGCCAAAATGGGCAGGAAACTGTGCCAAACCTGATAGAGCCAAACCGGCGTCGACCGCAGACAACATAGGGGCGTGTGAATCATCACCGAGTACAGGCGTGCGCGATATCGGCTCCGGAGCACAAGTCTTCGATCCGCGCGCGGACATGATCGAGAAGCTGATCCGGATCGTCGAATGCGGCCGGATCGATGGGTGCGCCGAAACGGAGAGCCATCCGCTGTCGACGATCGACGGCCGGGCGATCCCCACGTGCCGGGCCGACCGGCATCGCGCGATCGGTGCCGATCGTGCCCAAGGGGATGATCGGAGCTCCGGTGGCCAGTGCCAGTTTCGCGAGACCAGGTTTGTATGGTTCATGTTCCCCCGGCGCGACAAGTCGGCCTTCCGGATAGATGATCAGCAAACCACCGTGCCGTAGTACCCGTTCGGCGTGCGACAAGGCGGCGTTTCCGGACTCCTTGTCGCCTCGCTTCACCGGAATCAATCCCAACGCTCGGACAAGCCACTTGACGCGTGGCCACGACCACAGCTCCGCCATCGCGATGAATATTGCGGGCCGATGCAACATCGTCCACAGGACAACGGAATCCAGCGAGGAAATATGATTGCTGGCAATGATCGCCGGGCCGTGTTTGGGCACCGTCTCACGTCCGGTGACCGTGACGCCGACGTACCTGCCCCAGATCGCCGTGCGCAGCAGGAGACGTACGACCTGCGTGACGATCCATGCTCGCTTCCCCAAACCTTCTGGCCGGCGTTCAGATCTGTTGTCCTCGTTCACCTGTCACTCCACCCAGAATTACGAGACTTGCTGCAGACGGCCGTCCGGTAGGGCGTCCAGAACATCCGCGGCCAACTCGCGCCCGGCGACGATCACTGATTCAGCCCGGTGAAAATCCATGACTCCGCAAATGTTCTGGGGTACGTCGATGACGAGATCAGGCGGATTCGCCGCCTCGAGCGGGCGGAAACGGGATGCCAGCATCAACTCGACAGAGCGTTGCGCGACAGCGGTCGCACTGATATCGGCGGACACCCACCTCCGGTCGCCGGGCGTCCCGGCTCGAAGCCGGAAGGCACCGGCCTGCGCTCGTGCGCGGCACCACTGTGACACTGGGCTCGTGCGCAACTGCGCTCGCCCGTACGCGCGATCGGCCGGGCCTGAGAGGTTGACAGCGATCGTCTTGTCTGCCGGACCGAGGGTGGCAGCCGCCGGAACCGGCAGCGGGTCGAGAACACCGCCGTCGACGAAGACATGACCGTCCACCAGCAACGGCGTGATGAACCCTGGGATAGCGATCGATGCACGAATCGCGGTATTCAGATCTCCGTCCTGAAACCATATCGACCGGCTGGTGGTGAGATCCGTCGCGACCGCGGCATACGGAATCGGAAGATCCTCGATGCGAAGGTCACCGAGAATCTCACGGATGAGATCGACGACTCTGTCCGCCCGAATGATCCCGGGCTCGGCGAGCACGGGATCGAGCATCCGTACCACTCCCAATTGCCGGAGATTGGTTGCCCATGTGGTGAATTCATCGAGCCGGCCGGCGGCGAACAACCCGCCGACGACCGCGCCCATCGAGGAACCCGCGACACCGACGATCTCGTAGCCGCGCTCCTCGAGTTCAGCGATAACTCCGATGTGGGCGTACCCACGGGCGCCGCCGCTGCCCAAAGCGAGTTTTACGCGTTTGCCTGTCGACATACCGGACTCCGAAGCCGTATCTGATAGAGGATTCTGGCCGCGAGGCGGCAACTGAGAGTAATCTATCAAATCGATAGTCAACTATCATATGCGGAGGAGGGTGCACTCAGTCACAAGGTTCCCGACGGCCGCCAGGCCGGGAAGGGGGGAGTGCCCGAACGAACATCCCGACCGGCAGGAAGGTGTTGATCGTGCCCGCGAGGATGACCAGTTCCCTCACGAGCCCGTTGCTGGATCACTCCTAGTCGGCAAGATCCTTCGAACTTTAATTGAATGTACATTAATTTCCTAGGTCAACCAAAAAGAGCCGAAGGTCTCACTACCAGCGGGCCCCGCAGTCGTGGTCCCGGATTGCCGCACACTCACAGCTGACACCCAGCCAGCACCAAAACCTGCCAGACGTCCAGCCGTGATCGTTTCCATGTCGGCCCGGAATCAACGGGTGGACAACAGGATTCGAATCCGACGACAGGAGCAGATGGACATGGGTTACTCGAAGCTGGCAAGCATCGCCGGCGTCGGGGCGGTAACGCTCGGCTTGCTCTCTATCGGCGCGAGTGTCGCGAATGCCGATCAGGGACAGGCTCAGCTCCAGGGACCGCCCGCTGCGCAACAGTGCCCGCCGCCGGTCGGCGACCAAGGCCAGCCGCCACAGGGCCAGCCACCGCAGGGTCAACCGCCACAGGGCGAGCCCCCGGGGCAGCCCCCGCAGTGTCCTTCATCTGCGCAGTAGCCCCGGCTCATCCGGGCCGGTATGCCCAGCCGAGGATGCGGGCCAGCGGTCCAGCTGACCGATACCGTCATTCGTTCGCCGTGAGAGTTCACGGCGAACGAATGGACCGTACGGCTACAACGGCGGAAGTGGCGTGGCCTGTGCGGGGTTCAGCGCATCCAGCAGAAAACTCAAGTACCGCCGTCGCGCGGGTTTCTCGAGCTCGACGGCGCCGAGAGCGGTGATGATCATCGAGACGAGGTACGGAACATCCTGCGGCTCGATGTCCGGACGTAGGTTTCCCGCGGCCTGAGCCCGCGCGACGGCAGCCCCGAAGATCTCCTCGCTCTGCGCCAGGAATTCCGCGGTCACCTCGGTGAGATTGCCGACCGAGGTGACGAGCCCGCGCTCACGGTGCATGATGTCGGCCACATGTTCGGCCACATCGAGCAGGGCCTCCCGGGGCCGGCCTTCCGCGTCGAGCTCAGCCAGTACCGGTTGGATCTCGGTCGTGAGGATCCGTTCGTAGACGGCACGGGCCAACGCCTCGCGGTTGGGGAAGTGGCGGTACAACGTCGCCACTCCGACGCCCGCTTCGCGCGCGATGTGAGCGAGGGTCGCCGAGCCGCCCTCGGTGGCGAACAGCCGCCGGGCCGCATCGATGATCCGGGAGATGCTTGCGAAGGCGTCCGTCCGAAGCGGTTTCGTCGCCACGCAGACATCGCTCCTTCAGTCGATTCACCGATACCGGGGTTGTGACCGAGCGTACCTTGCGAGCCAAAACGATAGTTCACTACCGTTTTGATAGCTGACTATCAGTTTTCTCCGTGGCAGGACCGTTGTGGCCGCCGCCGGGGTGTGCCGAGAGGAATCACGCAATGTCGACCCTGCTGTATCGCATCGGAAGAACCGCCTATCGGCGACCTTGGCACTTCATCGCGCCCTGGGCCGTCGTTCTGACGACGATCATCGGCCTGCTCGCCGTCTACCCACCCCAGCTGAGCAGCGAGGTGCGGATCGACGGCACGCCCGCCCAGAACCTCATCGACGACCTGGCCGGGAAAATGCCGCTGATGGCAGGTGGCCAGGGCATCATCGCCTTCGAGACCGAGAATGGCTCACGGATCGACTCCGGAGACAACCTCGGCACGCTGCTCGCGGCAGTCGACAAGGTGTACACCAGCGACCACGTCATCGACGCCCGCGCGGTACTGAAGCAGGAAGCCGCGAAGGGGATGAACAGTCCCACCATTCGCGCCGCCGGAGCTACCACGCTCTCCGGAGCGTCATCGGGTCATGCGGCCGCCGCGACCCCGCTGACCATCAACGGACAGGCGGTACCGGGCGTAATCATCTCCCCGGACAAGACCAGCGCCATTCTCCAATTCCAGTTCGACAAGCAGACTTTCGAACTCCCCACCGACACTATCGATAACACAGTGGAGGCAGCGAAACACGTCACCGCCGGTCACGACATCGCCGTGCTGCCGTCGGCATCGATGGTCCAGGTGCCCGCCATCGTAGGCGCAGGTGAGGTGGCGGGCGTCGCGATCGCCGCACTCGTGCTGCTGGTGACCCTGGGATCGGTGGTTGCGGCCGGGCTACCGCTGGTGACCGCGTTGACCGGTGTCGGTGTGGGCGTCGGTGGCGCTCTGGTGGTGTCGCATCTGGTCTCGCTGCATTCGCTCAGTGCGGTCCTCGGGCTCATGATCGGCCTGGCCGTCGGCATCGATTACGCACTGTTCATCGTCAACAGGCAGCGCCGCTACATCCTCGACACTGGCTCGAGCGCCGAGGAAGCCGTGGGCCGCGCGCTCGGGACCTCGGGCACCGCAGTGGTTTTCGCGGGCAGCACGGTCGCCATCGCACTGACCGCGCTCGCCATCGTCCGGATCCACCTCATCACGACCATGGGTATCGCCGCCACAGCGACGGTCGTGATCGCCGTCCTGACCGCGGTGACGCTGCTGCCCGCGCTGCTCAGCCTGACCGGCGAGCGAATCTGCTCGTCCAAAGCACGCCGGCAGGCTGCCTTCAGACGGACCACCGATACACCCTCGCGGCGGGCACGCAAGGTCGCGACCATCTGGGTGGGCATGGTGACCAGGCACCGGTTCCTCGCCGCGACCGCCGCACTGATCATCGCCGGGCTGCTCGCGTTCCCGGCCACACAGATGAACCTCGGCCTACCCTCGGGTGCGAGCTACAACCAGGGAACCGCACAGCGCGAGAGTTACGAGGTCGTGAAGAACCGCTTCGGACCGGGCTACAACGGGCCGCTCGTCGTCGTCGCCGACGCCGGAAACCGGGAAGGTCCGATTGCCACCACCGATATCGCTGCCCTCTATCGCGATCTGACGCAGCTGCCCGGTGTCACGTCGGTGACTCTCGGCGCTGTGAGCGACAATGGCCGGACCGTCGTCTTCTCCGTCGTGCCGAGCAGCGGGCCCACGGACCCGGCCACCGAGCAACTGGTTCACGAGATCCGCGGTGAGGCACCAACTTTCGCGAGCGAACGGCATGTGGACGTCGGCGTTACCGGATTCACCGCGCTGGGTATCGATGTGTCGGCACGCCTCGCCCACGCGCTCCCCGTCTACCTGGCAGTAGTGGCGGTGCTGTCGATCTTCTTGCTGGCCTTGGTGTTCCGCTCCATCCTCATCCCGATCAAGGCCACCCTCGGCTTCGTGCTGAGCATTCTCGCCGCGTTCGGCGCCACCACCGCCGTTTTCCAGCAGGGCTGGGGTCAGACGCTCCTCGGATTCCACGCCACCTCACCGATCCTGGCGGTACTGCCCATCGTCGCCACCGGCCTGCTGTACGGGCTCGCCATGGACTACGAAGTCTTCCTGGTCTCCGCCATGAAGGAAGCCCATGCCCACGGACGACACGGGGACGACGCCATCGCCCACGGCTTCGAACAGGCAGCACGAGTCGTAGTCGCCGCCGCGGCCATCATGACCGCCGTCTTCGCGGGCTTCATCTTCAACGACGACCCGATGATCCGGCAGTTCGGCTTCGCACTGGCGGTCGGCGTCGTCGTCGACGCCTTCGTGGTGCGCATGCTGCTGGTGCCCGCCGTGATGTCGATCTTCGGCGATGCCGTCTGGTGGATGCCGCGCGCACTCCAGCGCGCACTGCCGAACATCGACATCGAAGGACAGGGACTCGACCTCGAACCAGCGGATGAGCTTCCCGCTCAGCAGGATCTGGTTGCGTCCAGGTCATAACCCCTCGACGCCCTGGGTGTCTCTCACGAACGCGATTCGGCAGCGACAACCCGGGGCGATCGAATGCCGAACCCCGGCCCCGCCGGGAGGTACCGAGCAGTCGCAGCCACCCACTACTGGAATGTGTGATTATTTTAATATAAATTAACTTCTGTATTACCCAGTCGGCCCCCCGCCGACCCGGATCGAAGGATGCCCCGATGAACGCTCGAGTCAGGAATCTCTGCGCACTGGGTGGACCAGCGGCGCTCATAGTCACACTCATCGGCTGGACGATCGCAGGCCTGCTTCCGCTGCCGCTGAGCCCGTCGGCTTCCACCGACGAGGTCGTGCGCTTCTACACCGAGGACCCGACCCGGGTGATGATCGGCTTTGTCACGGCCTCGGTGGGCGTGGTGTTGATGCTTCCGATGTTCGGGCTCATCTCCATGCACATGCTGCGCATGGAGGGCCGCACGCCCCTGCTGACCTTCGTTCAGCTGATCGCCGCCGCGGTGACCGTCATCATCAACCTGGTTCCGCAGATGCTGTTCGCGCTCATGGCATTTCGAACCGATCGGGATCCGCACACCTTGCAGCTGATGAACGATGTGACCTGGATGATCCTGTTCACCCCCATCATGCCGTTCATCATTCAGAACCTCGTGATCGGCACCGCGGTGCTGAACGACAAGCACGGCATCTTCCCGCGCTGGAGCGGGTATCTGAACCTGTGGGTCGCCTTCGCATTCGTTCCCGACGTGCTCGCGTACTTCTTCCTGTCCGGCCCCTTCGCCTGGAACGGCGTGTTCGTGTTCTGGCTTGCCCTCGGCGCGTACGGCGCATTCCTCGTCGGTATGTACTTCGCTGTTCGACAGGCGAATTCCACGCTCGACGAGGCTCTCGGCGCGCCGGCACCGGCAACGGCATGACAGCGTCGGGATCTTTCGACGCCATAGAGCTGCCGGCGTTCGTCTGGGACGAAATCGACTCGGGTCCAGGGGCCGTCGGCCAGGCGAAGCCCGACCCCAGCGACGCGCCGGGCGAGCTGGGTTTGTGGGTATTCATCCTCGGCGACATGACTCTGTTCGGTCTCTTCTTCGCTGTCTTCCTGTGGGAGAACCGGCGCGACCGGATCGCCTTCGCCGAATCGGCGGCGCATCTGCACCGATCGATCGGCGCCGTCAATACGCTGGTATTGCTGCTGAGTTCCTACCTGGTGGTCGTCGCACTGCACGCGTACCGACGAGGCGCGATGGCACACGCACGTGTCGTGCTGATCGGAGTTCTCGGGTGCGCCATCGTGTTCGCCGCATTGAAAGCCGTCGAGTACAGCGCGGCGATCACCTCCGGGCACGTGGTCACCAGCAATATGTTCTGGACGTTCTACTTCATCCTGACCGGGATCCATCTCTTGCATGTGTTGATCGGCGCGATCCTCGTGACGCTCTGGCGCCGGAAATGCACCGACGGCAGGGCCGGAGCCACCGCCACCCGGTTCCCGGAGATCGCCGCCGTGTACTGGCACATGGTCGATCTGCTGTGGGTCGTCATCTTCACGCTTCTCTACGTGGGGTGTTATTCATGAATGCAGTCGATTTCCCGCGCAGGGCGACATGGGTCTGGATCGGCCTTGTTGCCGCAACGTGCGTGACCTGGTGGTTCGGCGCGGACCATCCTCTCGCCTCGATCAGCGTCAAGTTCGCGTCCGCCGCCGCGGTGGCCATCGCCTTCGTGAAGGCATATTTCATCGGATCGGAATTCATGGAGTTGCGATCGGCACCGCTCGTCCTGCGGCGCGTGTTCCTGGGCTGGGTGGCGATCTTCGGTGTGACTGCCATGGTCCTGTTGGCCATCTGATCGCGAAGGCGGAAACGGCAGGGGGGCTAAGGTTTCTTGTGGTGCCGCTCCTGCCGGCGCGACAGCACGGCCACCGCCGTTGCCGTACCGGCCATCACAAGGAAGTACGCGAGGTAGAGGGCAATCAGGATCACCATGTAGACGTAGGCAATTCGATGACTGCCTTGCCGACGATCGATCCCTGTTCGAGAGCCGTAAGCGCGGCGTCCGCGTCGGCCAGTGCGTAGCGCGCGCTCACATAGGGCCGGAATCCGGATCCGGCCAAGTCACTCAGCGCGGCCATGGTCTCCGCGAAAGCCGCAGGGCGAGAACGCAGGTACTCTCCCCACGCCACGCCGGTGACCGAGATATTGCGCAGCAGTAGCCGATTGACCTTGATCGCGGGAATCCCTCCGCCCGAGGCGAAGCCGACGACCAGCAGCGTCCCCTCGCTGGCCAGCACGCGAACCGCGTCATCGAATGCCGCTCCCCCGACCGGATCCAGCACGTGATCCACACCCACCCCATCGGTGAGTTCGCGAACCTGCTGGGCCCATCCGGGGACGAGGCGAACCACGTGGTCCGCGCCCAGCGCTGTGAGTCGCGGTGCGACGCCTTCCCGGCGCGCGACCGCGATCACGGTGGCACCCAGCGCCTTCGCGATCTGGATCGCGGCGGTTCCGATTCCACCGGCCGCACCGAGAACGAGAACGCTCTGCCCGGGACGGACAGCCGCACGCCGGGTCATCGCGAAGTGCACGGTCTGGAAGTTCGCCGGCAGCGCGGCGGCCTCACCGAAATCGAGCTCCCGGGGTTTGGCAGCAACCATCTCGGGCGCGACAGCAACGAACTCCGCGTAGCCGCCCAGTTCCGGGCAGAAGGCCACGACTTCGTCGCCCGGGGACAGCGCGGTGCCGACCGGCGCGGAGACCACGACGCCGGATACCTCCACACCCGGCACGAACGGCGGCGAGACGCGCAGCTGGTATTGCCCGTATGTCATCAGCAGATCGGGGAAGTTGACGCCCGCCGCGCGGACGGCCACGACGACCTTGTCGCGAGCGACGGGGACCGGCACCGGTGAAACGCGCAGGGCCGACGGACCGGTCAGGCCCGTCGCCTGCACGGCGGTCATGAACGGAACCTCAGACACCGAGTCCCACCGGGGCATCGTTCACGATCTGGTCCAGATACTCGGCCATACCGAACAATTCCGAGCCGTCGTCGGCGATCCAGCGAACCTGGTTCTCGAGGATCCGCGTGATCTGCTCGGCCCCTGAGTCGTCAATTTTGCGGTGGCGCAGCGGCACGGTGGCTCCGACGTCGCCGATCATGCGCCAGCTCCGACCGTCGGCGGCAACAAGTTCCACAAGAATGCGGCGCGGCGTGTGCTTCTCATCCCGTTCCGTGCTCACCCGGACACCGATGCAGCGGTGCACTTCGAAGCCATCCCACACGAATCCGCCCGTCAGCGGCTCCCCGTTTTCGGCTCCGAAGTAGGCGCCCATGAACCCGAACCGGGGGCTCGAGCCGTGCAGCCATCGATAGAACCACGGCGCTTGCCACGATCGCGGGCCCCACGAGTGATCGCGCAATCCGGCGCCGGCGATCTCGAACGGGCTGCCGTCCACGGTGATCGTTCCCGCGACGACCATGATCTGCTCGTAATGGTTGGGCGCGAACGCCGGACCATCGCCGTCGAAGTTCTCCGCATAGGGATCGCAGAGCCGGGTGAAGGTCAGCTTCAGGGCGCAATCGACCACCGGTGTACCCGCGAGTTTGCGTGGGTCGGAAAGAATTTCGGGAGTGTCGAGAAGATTCACCTCGCCATCGAAGGTGGCGCGGAGAATGGCGAACGGTTCGACGACACGGAATTCGAGACCCGCTCCCGACATCGTCTCGTTCGTCGTCGCCTCGGGCCGCGCGAATCCGAAGGCGAGTCTCCCATCCGGAAGATAGATGCACACCGTCCGCTCGCCACGTCCCTCGTTGGGGCGGTTGGCCAATCTGACGAATCCGCTGATCCGATTTCCCGGGGAGTGGAAATGGAAGTACATGGATTCGTTGAAGTTGGACTCGCCGCCGACCGGGTGCGTGTAGTCGTCCTCGGGCTTCACTGCTGGTCTCCTCGGGTTGCGCGCCGGCTGCCGTGATGGGCTCCGTGGATGAACACGGCCGCCTCCTCGAGCAGGTAGCCGATGGTGGTGTCCAGTTCGGCGAGGTCGAGTGCACCGTGGTCGCCCATGGCTCCCGATCGACGGCGCAACAGCACGCCCTGCAGCAGCGTCGCCGCCCGCCAGTGTGAGAAGGCACGGTAGTAGCCGATCGAGTCGGCATTGAGACCGGTTGCCGCGCAATACATGTCGATGAGCTCATCGCGGTTCGGGAAGCCGCCGGCCCGGGTCGGGCTGGGCATGATGATCCGCGGTTCGCCGGGACCTCGCCAGTCGTCGAGCAGCCAGGCCAGGTCCGCCAGCGGATCGCCCAGTGTCGCCAGTTCCCAGTCGAGGACGGCGGTGATCCTGCCGGACTCGACGAGCAGGTTGGACAATCGGTAGTCCCCGTGGGTGATCACCGACCGCTGCTGCCGCGGTGCCTCGGCCTCGAGCAATGACCGCACGTACTGCCAGATCCGGTCGTGAGAGCTCTGCTCGCCCCACTGCGACCAGTTTCTGGCCGCCCGCCGGATCTGCCGCGGCAGAAATTCGGTGTCAGGCCCGAGGTCCTCCAACCCCACAGCCACCGGCTCGAGGGAGTGCAGGCGCGCGAACACTTCGATCACCTGTCGTCCGAGCTGAAACCGCTGTGCCGGACTCAGCGCCGCCGCATCCGATTCCTTCTCCAGTGGCGCACCTGCCATTCGGGTCATGACATAGAAGGGACCGGCCTCATCCGTCCCGATCACGGTCGGGAGCGGAATTCCGGTGTCGGCCAGTGCGTTCAGGATTCGCGCCTCGCGCAGCACATTGTGCGCACTCGGGTCGTGGTTACCCGGCGGCGGCTCGCGCAGCACCCAGGCGGCGCCCGCCTCATCGCTGATCAGGCTCGTGATGTTCGACTGCCCGAAGCCGACTCGCTCGATCCGCAGCGAACCGTTCACCTCGGTGCGTTCCGACAGCCAGCACCGAAGCTGTTCGGTCCGTGCCACCTCCGTCCCGGTCATGTCACCGGCCCTCGAAGGTGGGCTTGGATTTCGTGATGAAGCTACGCACCGCTCGGGCAGCGTCCACCGTCGCGCCGGTGCGAGCCAATGCGTCGATCTCGGCCGCCAACTGTTCGGGCAGCGTCGAGGACTCGGAATTCCTGAGCAGGGCACGGACTTCCGCGTAGGCACGCGTCGGTCCTGCCGCCAGTGTCTCGGCCCGGTTCAGCGCGATCTCCTCGAGCTTTTCCGCCTCGACGACCTCCGAGATCAAGCCCCACTCGCGGGCTTCGCGCGCATCGAGGACCCGGCCCTGATACAGCGCCTGCGCCCGGCGCAGTCCGACCAGGCGTGGCAGGTACCACGAGGTGCCCCCATCGCCCGACAGTCCCAGCGTCGAGAATCCCGTCGCGAACTTGGTGCCGTCAGCGGCAAGCGCGATGTCAGCGCAATAGACCATGCCCAGCCCGCCGCCGCCGACCGAGCCGTGCACGGCGGTGACAATCGGAACCGGTAGTTCGGCGAAGACTCGCAGGGCATCGTGGTATGGCGTCACCATCCGCCGTAGGGTTGTCGACAGTTCCTGCGGCTCGGTGTCGGCGAAAACCGTGATGTCTCCCCCGACGGTGAAAGCCGGGCCGTTGCCCAGTATCACCAGGGCCCGCAGGTCCGATCGCGCCGCACAGCGTTGCGCGACCTCGTACAGATCGTCGGCCATCGTCTGGTCGATCGCATTGCGCTGGTGGGGCCGGTTGAGCCGCAGCACGGCGATCCCGTCCATCACCGAGAACTCGACTGCACGCAGGCCGCTGTCCGGGGTCAGGGCGCGGCTCCATCGTTCGGTGTCGGTGAGTTGGACGAGCCCGCTGATCCGGCCCTGCGTGAAGGTCAGAATGTGAATGAATTCCGCGTCCAGCTCGCCGTTCCCGATCCGGGCGTAACCGGTGTACCGGCCGATGACCGCGAGCCGCCCGTCATCGAGCCAAGTGAACTGCGCCGGAACAGCACGCGCCGTGTAGTGCTTGGCGATGCGACCCCAGAAGTCACGCCGCATCGCGTCGGGCCCGTGGTAGACGCCACCGAGCTCGAAGGGCATCCCATCGGCGGTCCGCCCCTCGAACCGGGGATGGAGAAGGACATCCAGCCGTTCCCGATCCCCTGCGGCCAGCGCGTCGTACAAGCCGACCGCAAGCTGTCGGGCCGCATCCCGTTCGTGCTCCGGCAACGGAGACGTCGAGCCATCGCTTTCAGCGTTCATCGTCGAACCAGCTCTCAGAAAATTTCTTCTAATATAGATTTAAAACCGTAGTTGAGGCTGGTACACGGGGTCAAGCCGCCGACTCCTACCGGGCTGGAACACCGCGTTCCGATTCAGCTCGGGGATGCTGCGCAGTGTCCCAAGCGCCAGCTGATTCGCGCACAGGTCAGGGCACCACGGAGCCCGTTTCCAACGTTGACGCTTCGCGGCGGGTCGGCGCCTCGACCCCAGCGAGGTCGATCGTCAACAACAGTGCGACGGTCACGACGGTGACTGTGAGGATGAGCGGCAAGAGCA
Source organism: Nocardia sp. NPDC004123 (assembly GCF_053603795.1). NCBI lineage: Bacteria > Bacillati > Actinomycetota > Actinomycetes > Mycobacteriales > Nocardiaceae > Nocardia > Nocardia sp. NPDC004123. Next base: position 34,362 of record NZ_JBSGGG010000050.1, read on the forward strand.
GGTCCACCGATTTGAACACGCCGACGATGCTCAGCGCGGTGAGGGCAACACGATGCAAAGACATTGCCGGTCACCTCGTTTCGCCCTTGTAGTCGCGACCCGACGAAGCGGTGGCGAGGTGGCGACCCAAGGGCTCACCGGGCATAGCCGACTCCTTCCAGCACGACGGTCTCCGGATCCGAGACCTGGCCGATGTCCACCAGGATCGCTTCCTGTGCGCTTGGCGGGAGTGTGTGCAGAATCTGGCGGACCCGCTCGCGACGACGGTTGACCGCGCCACGCACCGGCATGCCCGGCTGCGCCCGCATCTGCGGGATGATGCCCTCGATCTCCTCCGCGCCACCGGCGTGGTGACCCGAGTCGAA
>NZ_JBSGGG010000051.1:0-28396 GCF_053603795.1 Nocardia sp. NPDC004123
CGACGCCAAGCGGGCCGCGCTGGCCACCGAGACCGGCACCGAGATCCCGGTGCTGACCATGGAATCCGATCTGCCCGCCCTCATCCAGGAGTTCGGCGGCGGTAACCCGAGTGCCGAGGTGGGCGAGGACGATCCGGCGATCATCCTCTACACCTCCGGGACGACGGGCCGGCCGAAGGGTGTGGTGCACACCCAGCAGAACATGGTCGCCGTGGCCGACTACCACCGGTTCATGGACGCGTTGGCGGCCGGGTTCCGAGGGCAGGGGTGGGACGGTTCCCCGGCGGGGCGCCGCTATCTGGCGACGATGCCGCTGTTCCATATCGCGAGCCTGCACAACCTGTCGATCCCGCGCCTGACCACCGGTGACGCGGTCATCTTCCCGACCTCGGGTGAGTTCGATGCCGAATCGCTGTTGAAGCTGGTCGAGTCGGAGAGGGTCACCAACTGGGCGGCGGTGCCGACGTTGGCGAGTCGCATTCTGGGCGTGGACATCTCGCGTTATGACCTGTCGTCGCTGACGGCGTTCTCGCTCAATTCCGCGCCGTCGTCTCCGGCGTTGGTGCAGCGGCTGCGGGAGCGGTTCCCGGTCGCGTTGCAGGGTTTGACCACCAGTTACGGGTGCACCGAGTCCGGTACCGCCGCGACGGTGGCGACTCCGCCGGAGTTGGCCGCCGACAACGAGACCGTGGGTCGTGCGGTGGTCGGGGTCTCGGTCGAGGTGCGCGACCCCGACGGTAAGCCGGTGCCCGACGGCGAGGAGGGTGAGATCTGTATCCGCAGCCCGTATGTCATGCTCGGCTACTGGAACAACGAGGAAGCGACCCGGGCCGCGATCGATGAGAACCGTTGGCTGCGCACCGGTGACTACGGCACCCTGCGGGAGGGCAAACTCTATATTTCCGGTCGTCGTTCGGATCTGATCCTGCGGGGTGGGGAGAACGTCTACCCGCAGGAGATCGAGAACGTCCTCGACGAGCACCCGCTGGTGCGCGAATCGGCCGTGATCGGTGTCCCGCACGAGGATCTGGGTCAGGAGGTCGCCGCGATCGTGGTGGTCGACGACCCGGAGTCGTTGTCGGAGGACGAGTTGCGTGATCACGTGGCCAGACAGCTGGCCTATTTCAAGGTGCCCGCGCGCTGGCTGGTCACCGCGGAACCCCTGCCGCGCAATGCCACCGGCAAGGTGCTGCGCCGCGACCTGACCCTGGGAAAGTGAATTCCTGTGTACGACACCATCATCAAGAACGGGCGCTGGTTCGACGGCACCGGCGCACCCTCGGCCATCCGTAATCTCGGCATCCGGGACGGCCGGGTGGCGACCGTGTCGGCCGCGCCGCTGGACGAGACCGGCTGTGCGCGAGTGATCGACGCGACCGGACGCTGGGTCATGCCGGGCATGATCGACATCCACACCCACTACGACGTGGAGGTGCTGCTGGATCCGACGCTGTCGGAGTCGCTGCGGCACGGCGTCACCACGCTGCTGCTCGGGTCGTGCTCGCTGTCCACCGTGCATGTCGGCGGCTCGGACGCGGGTGACCTGTTCGGCCGGGTGGAGGCGATTCCGCGCAAGCACGTGGTCGAGGCGGTGGACGCGCTGAAGACCTGGAACAGCGCGCACGGCTATGTGGCGGCGCTGGAGTCGCTGCCGCTGGGCCCGAATGTCGCCGCCTTCATCGGTCATTCGGATATCCGGGCGTCCCAGCTGGGCCTACAGCGGGCCACCGATCCGGATGTGCAGCCGACCGAGTCCGAGCTGACGGCCATGGAGCACAAGCTGACCGAGGCGCTGGACGCCGGATTCGTCGGCATGTCCTCGCAGCAATTGCTGTTCGACAAGCTGGACGGCGAGGTGTGCCGGTCGCGGACGCTGCCGTCGACCTATGCCACCGGCAAGGAGCGGCGGCGGCTGAATCGCATTCTGCGCGACCGCAAGCGGGCGTTGCAGGGCGGTCCCGACGTCGCCAAGCCGCAGAGCATGCTCGGCATGGCGGCCAGCAGCCTGGGCTTCTTCCGGCCCAAGCTGAAGGTGAGCCTGCTGTCGGCGGCCGACATCAAGGCGATTCCCGGTGTCGTGAAGGTCTTTCCGCTGCTGGGCCGGATCATCAACGGGCTCGGCGGCGACTTCCGCTGGCAGCATCTGCCGGTGCCGTTCGAGGTGTACTCCGACGGCATCGATCTGCCGGTGTTCGAGGAATTCGGCTCCGGCGCAGCGGCCCTGCACCTGTCCAACCAGCTGGAGGAGCGGCGGGAACTGCTGGCCGACGAGAACTACCGCCGCTGGTTCCGCAAGGACTACGACAAGAAGTGGGGTCCGCGGGTCTGGCATCGGGACTTCTTCGACGCCGAGATCACCGAGTGCCCGGATGCGAGCGTGATCGGCAAGACCTTCGGTCAGGTCGGCGTGGATCGCGGCGGCGTGCACCCGGTGGACGCCTTCCTGGATCTGGTGGTGGAGTACGGGCCCAAGGTGCGCTGGCGCACCACCATCTCCAATCACCGGCCCGAGGTGCTGGATGTGCTGGCCGCGGATCCCAGTGTGCAGCTGGGCTTCTCGGACGCCGGCGCGCATCTGCGGAACATGGCCTTCTACAACTTCGGGCTGCGGCTGCTCGCGCGTGTGCACAAGGCGCAACAGGCGGGCCGGCCGTTCATGACCGTCGAGCACGCCGTGCACCGGGTGTCCGGCGAGCTGGCCGACTGGTACGACCTGGATGCCGGTCACCTGCGCGAGGGCGATCGGGCCGATGTGCTGATCATCGATCCGGCGAAGCTGGACGACAGCCTGGAGGCCTATGCCGAGAACCCGATTCCGGAGTTCGACAACCTGTCCCGCATGGTCAACCGCAATGACGACACCGTTACCGCGGTGCTGGTGAACGGCGAGTTCGTCTTCGGGCTGGGGGAGAAGGCCGACACCCTGGGCAAGGAACGCACCGGCGAATTCCTGCGGGCAGGTGCCCGATGAACGCCCGTAGATTCGACGGCCGCGCCACGGTCGTCACCGGTGCGGCCTCCGGTATCGGCGCGGCCATCGCCGCCGCGCTGATCGCCGAGGGCGCGAACGTTGTCGGCCTCGACATCGACGAGGCAGGTCTCCGGAAGAAGGCCGCCGAACTCGGCGACGCCTTCGTTCCCGTGGTCACCGACGTCACCGACGAGGCCCAGGTGGAGGCCGGGATCGCCACCGCCGCAACCCGTTTCGGTCGTCTCGACGCGGCCTTCAATGTGGCGGGCGCGTCCCGTATCGGCGCGGTCACCGACCTCACCGAGGCCGACTGGGATTTCACCATCGACCTGATTCAGAAGAGCGTCTTCCTCTGCACCAAACATGAAGCGCGCCTTATGAAGTCGACCGGTGGCGGCGCCATCGTGAACATCTCCTCGCTCGACGCCCGGGTGCCCATGCCCGGTGGCAGCCCGTACTCCACCGGCAAGGCGGGCGTGGTCATGTTCACCAAGAACGCGGCCCTGGAGCTGGCCCAGTTCCGTATCCGGGTGAACGCCATCCTCCCCGGCCTGGTGGACACCCCGCTGGTCGCGGCGGTCATGGGCTACGAGCCCGCCAAACAAATGTTCCTGGACCGCATCCCGATGGGCGCGCCCGCCACCCCGGAACAGATCGCCGCCCCCAGCCTGTTCCTCGCCTCCGACGACGCCTCCTACATCACCGGCATCGACATGGTGGTGGACGGCGGCTGGGAGCTGAGCAACTTCCCGAACTTGGCGAAGCTCGCGGGCTGAGCCGAGAACCCGCCCTGGGCACCGAAACACGTTCCAGCCCAGGGCGGTTCAGCTCATGCCTCGGCAACCGGCCAGGGAATGGGAATCCCGATTGCGCGCAGCCGGGCGGGCACCGCCGGCTTCACTGCGACCGCGCGGCGGACTATCAGGACAGATCGAACCGTCCGCCCTGCACAGCCCGAGTGAATACATCCCACTCAACCGGTCCGAAAACCAGCGCGGGGCCAGGATTCTTGGAGTCCCGAACGGCGACTCGCTCCCTATCGAGGTGCGCGACCTCTACACACGTGTCTTGGGTCGCGGAGTGGCTGCTCTTGAACCACTGTGCGCTGGACAGGTCGGTGCTCACGCGTCGTACTCCCTCGCTGTCGCCAGGATCAAGTCCCTGGACCGCTCTTCGCCCAACGCTACACGCTGAATTTGCGCCAAAGCCGCCTGATACTGCGTGATCTCGGTCGGTTGGTCCAGATACAACGCTCCTGTGTATCCCTGCATGTAGACCACCGGTGGCTCGGTGAGCCGCGAGGTCGGATGGACAGGAAACTCCATGAATACAAACGAGTTGGTGATCAGGCCGAGGTGGCTGCCGACTTCCTGCGGGATGACCCGGACCGAGACGTTCGCGGTCTCTCCGACTTGCGCGAGGTGCCGGAGTTGGTCGGCAATGACCGCCGGTCCGCCCACTTGATGGTGCAGTACCGACTCGCCGAGCAGTACCCGAAGCTCGACCGGGTTGGCATCGTGGTGCAGCCGCGCCTGGCGGCGACTGTGCACCTCGACCAGTTTCTCGACGTCTTTGGTTGGGTGCATGGGGAATTCGATCCAGATCACGGCGCGCCGATAGTCGGGCGTTTGCAGCAATCCCGGCACGAGGGTGAGCTGAAATGTGGTCAGTCGCTTCGCAGCTCCCTCGAGTCCCAGGAACAGATCGGCATGCGCCGGCAGTGCATCGCCGTAGCTGTGCCACCACCCGGGTTTCTTCGCTTCTGCGACCAGGCTTACCAGTGCCGCGGTTTCGTCGTCGCTAGCGCCATACATCGCGCACAGGACGTTGACATAGAGTTCCTTCAACTTGGGGCCCGGTTGCCCGGACTCCATGCGCCACAGTGTCTGTGTCGACACTTCGATCGCTCGCGCTGCGGCCGAGGGGGATATCCCCGAGTGTTCTCGAAGCCGCTTCAGCTCGCGGCCGAGCATCCGACGGGGGACGGTCGATCCGGTCATGGTGCGTAGCCTCGCTAACCGTTGTTGTGCAGTTTGGAATCATTGTGCGAGGCAGATTGGAAGTGGCGCAGTAAATTCCACTAATCGCAGTTCGAAATCTTCCACACCGCATGGTATCGGCGTAAATCTGAAATCAGCGCGCGATAGCGCCGAACCGGACGGTATTTAGGGAGTCGTAATGCCTTGGGATTCTTGGATTTTGTCTCTTATGACCGTATTCAGTGTGTCGGCAATTCTGTTCTGTGTGGTCGGAGACCTCGGAACCGGACGCGACCATCGCAGATCGATCCGGCTACGGCGGGTTGGTGGTGGCTATGTCGAAGTCCGAGTGGCGGCAGGGCAACAGCCTGGTCGGCATCGCCGCAATGGCGGGAGATGAGCAGTGCCTCAACCAATCTCACATGAGGTCCCCGATTATCCCGTCCAGAATCTGGAGGTCGCGCGGCGCGGGCTGGAATCGCACGAGTCGTGCGATGGGCGGTGCGAGGCGAAACGCTATTTCGCCGCGCTCGTTCCGTATCTGGATATGCTCGCTCGACGTCGGGCGGCCTCGTCCGGATGGAATCTGTGGACCTCGCGGCAGTAGCGGGCGGGCGGCGAATTCGTGAGGCGTGCTGGTGGCTTCGGGTCAGTCGCGGCGCGGCGGGATGCCGTCGCGGAGGAGATCCTCGACGGTGGCGAAGGCGTGTGCCGTGAGCCAGAGGCGCAGCAGGTGCCGCCGCCGTTCGAGGTCCTCGTGGTCGGTGTACGCCTCCCGGCAGTGCAGGATCTTGGCGTTGTTGAGGATTTGCACGTCGCCGGGGGCGAACTCCATCGGGAGGTAGAAGCGCGGGTCGTTGGCGGTGTCCTCGAGCATTCGCATGGCTTCGAGCTGCGGGTCGGTCAGGGGCGGGACGTCCGGATGACGCTGGGCGTCGCGGATGTACCAGCCGACGTAGAAGATCCGCGGTGTGCCATTGATGTCGTGGATCGCGGGCAGCGTGAAATACGGTGTCTCGCCGGGTGATTGTTCGTCGTTGCGGTCCCAGTGGAAGGGTTGCCGCAGGACCTCGATGAGGTCCGGTCGCTCGGCGAGGATGTGGTTGTAGACCGCCAGGGAGCTGGCGATGCGGCTCTCCCCACCGGATTTCGCGGCATTCAGGCAGAGCAGCCCGACCAGGTCGGAGCCGTCGGTGTGGAAGTCCTGACGCTGGTTGGTGGTGTAGAGCCGCACCGCGGGGCTGTCGCGGGCAATGCGCTCGTCCCGCACATGGCCGAGCAGATCGCCCGCGGCGTTCTGGCTGACCGGGGTGCCCAGATGCAGCCCGAGACCCACATAGGCGAGCTCGGTTTCGGCCGGTGTGAGCAGATCCTGCGGGAAGCGCCGGATGAGGACGAAGGCGCGTCCGTGGGCGAGGGTGGCACTCCATTCCCGCAGCGGTTCGGCCAGCCCCGGGAGCGGGAAGTCCTCGCGTCGCACCGTCGCGGCGGTCAGGCCCGCGGCGATGGCGGCGCGGGCGGCATCGGTGATCTCCCGGCGCTGGGCATCGGTGAGCACTGTCGCCCACTCGGCGGGATCGCCGAGGTCCGCGCCGTGCCACACGGCCGGGGATTCCACTGGTTGGTAGGGGGCCGTCATGCGGGTGCTCCTGGTCGAGAGGTGGTCGTCGGGGCCGGTTCAGGACTGGACAGCGGTGTCCGTCCGACCGGCCGGCAGCAGTTCGCCGATGAGTTGTTCTACACGCGTGCGGATTTCATCGCGAATGGGCCGCACGGCGGCGACGCCCTTGCCCGCGGGGTCGTCGAGCTGCCAGTCGCGGTAGTCGACGCCGGGAAAGTACGGGCAGGTGTCGCCGCAGCCCATGGTGATGACGACGGTGGAGGTCTGCACGGTGTCGGGCGTGAGGATCTTCGGCGTCTGAGCGGTGATGTCGATGCCGAGTTCGGCCATCGCCTCGACCGCGGCGGGGTTGATGGTCTCGGCGGGCGCGGTCCCGGCCGACCGGACCTCGATCGCGTCGCCGGCCAGGTGGGTGAGGAAGCCCTGGGCCATCTGGGAGCGTCCGGCATTGTGGACGCAGACGAACAGCACGCTGGGTGTGGCGGTCATCGGCTGGGCGGGCCTTTCAGGAGGTCTGGATGTTGCGGGGCGTGACGATGTCGTCCGCCGGTACGGGATCGGGGTAGAGCAGGCCGATGAGGCCGAAACCGAGTGCGGCGCCGAGAATTTGGGCGGCGATGAACGCGGGCACCGATGCGGGGGCGATTCCGGCGAAGGTGTCGGAGAAGACGCGCCCGACGGTAACGGCCGGGTTGGCGAAGCTGGTGGAGCTGGTGAACCAGTAGGCCGAGCCGATGTAGGCGGCGACGGCCGCGGCCGAGAGTGCCGCGCGGCCGGTGCGGGCGAGCGCGAAGATGACCGCGATCAGTCCGGCCGTGGCGACGACTTCGCCGACCAGGTGTCCGGTGGTGACGCGGTGATGGGTGGCGATCTGGGCGGCGGGCTGGTCGAACATGATGTTGGCCAGCACCGCCCCCGCGATCCCGCCGGGGATCTGCGCACCGATGTAGGCCGCCAGGTCGGTGGCGCTCAGCCCGGTGCCGCGGCGGCGTCCGGCCCACCAATCCGCTGCCGAGACAACGGGATTGAAGTGAGCCCCGGAAACCGGGCCGAGCATGAGGATCAGGATGCCCAGTCCGAACACCGTGGCGGTCGAGTTCTCCAGCAGTTGGAGACCCACATCGTGTGCGGACAGTTGCTGGGCCGCGATCCCGGAACCGACCACTACGCACACCAGCAGACCGGTGCCGACGAACTCGGCCAGCAGTCGTCGTCTCAGCGTGTTCATCGGACCGCCGCCTCGGGGAGCGCGATGTCGAGTAGTGCCGAAAGCTGGTGCAGCGCGGCGGGTTCGACCCGGTAGTACACCCACGACCCGCGCCGCTCGCTCGACAGTAGCCCCGCCTCGCGCAATACCCGCAGGTGATGGGAGATGGTGGGCTGGGAGACGTCGAAGCCGTCGGAGATGTCGCACACGCACGCTTCCTGCCCGGTGTGGCTGGCGATCACCGACAGCAGCCGCAAACGGACCGGGTCCGACAGCGCCTTGAACACGGCCGCCAGCTCCGTCGCGGCCTGTGCTGTCAACGGTTCGCGGACCAGGGGCGTGACCTCACACGCGGGTGGGGTCACGGCCAGCGGAAGCACTCGATTCGACACCCGTCGATATTGATGGATATCGAATCAGTGGGCAAGCGAACACCTGGTGAACGACCCCGGTGCGGGCTCAGCCGCAGCAGGATGCCCCGGAGGTCACGGCATCCGTCTTGGCCGCGCTGCCGCTGCAGGCCCCTTCGGCGGCGGCTTCCTCCGCGGTGCCGCAGCAGACCGCCATGGCCTGCGCGTCGTCCGCGACCGCTCCCGAGGCCGGCACCGGTGCGGTGCCGAAGGTTTCGCTATCCGCCAGCACCGTGTAGACCTCCCAGCGCTCGGCGTCGGGCGCGGTGACCCACACCTTGTCCTGGGTGGCGAAGCAACAGGTGGTCGCGATCTGCTCCTCGGTGAACATCCCGGCCTCGGAGAGTCGCGCGATCTCGGCGTGCACCCGGTCACTGGACTCGACCTCGACCCCGAGGTGGTTGAGGCTGCCGCCGTGCCCCGGATTCTCGATCAGTACCAGCTTGAGCGGCGGCTCGGCGATGGCGAAATTCGCGTAACCGGGCTTGCGCTTGGCGGGCTCGGCCTGGAACAGGGTCGAATAGAACGCCACCGCCTGGTCGATGTTGTCGACGTTGAGAGCGAGCTGAACACGAGACATGAGACCGTACCTCCACTTGTGAGACATATGTCGAAGAACTGGTGTGACGAGTCTGCGCCACTATTTCGACATATGTCAAGAAGGTAGGTAACCTGGTTCGCATGCCCAAGGCGCTGCCCGTGATCGACATGTCCGCCCCGGTCTGCTGCGCCCCCGTCGCCGCCGGTCCGGTCGGCGACGCCGCCGCCCTGGAAATCGCCCTGCGCCTCAAGGCCATTGCCGACCCGGCCCGCGTGAAACTCCTGTCCCTCCTCCTCGCCAGCCCCCTCGGTGAAGAGAACACCGGCGACCTGGCCGCGGCCGTCACCCTCGCCGAATCCACCGTCAGCCACCACCTCGGCCAGCTGAAGAAGGCCGGCCTGATCGAGTCCGAACGCCGCGGCATGAACACCTACCACCGCGCCCAGCGCGACTCCCTCGCCGCCCTGTGCGTCGTCCTCGACCCGAACTGCTGCCGCTAGCCGCAACTGTCGAGATCCGCGAACAGCCTCGGTTGTCAAAGGCTTTCGATGGTGTCGTGCTGTCCTGAGCGCCGGTAGCCGGGAGTCGTCGGCGGTGAGAATGCGGTGACGCGGCGGGCATTTCGTGAGCCGGCCGCGTCGATGCAGCCTCGTCGTGTTCGTGTCAGTGGACGCCGGAGCCGGTCGCGGCGTTGCTGTAGATCTGCGCCATGGGGCAGGTGGGCTGGGGGTCGCCGCCGCAGAAGACCAGGACCAGGAAGCCCAGGGGGAAGAGGATCGGTGCGGTCAGCACGTCGGTGAGGGCTGAGCCGGTGGTGGCCACCGGGGTCGCGACGACGGGGGCGGGAGCGGGTGCTGCCGCTGCTGTGGCGGCGGGCGCGGCCGACGCGAGTGCGATCGAGACGATGGCTGCTGCACCAAAACGCTTGGCAATGTTCACTATTGGTCCTCCTTGGCGGGAGAGTATCGATTTGCGAACACTGTAGTTCGTGAAGATTCGATATGAAGTGGTATTGCTTCAAATCGGGTGGGGTTGCGCGGGTGGGGTCGGGCGCTCGGCCGGGGAAGCCGATAGCGGCCCCTCCGTCCGGAATCTGTGCTTGGATACGCGAACCTGGGCGGCCTGGCGAGGTGGTCCGATGTGACCGTCCGTTGGAACGTGTTTCACTGAGTGAGGTGGGCTTGACCAGGGATTATCGGATTCGGTGCCCCGGAAGTTGGGGGCAGTTTCCCGAATCGGGGTGGGCGGGGTGAACGCGTTTTGTACACTCCCCGCTGAAGTGAATAGACGTCACTTCAGATCCTGAATTCGAGGTACCCATGAAGTCTTCAACACCGGTGGGGGTGTTTGCCGTCCGTGTCGCCGCGGCCGTGATCGGCGGGGGGCTGCTGATCGCGGGCATTGCCGGGTGCGGCAGCGACAAGTCGTCCGACAGTTCGCCGGGCGGTGCCACCAGCACCGCCGCCACATCGGTGAGCTCCACAGCCGCCCCCGCACCGACGACCGTCGCGCCCGCGCCGACCACCGAGGCCCCCGCGCCGCAACCGGCGGCCACGGAACCGGCCGCGCCGCAGCCCGTCGCGCCGGAGGTCGTCGCGCCGCAACCGGTCGCGCCGCAGCCGGCCGCACCCAAGCCTGCGCCGCAGACGCAGCAGCAGCAGAAGCCCGCGCCGCCGACCCTGGACGCGCCCGGATTCGAGCCGCGTGCGGGTTACTGAGAAGGCTGGACAGGTTCGTGCTGGGTAATGGCGGGCGGTGGCTGTGTGCTGCCGCGGTAGCGCTCGCGGCCTCGGTGTCGACCGTGGCCGCGGCGAACGCGGATCCGGCCTCGCCGGACGCCGCCCCCGCGGGCAAAGAGCTGGTAGTGCTGGGTGATTCGTTCTCCGCGAACGCCTGGGACTTCTTCGACGAGAGCAACAGCTGCCTGCGCCACGGCCGGACGGCCTGGCCGGTGCAGCTGGGCCGGCTCATGGGCGTGTACGGGACCGACGAGATGGCCGATCCCTCCTGCCCGGGCGCGTCGATCGACAGCGGCCCGGGGTGGAGCCTGGCCCAGGAGGCCCAGAAAGCGGACAAGGCAGGCGCTTTCGGGCCGAATACCAAGGTCGTCACACTGCAGTTCGGGCTCAACGACAAGTGGGGCAAGAACGACCAGACGCTCTGGAAGTCGTTGCAGGGCTGCGTGTTCAACCTGGTCGACGGCTGCGATCCGGAGTCGATCGACCAGGGCCGGATGCCCGACTACAACGGTGTGTCCGGGGCGTTGATGGCCAAGCGCATGAGCAATGCGGTGACCTACATCAGGTACTACGCACCGAACGCCCGCATCGTGTTCGTCGGCTATCCGGAGTTGTTCACCCCGGGCAGCAGCACGGTCTGTCTCAGCATCGGCGGCGTCGCGCCGTTCATCCAGTCGCGCGGTCGCGCGGTGGTGGAGTACTTCGACCGCATCGACCAGGCGCAGCGGGAAGCCGCCCAGCTGCTCGGCATCGAGTTCCTGGATTCCCGCGCGCTCACCACCGGTCATGGGCTCTGCTCGTCGCAGCCCTGGCTGAATGGCGTGTTCGATCCACGGACCGATCTCGACGGCCTGTTCTTCCATCCGTCGAGCCAGGGTGACGCCGTGGTCGCCAATGCCATCTACGACCGATACGGGCACTGATGCCATCGAGACTCCGTCGATCGGACCGTTGACCATCGATGGCCTCCTCGTCGAGTTTCCCGATTGTCCAGGGGTTTTGCGGTTTGCTGAATGCCGCACCCCGGCCGTCGGGGACTCTTGTACACTCCGCGCAAAAGTGAAAAGTCCACCGTTCAATTTGCGATTCGAGGGTTTCATGAAGTTCCGTATCCCAGGCGCACGCACCGCGGTGGCCGCCATCGGCGGGGTCGTGCTGATCGGCGCGCTGGCGGCGTGCGGAAGCGACAAGACCGCCGACACGCCCACCACCCCGGCGAGCACCACCGCTGCCGTCGTGAGCAGTTCGGCCGCTCCCGCGAGCAGCGCTGCCCCGGCGCCGAGCGCGGCCCCTGCGCCTGCCGCGGCCCCGGAGGTCGCGACCGAAGCACCCGCCCCGCAGCCGGCGGCCCCCGCAGCGCCCGAAGCGCCTGCGGCGCAACCGGTTGCGCCCAAGCCCGCGCCGCAGACCCAGCAGGCGCCCAAGCCCGCGCCGCCGACCCTGGACGCCCCCGGGTTCGAGCCCCGCGCAGGCTACTGACGAAACCGGAGTACACACGTGTCGGGAATCAACGGTCGGTGGCTGTGTGCCGCGGTGGTCGCGTTCGCCGCGGCCATGACGGGAACATCGGGGGCGCAAGCGGATTCGGTTCCGCAGGGTAAGGAACTCGTCATCCTGGGCGACTCGTTCACGGCCAACGGCTGGAACCCGCTGTCCCAGGAGAAGAAGTGCGATCACGGCGACACCGCGTGGCCGGTGCAGCTGGGCGCACTGATGGGCGTGCAGGGCACCGATCGGATGTGGAACCAGTCGTGTCCGGGCGCGTCGCTCGACACCGGGGACGGATACACCCTGAAGGTCCAGGCCGCCAACGCCGACAAGGCGGGCTCGTTCGGCCCGAAAACCAAGCTGGTGACGGTGCAGTTCGGCCTCAACGACGTCTGGGGTGGCGCCCCGCAGTCCCCGTGGAGCTCGATCGAGCGCTGCTTCTACGACGTCGTCGGCGGCTGCGGTCCCGACGCGGTGGCCGCCGGCCGAATGACCGACCCGCAGAACGTGACCGGCGCCGAGTACGCCTCCCGCATCAGCAAGGTCATCACCTACATCCGGTACTACGCCCCGAACGCGCACATCGTGATCGTCGGCTACCCGGAGCTGTTCCGGCCCGACCAGGACGCCATCTGCTTCGACATCGCCGGCGTCCCGGCCACCCAGCCGCGCGGCCGCACGGTCGTCGAGTACCTCAATCGCATCGACCAGGCCGAGCGGGAAGCCGCCGCGCAGCTGAACCTGGAATACCTCGACGCCCGCGCGCTCACCGCCGGGCATGGGCTGTGCACGCCGCAGCAGTGGGTCAACGGAGTGTTCGACCCGAAAGTCAATATCGCCGGGCTGCCGTTCCACCCCGCTCCGCAGGGCGACGCCGTGGTAGCAAACGCACTGTACGAGAGGTACGCACGATGACCCGCCCGCCCGAAGTCGCCCCGCGCGAGGCCTCCGCCGCGCTCGCGGTGGAGCAGTACACCACCCAGCTCCTCCAGCCCGCCCAGGCCACGCGGGCCGCCGAACCGGTCCTGACGGCCGAGCCGGTCCGGACGAAGGGTCTCACCGAGTCCGTCGCCGAGCGCGCCCGGCGGGAGCGGCCCGCGCTGCCCTCGCTGACCGGCGCGCGGTGGTGGGCGGCATTCGCGGTATTCGTGTTGCACGCCTTGGTGTTCCTGCCGGTCTACCCGTTCCAGAAGTCGGCGCTGTTCCGCCACATCCACGAGTGGATCCCGATGCAGCTCGGGGCCGCGGGCGTCACGTTCTTCTTCGTGCTGTCCGGTTTCATCATCTACTGGTCGTTCCGGCCGGGCATGTCGGTGCGCGCCTTCTACCGGCGGCGGGTGCTCAAGATCTATCCGACGCATCTGTTGGCCGCCGCCGCCTTCATCGTGGTGGCGAGCGTGCCCCTGCACCGCGCGGTGGTGTGGGTGCCGAACCTGCTGCTGGTGCACACCTGGGTGCCGAAGTGGACCACGGTCGGCGGGCTAAACGTCCCGTCCTGGTCGCTGGCCGCGGAAGTGCTGTTCTACCTGAGTTTTCCGCTGCTGCTGCCGCTGGTCATGCGGATCCCGACCCGCCGCCTGCTGCTGGCCGCGGGCCTGCTGATGCTGGGCATCGCCCTGCTGCACACCTCGTACTTCCTGTGGGTGGACGGTCCGAAGGGCATCGCGAATGCCTTTGCGCCGCGGCTGGTTCCGGGCAACGCGTCGCCGCACTACGAACTGCACGCCTCCCCGGCCTGGTTCCAGCAGCCCGACATCCCGGTGTCCCCGTCGTACTGGCTCAGCTACACCTTCCCGCTGTCGCGCCTGCCGGAGTTCTTCCTCGGTGTGCTGGCGGCCCGCATGGTGCTCGAAGGTCGTTGGCGCAACACCAATCTCGCCTGGCCGCTGGTCGCGCTGACCGTCGCGTACGCGGCGACCTGGGTGGTGCCGGTGAACTACAAGATGTCGGTGCTGCTGCTGCCCCCGATGACGGCGGTGGTGGCCACCATGGCCGCCCGGGACCTGGCCGGCATCCGCGGCCTCAACTCCCACCCGCGCATGGTGTGGCTCGGCAATGTCTCCTTCGCCTTCTACCTCATCCAGTTCCCGGTCATGGTCCTGGTCACCCGATACCTGATCGGCGGCAGGGAATTCGGCATCCTCGGCTGGGCCGGCTTCTCCCTGCTGTGCCTGGTCGTGTCCACCGCCCTCGCCGCACTGCTCTACCACTGGGTCGACCTGCCCATCATGCGGAACTTCGCCCGCTCGAAGCGGGACACCCGCGCGAAGGTCTAGTTGTACTGCCCGGGGACGTTGCCACCGCCGTCGGGGATGTTCCCGAGCTTCTTCACGTCCATGTGGACGAGCGATCCCGGGTGGTCGTGCTCATACCGGCGAATTGGCTCACCGGTCGCCCTGTCTATATAGGACAGCCGATTCAGACGGGCCGAGCACAGGATGCGATGAGCCGTCGACGGGGCGACGCCAAGCCTGCTCGCGAGTTGAACCGGGCCTTCGCGCAGCCGCATCCGCAGGCTCACACATCGCTTCGTCACGGCCTTGCCCGTCTTGTTCGGCGATGTTCTCGGTCGCGAGGAGCGATCGTGCATCGGCTCACCGGCGAGGTAGCGATCGACCCAGCGCTTCACGGTCGGCCAGGACACCTGGAAACGGGCGGCGACCTCGCTGATCTGCCACCCCTCCTCTACGACGAGACGGGCAACCTCGAGGCGATGTCTTGGGTGAGCGCGGCATTGGGGTGTGTCATGAGATCTTTGGGAATTGAAGAGGGCCAGCCGCTTCGGCTGGCCCTCTTCAGGTCTGTCTGCGGTTCAGTCAGCTGGGGAAGTCGCTGCTGCGGCGAGGATGTGGGCGAGGTCGCCGGGGCGGCTCCACATGGGCCAATGCCCGGTCGGGAGGTCGATGAGGTCAACATGGTCGAGGTTTGACACCTCGGCGAACATGGGATGACCCGAGTTGGCCAGCTCCATTATCTGCGCGCTCGGGATCGAGCAGCACACCAGAGTGGTCGGGACCGCCAGACGCGCATCGTTGGTGAGCTCCACTTGCTGGCGTAGCACGGGACCGGGTTCTGGAACGGCCCTGGCTCGAAAGCGCTCGAGAGCCTCCGTGCTCAGGCCCTCAAGGCTGGCCTGCTCCCCGAGCGCGTCGAAGGGCGGCAGGGGAAACTCGTCCAGATCCTCGGGCGCATCCGGGGCGAAGATACTGCCGGACGCGACGGGCCCGCTATCGACCCACACCACTCGGCGGACAAGTTCAGGATGCTGATCGAGCACAAGGCTTACCGGCGCGTTGGCTCCGCTGTGCGCCACGATGACTACCGGCTGGGCCTCGGAAGCATCAGCCTGGGTCATAGTCTGCTCGATCGCCGTCGCCTGGTCATCGAGCGTCCTGGACGTCCGCTTGGGGTCCCGCTCATCGAGGCCGGGAAGCGTCATCGGGATGGTTCGCCAGCCGTCAGCGGGCAGGTGTTCCAGCACCTCGTCCCATGCCCAAGCCCCTAGCCAATGGCCAGCGATCAGGATTATGGTCGGGCGGCTCGCGTTGTTCGTCACACCACGATGCTCTCGAGCCTCGCGGACAAGGGTATGTCACCATTTTTGGCATGATTTTTTGCCGGGGCGGGAGATGAAGAGGGCGGAGCGACTCCACGCCCTGTCCGAGATGCTGCGACGCAGCGGACCGCGTGGATGCACTGCTGAGCGACTGGCAAAAGAGTTCGGCGTGTCCGTGCGGACGGTCAAGAGAGACCTCACCGCACTCGAGAACAGTGGCGCGCCGATCTGGTCGCGCCCGGGCCCCGGCGGTGGCTACGGGCTAGTCGCCCGAGGCACCCTGCCACCGGTCAGCCTGACCCCTGTGCAGGCAGTGGCACTACTCGCGGCAGTCTCTGCTGCACCCGATGCCCCCTACGCCGATCTCGCCTTGGCCGGCGTTCGGAAGATTATGGACGTACTCGATCCACAGACCCGGACGAAGGCCGATGAGCTGGCCAGTCGCGTCTGGGTGAACGCGCCTCCTGCTCCGCGCGCGATCAAGTCAGCGCTGGAGGAAGCGATGGCCGAGCAACGGGTGGTGCGTATCCGCTACACCTCGCGGGACGGCAGCAAGACCACCCGCGACGTCGAACCGGTGATGTTCGGCTCCACGAACGGCCATTGGTACCTGATCGGGTGGTGCAGGCTACGCAGCGATATGCGGTGGTTCCTCGTGTCCCGTATCGAGCACGCCAGTGCAACCAAGATTGCCTGCAGCGGCCATGACATTGACGAGATCGGCATCCCCCCAGCGACAGCAAGACCCGTGAATGGCCACGGTGAGTGAGGCACTCGATTTATCAACGTCTCCGGTCAATACATCTAGTCCACGCTCGACCTGTTGCTTGTCGATAGCTGTACTTGCTGGCCGACGTTCCTTGCGGCACAACCTTCCCCATTGCTGGTCGTCCGTCCAAAAGCCGGGTGGTGTTCACCGCCCGGCCATGGGCAGAGCGGTGATCCGACACCTAGAACCTGTTCCATTCGGGGCGCACTTCGGTAACGACCCGCAAAGGAACATGTATGCGCCACAAAGGCGTTGGAAACGGCCACGGCAAATTATTCGCTATCACGGCTGCGGCCGCACTGGCCGTCTTGGGAGGCTCCGCGGTCACGCCGTCCGTGGCGCATGCCGCGGTCACCAGCC
Source organism: Nocardia sp. NPDC004123 (assembly GCF_053603795.1). Lineage (NCBI taxonomy): Bacteria > Bacillati > Actinomycetota > Actinomycetes > Mycobacteriales > Nocardiaceae > Nocardia > Nocardia sp. NPDC004123. The sequence goes on from NZ_JBSGGG010000051.1 coordinate 16,642, forward strand.
CGAACCTGATCGTGGATGGCGATGCCGAGGCGGTGGCACAGTGCTCGCCGAAGGGGCTGGACGGCATGACGCTGCCGGGCTGGACCATCGGCAAGGGTGAGCCGAATGCGGTGTGCTACGGACAGTCCGGATGGCCGGACGCGTCCTCGCCGGGTCCGTCGAACCGGGGTTCGAAGTTCTTCGCCGGCGGCGGCACCGGTAATGCCGAGATGGATCAGACCATCAGCGTCTCGGCCGCGGGTGCGGCCATCGACCAGGGTGGCGTGAGCTTCGATCTCAATGGCTGGCTGGGCGGATTCGGTGCCCAGGACGATCGGGTCAACATGACGGCGACGTTCCTCAGCGCATCGGGGTCCGAGCTCGGCTCCGCCGAGTGCGACGACGTGAGCAGCATCGATCGCGGCCTGAAAACCGGTCTGCTGCAGCGTGATACGAAGGGCACCCTGCCGAAGGGTACGCGCGCGGTGAAGATCCAGCTGAACTTCGGTTGGACCTACGGCGACACCAACGACGGCTACGCCGACAACCTGTCGTTCACCATCGGCGCCGCACTGCCCGCACCGAAGCTCACCGCACCCGCCACCACGGTGCCGGGTTACGACCACGTCTTCATGGTCTACCTGGAGAACCAGGACTACGACGGCCTCACCGGCATCATCGGAAATCCCCAGGCCCCCTACATCAACGGCCTGCGGTCGCAGGGCGCGACACTGAGTCAGTCCTACGCCACGACGCATCCGAGCGATCCGAACTATGTCGCGCTGGCGGCGGGCGGACTGTACGGGCTGGTCGACAACAGCGTGGGCGCGACGACCATCGACGCGCGCCACATCGGCAACAGCGCGGACGCGGCGCACAAGAGCTGGAAGGGCTACGCCGAGGACGCCAACGGCAATTGCGACCAGTCCTCGCACGATCAGTACTACCCGGATGACCTGCCGTTCTTGTACTTCCAGAACATGAAGTCCAACCAGTCCTACTGTGCGGCGCACCTGCAGCCGCTCACGCAGATGACGACCGACCTGCAATCCGCCGCCACCACCCCGAACTTCGTGTGGTTCGCCGCCAACGAATGCCACAACATGGAGGGCTGCGGCGTCGCCTCGGGTGACAGCTGGCTGGGCGCCACCCTGCCTGCGATCCTCAACTCCCCGGCCTGGAAGCAGCAGCGCTCCCTGCTGATCGTGACCTTCGACGAGGGCGCCACCAAGGCGTTCGGCCCGCTGTTCCCGAACCGGGTCCCGACCATCGTGCTCGGCTCGCAGAACTCCGTGAAGCCCGGCTACACCAGCTCCCAGCGCACCGACCAGTACGGCTTGCTCCGCACCATCGACACCGCCCTCGGCCTGCAGCCCCTGACCAACAACGACGGTTACGCGGCCACGGTGAACGACATCTGGTCCGGCCACTGACGGTCCCGTCGCTCGTCCGGACGATCTGACCGCGCAGGCACACCCGGTGTGCCTGCGCGGCATGTTCGGCGTTGCTGCGCGGCGTGTCCGGGCGACGCGCGGCATCCTGGGCGGATCGCGAGGTGCGGGATCCTGTCGGTTCGCGCGGCTAGTCTGCGTGGATGGTCAAACCGGAGTCGGCGCTGCGCCGCTTGATGCGCGATACGGGAAAACTGCTGCAGCCGTATGGGTTTGAGGGGGCCGAGCCGACCTGGGTGCGGGGGATGCCCGGCGGTACGGCCACCGTGGCGCGGACGCGGACATTCCGAACGTTCACCGGTGGACAGCAGATGCTCCGATTCGGGCTGGGCGCCTGGGCGACCCCGACCGCGTGGTGGGAATTCCGCAACTGGCGCAACGAACGCCTGGGCCTTGCACCGCTCGCGATCGAGGCCGCGGCGGGGCCCGGCCTGCTCCCGGGCGAGGGCCTACCCGAGGACCCGGACCAGCTGTGGTCGGTGCGCCTCGACCCCGACCAGCCGGGTCACGTCCAGCCCGGCGATATCGACCTGATTCGCGCAGAGCTGCCCCGGCGCGTCCACGCCCACGCCCGCCGCGCGCTGCGCCTGCTCGACCCGGACAGCTATCTCGAAGAGCTGCTGTCGCAACCGAATCCGACCGTCGCCACTTGGGAGGCCATCGCCGTGCTGCTCGCCGAGCAGGGCCCGAGCTCCCGCCTCGACGAGGCTCTGGCTCGCCTGACGCGCGCAGCGCGGGAGCAGCCCGACTCGCGCACTCAGGACGTCGTCGACTTCATCGCGGCCCGCACCTTGTCGAGCCGCTCGGCGTAGAAGAACACCCGTCCGCATCCCAGGCAGAGCAGGGCGAGCAGGTCCGTCAGGGCCCGCCCGCCATTGCGCTGGATCAGATACGTATCCATATTCCCGCTGAGCGTCACGCGGCGTTCCCCGCAGTCGGGGCAGGGCGTGGCCGGTGGCGTAACCCGCTCGGGCGCGGTCTTCTTCGAGAACACCGCGCTATTGTCGCCCGGCGAGCCTATTGCTGCCCGGCGGAGCGCTGATACTCGCGCCAGGCCTTCTGCGTTTCGGTGAGTTTCGGCTTCGGTGTGCGATTGCGGAAGAAATTGACCACCATCACGACCGGCAGAATGAACGCCTGGAAGAAGATGAGGTAGGAGCCGCCGTCGAAAAGGAAGGCGAGATAGAAGGCGTAGCCGAGATAGACCGCGCCGAAAATGCCGTTGATCGAGCGTGAGGCGCTGCTCTGCCCCTGTCGCACCACCGCCAGCGCCAGCATGATCACGCCACTGAGCGCGAGCAGGCCCACATACCAATTGAACATGGTTTCCCCCGAAGACAATTCGAGCCCAACCGTTCGGCTCGGCCGCGCCGAACCATAACACCGGCCGGGACCGGGCGCCATCGATAAATCGATGTACGCCCGGTGTCTCAGCGCCGCGGAATGGCGGGGGTATCCCAGGCGCGGGCGTAGCGGGTCTTGTCCGCGGACTTGTTCGGCTTCGCGCGGTACACCACGTACGGGCGGACCAGGTAGCCGATGGGCGCGGAGAACATGTGGACCAGGCGGGTGTAGGGCCAGAAGGCGATGAGCGACAACACGATCAGGCCGTGCGCCTGGAAGGTCCAGGGGGTGCCGACCATGAGGTCGGGGTGCGGATGCAGGGTGAACAGGCTGCGGAACCAGGGGGAGACGGTCTCGCGGTAGTTGTAGGTACCCCAGAGCAGGTTGCTGCCGACGGTGTTGAGCAGACCGGTGATCAGGGCGGCGGCCAGCAGGATGTACATCACCTTGTCATTGGTGGTGGTGGCCTGACGGACGGCGGGGACGGTGACGCGGCGGTAGAGCAGGATGCCGATCCCGGCGATGACCGCCACGCCCGCAACCGATCCCGCGGAGACGGCGACCACGTGATAGGTCTCCTCGGAGATGCCGACGGCGTCGGTCCAGGACTGCGGGATGAGCACGCCGAGCACGTGCCCGCCGATCACCCCGAGCATGCCGAAGTGGAACAGCGGGCTGCCCAGGCGCAGCAGCCGCGACTCGTAGACCTGTGAAGACCGTGTGGTCCAGCCGAATTGATCGGTGCGATAGCGCCACAGGTGCCCGAGCACGAACGACGTGAACGCGATGTAGGGCAGCGTCAGCCAGAGCGCGGAGCTCATCGGCGGGCCTCCGATCCGGTGAAGGCGAGCGGGTCCATGGCGAAGGGCTCCAATCCGACTTCCTCTTCGGGCGGGCCCTGGGCGGCGAGTTCGGCGATACGCCGGCGGTCGGCGGTGGTGACCGGTGGCAGGGTCGCCACCACCGACGCCAGCACCCCGGCGTAAGGAGATCCGCTGTCGGAAAGCGACAACCGCAGCAGTTCCAGCACCGGGACGTGTTCGCCCAGCAGTCGTTCGCCGCCGACGGGATCGACGGTGGCGGCGAATTCGAGCAGCACGGGCAGGTGGTCGGGCAGTTCCTCGTCGCCGAGTTCGACCCCGGCATGCCGGTAGGCGTGCTTGAACCGCAGCAGCGCCATCCCGCGCTTGCGGGTGTCCCCGTAGGCGTAGAAGGTCAGGTGCAGGCTGGCCCGGCGGCGCATGTCGAAGGTCTCGACATACTCCTGGGCCAGCGCGATCGCATCGCCGGTGCGCAGGTACGCGAGGAACTCGGCCAGCAGCGGACGGACCGCGTCCGGCAATTCCGCTGCGGCGGCGTCGAGTTCGTCGAGCATGGCCAGGGTCTGCGCGCTCGGATAGTCGAGCAGCAGCGCGCCCAGCCGCCACACCAGTCGCCGATCGCGTTCGCTCATGGCGACGGCGGGTTCGGGCCGTCGCCGCAGTTTCAGCAGGCTCATCGCGGGGCTCCGGTGGATTCCGTTGCGGCGGTATCGAGTTCGTCGATCATGGCGCGCGTGCGCGGGTGCGGGTAGTCGAGCGACAGCGCATTCAGCCGCCAGGCCTGCCGCCGATTCTCTTCGTGCGCGGTGACGGCGGGTTCGGTGCGCCGTCGCGGTTTCAGCAGGCTCATCGTGTGGCTCCGGTGGGTTCCGGCTCGGCGGCGGCAGCGCCGTTGCTGACGCCGTCGACACCGGAACCATGGTGGCCATTGCCGTTTCCGTTGCCGTTTCCGGACGTGGCGGTGGATACGCCGGCGCCGCTGCCGTTCGCTCCGTTTCCGCCATGGCCATGGGCACCGGAGCCATTGGTGCCGGTTGCGGTGGGCACCAAGCCTTTCGTGCTCCTGCCATCCCAGTTCAACAGGTTGATGCGGTTGGATTTCTGGTCGGGGGAGGCATCGTTGGTGTCGGTGAGGTGGAATTTGTCGGCCATGTAGTCGAAGGCCGTCATGCCGGGGCCGCCGTCGGTGTCGAGCGAGCATCCCGTGGCGAGGGAATCCAGTTCGTGGGCACGGGAAGTCGCGCCGGACGGGATCACGTACCGGTGTTCGTACTTCGCGATGGCCAGCAGCCGGTACATGGCCTCGATCTCTTCGGGCTCGAGGCCGACGGCGTCGGGGATGGACAGGTCGGGTTCCTGGCCGAGGTTGATCGAGCGCATGAACGACCGCATCCCGGCGAGCCGCTGCAACGAGGCACGGACCGGGCCGATCTCACCGGCGGTGAACAACTCGGCCAAGTACTCCAGCGGAATACGCAGGGCGTCGATGGCGCCGAAGAGGTTGTTGTGGTTCTCCCCGTCGTGCCCGGTCTGGGTGAGGGTGTCCACCACCGGCGACAGCGGCGGCACGTACCAGACCATGGGCATGGTCCGGTATTCCGGATGCAGCGGCAACGCGATCTGGTAGTCCACGATCAGCTTGTAGACCGGTGAATCCTGAGCGGCCTGAATCCATTCCGGGGAGATCCCGGCCCGTTCGGCCTCGGCGATGACGCGCGGGTCGTGCGGGTTGAGGAACACACCCAGCTGGGCGGGATAGAGGTCCTGGTCGTTCTCCACCGAGGCGGCCTCGAGGACCTTGTCGGCGTCGTAGAGCATGACCCCGATGTAGCGCAGTCGCCCGACGCAGGTTTCCGAGCAGACGGTGGGGATGCCGACTTCCACCCGCGGGTAGCAGAAGGTGCATTTCTCTGCCTTGCCGGTCTTGTGGTTGAAGTAGATCTTCTTGTACGGGCATCCGGTGACGCATTGCCGCCAGCCGCGGCACTTGTCCTGGTCGACGAGCACGATGCCGTCCTCGGCGCGCTTGTAGATCGCGCCCGACGGGCACGACGCGGCACATGAGGGGTTGAGGCAGTGCTCACAGATGCGCGGCAGGTAGAACATGAACGTTTCTTCGAACTCCAGCTTGACCTGCTCGGAGAGCTTGGCCAGCAACGGGTCCTTACCCACCTGCTCCGGGCCCGACCCCAGCGAGTCGTCCCAGTTCGCGCCCCAGGTGACGTTGGTGTTCTCGCCGGTGATCAGCGACTTGGGCCGCGCCACCGGCGTGGTGTCCATCTGCGGTGCGGACAGCAGATTGTCGTAGTCGTAGCTCCACGGGTCGTAGTAGTCCGACACCGTGGGCAGATCCGGGTTGGCGAAGATATTGAGCAGCCGCTTCATCCGCGACCCGGACTTGAGGGTCAGCCGGCCCTTCCTGTCGAGGGTCCAGCCGCCCTTCCACTTCTCCTGGTCCTCGTAGCGACGCGGATAACCCTGTCCCGGACGGGTTTCCACATTGTTGAACCACACGTACTCGGTGCCGGAACGGTTGGTCCAGGCCTGCTTGCAGGTGACGCTGCAGGTGTGGCAGCCGATGCACTTGTCCAGGTTCATGACCATGGCCAGTTGCGCCATCACACGCATATCAGTACTCCACTTCCTGCGAGCGCTTGCGAATCGTGGTGACCTCGTCGCGCTGATTTCCGGTGGGGCCGTGGTAGTTCAGCGCGAACGACTGCTGCGCATAGCCACCGATGAGGTGCGAGGGCTTGATCATGATCCGGGTCAGCGCATTGTGGATACCACCGCGTTTACCCTTGCCTCGCTGGACATCCGCCGTGCCTTCGATGCGCGGCACGTTCACCGCGCGGTCCTGGGCGTGGTACATGAACACCGTGCCCTCGGGCATGCGGTGCGACACGATCGCGCGGGCCACCACGATGCCGTTGCGGTTGATGGCCTCGATCCAATCATTGTCGGCGACACCGATTTTCGCGGCGTCCTTGTCCGACATCCAGATCGCCTGACCGCCCCGCGAGAGCGTCAGCATGTGCAGGTTGTCCTGGTAGGCGGAGTGGATCGACCACTTCGAGTGCGGGGTCAGATACCGCACGGTCACGCCGTTCTCGCTCACCTTGCCGATGCCCGGCTCGGCGAACAGCGCGGTCATGTCCAGCGGCGGCCGATAGATCGGCAGCTGCTCGCCCAGCTCCATCATCCAGTCGTGATCGAGATAGAAGTGCTGCCGCCCGGTCAGCGTGTGCCAGGGCTTGGACCGCTCCACATTGATGGTGAACGGCGAATACCGGCGTCCGCCCGTCTCGCTCCCGGACCATTCCGGTGAGGTGATCACCGGAACGGGCCGGGCCTGCGTGTCGGCGAAGGTGATTCGCTTTCCCTCGTGTTCGGCAGCCAGGTCGGCCAGCTCGGTTCCGGTGCGCCGTTCCAGCGCATGGAACCCTTCCACCGCGAGCCGGCCGTTGGTGGTGCCGGACAGTGCCAGGATCGCCTCGGCCGCGTGGGTGTCCTTGGCCAGGGACGGACGGCCCTGCGCGACACCGGAAACCACAGTGCCGTTGACGCCGCGCAGGTAATCTACCTCGATATCGGGCAGAGTGGTGACACCCTTGGTGGTGAGTCCCAGCGTTTCGACCAACGGCCCGAGCGCGGCCATCTTGTCCGCGACATTCGGGTAGTCACGTTCGACGACAACGAGTTTCGGCATGGTGACACCCGGAACGGGCTCGCATTCGCCGTGCTTCCAGTCCAGCACCCGCCCGCCGGCCTGCGCCAGCGCGTCGGCGGTGTCGTGCTGCAGCGGCACCGCGACCAGGTCCCGGCGCACGCCCAGATGCTTCTCCGCCAGCCAGGAGAACCCGCGGGCAATGCGGTGGAAGGCCTCGAAATCGGTCTTGGCCTCCCACGGCGGGGAGATGGCCGGGGAGAAGGCGTGCACGAACGGGTGCATGTCGGTGGAGGACAGGTCGTGCTTCTCGTACCAGGTGGCGGCCGGGAACACGATGTCGGAGAACAGGGTCGTGGACGTCATGCGGAAGTCCATCGACATCAGCAGATCCAGCTTGCCGGTGGCGGCCTCGTCGCGCCATTCCAGCTCCTGCGGGCGCACCCCGGTGGTCTCGGTGGTCTGCAGGTTGGAGTCCGCGCCGAGCAGGTGCCTGTGGAAGTACTCGTTGCCCTTGCCGGAGGAACCCAGCAGGTTGGCGCGCCACACCGTCAGCACCCGCGGGAAGTTCTCGGGCGCGTCGGGATCCTCGCAGGCGAAGCGGAGATCGCCCGACTTCAGGCCGTCCACCACGTAATCCGCGGGCGTCCTGCCCGCCTGCTCGGCCTCGTCGACGAGATCGAGGGGATTGCGGTTGAGCGTCGGATACGACGGCATCCAGCCCAGACGTGTTGCGAGCGCGATATTGTCGGCCGCCGTGCGCCCGGAGAAGGTGCCCTTGCTCAACGGTGAGGCGAACGACTCGGAGGTGAACGGGTCGTAGCGCCACTGGTTGTTGGCCAGGTACCAGAACACGGTGCCCTGCATCTGCCGCGGCGGCCGCTGCCAGTCCGAGGCAAAAGCCAGTGTGGCCCAGCCGGTCACCGGACGGCACTTCTCCTGGCCCACGTAATGCGCCCAGCCGCCGCCGTTCACGCCCTGGCAGCCGGTGAGCAGGGTCAGGGTGAAGAAGGAGCGGTAGATCTGGTCGGAGTGGAACCAGTGGTTGGTGCCCGCGCCCATGAGGATCATGGACCGGCCCTTGGAACGCTCGGCATTGTCGGCGAATTCGCGGCCGAGGCGTTCGGCCTGCTGGGCGGGGACGCCGGTGATCGACTCCTGCCAGGCGGGAGTGTACGGCTGGGTCGCATCGTCATAGCCGGTCGGCCAGCTGCCGGGCAGACCGGACCGGGCTACGCCGTACTGCGCCAGCAGCAGGTCGAACACCGTCGTCACCCGTCGTCCCGCGATGACGGTGGTCGGCACGCCACGGGTGAGGACACCGCCCTCGGACCCACCCGGCGGCCCGTCGAAGCGGGGGAACTGCACGGCCGCAACATCATCGGTGCGCCCGTGCAGGGTCAGCAGGGGATCGATGTCCCCCAGATCCAGGTTCCAGCGCCCCTTGCCCGCCTCGTTGAAGCGGTGGCCGAGAGAGCCATTGGGCACCTGCGGACCACCGTCCGCGTCCAGCAGCACCGTCTGGTGCTCGACGCCCTCGCCGGTGCGGCCGAGATCGGCGGCGGTGAGGAACTTGCCGGGCGTGAAGGTGTGACCGCTGTAGTCGCCGTCGGTGGACCAGCCGCCCTCGTGCTCGTCCAGCACCACCAGGTACGGCAGATCGGTGTAGCGCTTGACGTAGTCGTTGAAGTACGGAGTCTGCTTGTCCACGAAGAACTCTCGCAGCACCACGTGACCCATGGCCATGGCCAGGGCGGCGTCCGTACCCGGGCGCGCGGGCACCCATTCGTCGGCGAACTTGGTGTTGTCGGCGTAGTCGGGGGAGACCACCACGACCTTCTGGCCGCGGTAGCGGGCCTCGGTCATGTAGTGCGCGTCCGGGGTTCGGGTGACCGGGACATTGGAGCCCCACATGATCAGGTAGCCGGCGTCGAACCAGTCGGCGGACTCGGGCACGTCGGTCTGGTCGCCGAAGACCTGCGGGGAGGCCACGGGTAGGTCGGCGTACCAGTCGTAGAACGACAGCATCGAGCCGCCGATCAGCGAGATGAACCGGGCGCCGACCGCATGCGAGACCATGGACATGGCCGGGATCGGCGAGAAACCCGCGACGCGGTCGGGGCCGTACTTCTTGATCGTGTAAACGTGTGCGGCGGCGGCGATTTCGGCGGCTTCCCACCATTCGGCGCGCACGAACCCGCCCTTGCCGCGCGCCGACTTGTAGGCCTTGGCCCGGTCGGCGTCCTCGACGATGGACTCCCACGCCAGCACCGGATCCTTGAGCCGCGTCTTGGCGTCGCGGTACAGCTCCAGCAGCGTGCCACGCACGTACGGGTAGCGGATGCGCGCGGGGGAGTAGGTGTACCAGGAGAACGACGCACCACGCGGACAGCCGCGCGGCTCGTACTCCGGCTTGTCGGCGCCGACGCTCGGGTAGTCGGTCTGCTGCGACTCCCAGGTGATCACGCCGTCGGAGACGTAGATCTTCCACGAGCACGATCCGGTGCAGTTCACGCCGTGCGTGGACCGCACCACCTTGTCGTGCGACCACCGGTCCCGGTAGAACTCGTCGGCCTCGCGCCCGCCCACCTTGTGCAGGGTGCGCAGGTCACCGGACACCTCGCCGCGGTTGAAGTACTTCCCCAGTCGAAGCAGCGCATCGGCGGACGAGTGTCCGTTCCGCGTAATAGCCATAACGCCCCCTTCGAGCTGGAAAACCGGGCTGCTGGCTCGACTGTAGGGACGCCGGGGGAGGCGTCAAAACGGTTTGCTCACAATGCTCGAAGCGCATTTGTGAGCTGTGAGATCGCCGCAATGTTCCGGTCACTGAGGGGTAGCGGCCGAGGTCACACCTTGCGGTCGCGACCTGGGAAAACCTCTTCGCAGGCAGTGAAACAAGTTCTCGGAAGGGGCTTCCGGGGCAGCGGCGGTGAAGCTTCCGAAACGGTTGGTTCTCGGTTACTTAATAATTGTTAACACACCTTCGGATTGCTGAGTGATCGCTATATCGTGCACCCATGCAACGATTCGACGGCGTCATCGAAACCGCTGCCAACGGTGGTGCATACATTCGCATTCCCCCCGACATCATCACCGCCCTCGGCGGCGGTGGCCGCATCCCGGTTCAGGCCACCTTCGACGGCATCCCGTACCGAGGCTCCATCGCCACCATGGGTGCGGGACCGTGCCTGGGCCTGCTGAAGGCGATCCGCGCCGAACTCGGCAAGGGGGCTGGAGACCAGGTCGCCGTCACTGTCGAGCGTGACACCGTGGAACGCACCATAGCTGTCCCCGACGACCTCGCCGCCGCACTGCGGGAGGCGGGGGTACAGGACGCCTTCGACAGGCTCTCGTACACCAACCGCCGTGAGCACGTCACCGCCGTGACCGACGCCAAGAAACCGGAGACCCGCACTCGCCGGATCGGCAAGATCATCGACTCCCTCGCCGGCAGTTCTTGAAACCGATCCACTGTCTCATTGAAATCCATTGAGGCAATGGTTATTTCAGATCCAGTAGAGTTGAATTATGTTGGGATATAGGACATTTCTGGTTCCGATGGGTGTGGGATAGCGATAGAATTAGTGCATGACTTCGACGGGGGTGACACTCGACAAGTGCGGCATCGCAGAACTGGCGGCCGCCGTCGAAGCCCTGTCGAATTCCGTCCTCCGCGGGAACCTCACTCCGCTCGCCGACGGTGATGTCGTGGAGTTGATGCAGCGGTTGGAAACCTGCAAACATCAACTGTCGGCGCTGGATTCACGCCTGATCATCGAAGCCTGCAATCGTTCGCTGCCCGAAGGCAGTGGGGCGAAGGGCGTAGTGCCGTTCCTGCGCCAGACCTTGGGGTTGTCGAGGTACGACGCGTCGGTGCGGGTGAAGATCACCCACCAGTGCGGGGAATTCTTCGAACCCACCGGTCATCTGCGCCCGGCCGCGCTGGAGAAGACCGCCGAAGCCTATGAGACAGGCGACATCTCACGCGATCACGTCCGCAACATCATCGACGTGATGAACCACCTGCCCACCGACATCCCCGCCGAGACGCGCGCGGAAGCCGAACACCTCTTGGTCGATCACTCCCGCATCGGCTGGCCCGATGACCTGCCCAAGATCGGTCGCGACATCCTCGCCCGCATCGACCCCGACGGCAAGGTCGTCTCCGACGCCGACCGCCGTCGCCGTCGCGGCTTGATCCTGGGTCGTCCCGGGGTGGACGGGATGTCGTGGATCGAGGGCTGGATCACCCCCGAACTGCGTGCCCTGCTCGATGCCGTCTTCGCCAAGCTCGCCCGTCCGGGTATGTGCAACATCGACGACGCCGACAGCGTTGCCGCCACCGTCAAGGTCGTCGACTCGAAGGTCCTCGAGGCCGCGGCCCGTCGCGACCGTCGCGATGCCGGTCAGCGCACCCACGACGCCCTGTTCGCGCTGCTGCAGCCCGGTGTCGACCCCGCCAAGCTCGGCTCACACCGCGGCCTGCCGGTACA
>NZ_JBSGGG010000052.1:0-28140 GCF_053603795.1 Nocardia sp. NPDC004123
GACTTCCCCCGGCGGCAGCGTCAGCGTGACGTCCTGCCAAATACGCTGCGAACCGAACGACTTCGTGATGCCTTCAGTTCTGACCTCGACGCCCACGCCAACCTCCACTTTCTCCGACGAGCGCACTACGTGTGACTACGGGCCACAAAATTCGCGCGGTGTGGCGCATCACAGTAGGTCCGGTCACTGTATCGCATATGCACCGTCTCGGACACTGGGACCTGACTGGTCGGTAGCAACATTCGTATCGAATTATCGATTACGCGCCAATCACGACGGCACAATACGCGAAAAGGGCGGTCCCCCAATGGGAACCACCCTTTTCACAATCAACGCGGCCCGGGGCTGTGCCCCGCCACAGGTCCGTCTTACTTGACGGAAACCTTGGCGCCGGCCTCTTCCAGCTTCGCCTTGGCGGCCTCGGCGGCGTCCTTGGCGACCTTCTCCAGGATCGGCTTCGGGGCACCCTCGACCAGGTCCTTGGCTTCCTTCAGGCCCAGGCCGGAGACGATCTCACGCACGACCTTGATGACCTGGATCTTCTTGTCGCCGGCACCCTCGAGGATGACGTCGAACTCGTCCTGCTCCTCGGCGGCCTCGGCCGGAGCAGCGGCGCCACCGGCGACGGCGACGGCGACCGGAGCGGCAGCGGTGACCTCGAACTTGTCCTCGAACGCCTTCACGAACTCGGACAGCTCCAGCAGGGTCATGCCGGCGAAGGTCTCGAGCAGCTCATCAACGTTGGCCATTGATATTTCCTTTCGGTAGTTCCGTCACCGCGCGAACGGCGACGAAGAGGTTTGGGGTAGTGACTTATTCGGCGTCTGCGGCCGGAGCTTCGGCGGCGCCACCCTCGGCGCGCTTCTTCTCCTCCAGGGCCGCGGCCAGGCGAGCGATCTGCGAGGCCGGGGCGGCGAACAGCCCGGCAGCCTTCGACAGGTTGCCCTTCATGGCGCCGGCCAGCTTGGCCAGCAGCACCTCGCGCGACTCCAGGTCGGCAATGCGCTCGACCTCGGACACGGACAGCGCGGCGCCGTCCATGTAGCCGCCCTTGATGATGAGCGCCTTGTTGTCCTTGGCGAACGCCTTCAGCGCCTTCGCGGCGTCGACCGGCTCACCCGTAATGAAGGTGATGGCGGTCGGACCGACGAACAAGTCATCCAGGCCTTCCACGCCCGCCTCGGCGGCAGCGCGCTTGACCAGGGTGTTCTTGGCGACGGAGTAGGTAGCGTTCGCGCCGAGGGCACGACGCAGCTCAGTGATCTTGCCGACGGACAGGCCACGGTATTCCGTGACGACAGTCGCGGTGGACGACTTGAACTGCTCGGTGATCTCCGCAACCGCGGTGACCTTCTCAGCCTTTGCCATACTTCGCCTCCTCTCTGGATGGTCGGATCTCGTATGAACTACCGAGTTCCGCCACAGGGGCCGGCGACAAAGCAAACGCCCCGGACGCAAGGTGGTCCCGGGGCGCACAAGAAACAGTCGCGATTTCTCGCGGGTTTCCCGACCTCGGCTCTCCCTGCGTGGGCCGCCGGCAATATCGCCGGACCTTCAGCCGCCTGACGGCAGCAACCAACGGTCTTCGGTAGAACGATTTGGGGGTGATCACCGAACAGGCCGGTGACCGTCGTCCAATATAGCGGACCGGCATCGATACGCCAAAACGGGGGTGACACCCCGCCCGCCCGCTGTTGTTCTTCTTCGCAAAAGCGAAGGGCCGGTACGAGATTCGTACCGGCCCTTCGGGCTTCATGCGTTGCTACGCGTTACCGCGTCGAGGAATCAGTCTTCCTCGGCGAAGTTACGGGTGCGGTTCGGATCCACCGGGATGCCCGGTCCGGTGTTGGTCGAGAACGTCACCTTCTTGACGTAGCGGCCCTTCGCGGTGGAGGGCTTGACACGCAGGATCTCGTCGAGCGCGGCGCCGTAGTTCTCGGCCAGCTTCTTCTCGTCGAAGGAAGCCTTGCCGATCACGAAGTGCAGGTTGGCCTGCTTGTCGACGCGGAAGTTGATCTTGCCGCCCTTGATGTCGTTGACGGCCTTGGTCACATCGGGGGTGACGGTGCCGGTCTTCGGGTTCGGCATCAGGCCACGCGGGCCCAGCACACGAGCGATACGACCGACCTTGGCCATCTGGTCCGGGGTGGCGATCGCGGCGTCGAAGTCCAGCCAGCCGCCCTGGATGCGCTCGATCAGGTCCTCGGCGCCCACGGCGTCCGCACCGGCGGCCTCGGCCTCGGCGGCCTTGTCGCCGACCGCGAACACGATGACGCGGGCGGTCTTACCGGTGCCGTGCGGCAGGTTGACGGTGCCACGGACCATCTGGTCGGCCTTGCGGGGGTCGACACCCAGACGCACGGCGACCTCGACGGTCGCGTCGGTCTTGGTGGTCGAGGTCTCCTTCGCCAGGCGCGCGGCGGCCAGCGGAGCGTAGAGCGCGGCGCGGTCGACCTTGGCGGCCGCCTCGAGATAAGCCTTGCTTCGTTTTGCCATGATTCTCTGTCCTTGTCTAAGTCAGAAGTGGTGCGGGACAGGCGGTCCCTTCCACAAGAGCTCTGTATCCAACTGCGGCGATCGCGGGCCCTACGTGATTACGCAGGCAAGCGCGGAGTGGCGGAGCGGCGCCTCCGGGCCTGACACGCTCGCCGCGGAGAGCCCTACTCCGCGATGGTGATACCCATCGAGCGGGCGGTGCCGGCGATGATCTTCGCCGCGGCGTCGATGTCGTTGGCGTTCAGGTCTTCCTGCTTGGTCTTGGCGATCTCACGGACCTGGTCCATGGTGATCTGCGCGACCTTGTTGCGGTGCGGCTCGGCGGAGCCCTTCTGGATCCCGGCGGCCTTCAGCAGCAGACGCGCGGCGGGCGGCGTCTTCAGCTTGAAGTCGAACGAGCGGTCTTCGTAGACCGTGATCTCGACCGGGATGACGTTGCCACGCTGCGACTCGGTCGCCGCGTTGTACGCCTTGCAGAACTCCATGATGTTGACGCCGTGCTGACCCAGCGCCGGACCGACCGGCGGAGCCGGGTTGGCGGCACCGGCCTGGATCTGGAGCTTGATGAGCCCAGCGACCTTCTTCTTCTTCGGGGGCATCTTTCTTCCTTGGGTTAGGTTCCTTACGGATTCCCGTAAGCCTTCTCCGGACCGTGCCCCGGACAGGATCGCCCGAGGCACAACCCGTCAAGTCTATGCGAACGCGAAAAAGGCGGTGACACCGGCCCGGAAGCGGACCGGGCCACCGCCCTGACGCACTTAAATCTTGGCGACCTGCGTGAAGGCCAACTCGACCGGAGTCTCGCGGCCGAAGATCGAGACCAGCACCTTGAGCTTCTGCTGCTCGGCATTGACCTCGGAGATGCTGGCCGGGAGGGTGGCGAAGGGGCCGTCCATCACGGTCACCGACTCGCCGACCTCGAAGTCGACCTCGATGACCGGCTTCACGATCGGGGTCTCGCCGGGGGCCGCGGCGGCGGCAGCGGCCGTCGCCGGGACGGCCTTCTTCTGCTGCGCGGCCGGGACCAGGAACTTCACCACTTCGGGAATGGTGAGCGGCGAGGGCCGCGAGGTGGCGCCGACGAAACCGGTGACGCCGGGGGTGTTGCGCACCGCGCCCCAGGACTCGTCGTTCAGCTCCATGCGGACCAGGATGTAGCCCGGCAGCACCTTGCGGTTGACGTTCTTCTTCTGGCCGTTCTTGATCTCGGTGACCTCTTCGGTCGGCACCTCGACCTGGAAGATGTAGTCCTCGAGACCGAGATTCTGCACGCGGGTCTCGAGATTGGTCTTCACCTTGTTCTCGTAGCCGGCGTAGGAGTGGACCACGTACCAGTCACCGGGCGCGCGCCGGAGCGCGGCGGTCATCTCGGCGACCGGGTCGGCCGGCTCATCGGAGAGCTCGGCGGCGGGGCGGGCGGGCTCGTCCTCCTCGGCGTCGGCGGCGAACTCGCCGGCCTCCGCGTCGGCGGCAAAAGTCTCGGCCTCGTCGGCGAAGCCCTCAGCGTCGTCTTCGACGTCCGCGGTGGTCTCTTCGATCACCGCGTCATCCACCGGGAATTCCTCGGTTGTGCCGTTCTCCGGGGTGCTCACTGGGGCACTCGCTTCCTTAGTCGTCACGTAATCCTCTGCGCGCCGGGACAAAACGCCCGGCGGATGGTCCCGCTCCCCGCCTCTGCCCGGGGGCCGGTCACCGGCCGCGACGGTCAGACGCGGTCATCGTGCCGCCTAGCCGAAGAGCCAGCTGACACCCTTGATGAACGCCAGATCCAACCCGCTGATGTACGCGACGATGAAAATCACGAACACCAGGACAACGCTCGTATAGGTGACCATCTGCTTGCGGTTGGGCCAGATGACCTTGCGAAGTTCCGCGATGACTTCCTTGAGGAACTTCACCAGGCGCTTGAACGGATTGCCCGTTCCGCCTCGCCCGGCCTTCTTGTCCTTGCCGGACTGCTTGGTGGTTGCCTTGGCCGAGTCCGACGGTCGATCGATCGTCGCGACGGCACTGGACGACGCGGCGCGCGTGCGCCGGGCGGACCGCTTGCCGCTCGGCCGAGCCACCGCGGCGGTGTCATCGCCATCTTCGTGGCGAGTGTCCCGCTCGTCGCTCACGTCGATCCTCTCTACGTCGGCATCCAGGGCAGGGGCGACAGGACTTGAACCTGCAACCTGCGGTTTTGGAGACCGCTGCTCTGCCAGTTGAGCTACGCCCCTTCGGCTGGACGGGGTAACGAGTCCAGCCACTGTTCTATTCAGTTGTACACGGGTTTTCACACAACATGCGCGCCGCTCCTCGGAGCAGCGCGCATCGGCTGGTAACCCCAGATTCCCGAGTGTACGTTACCCCGCGTGGCGATCGCCAATCGGGGTGTCGCAGCGTACGTCGGGTCGAAGGTCAGGAGAGCTGCACCGTTGCGGTGGCGCGGCCGAAGATCTTGCGCCCCTCGGACTTCGCCACGATGGCGACGACGGCGGTGCGGGTCTCCGGGTCCACGGACTTGACCTTGCCGGTGTACTCGATCTCCGCGGGACGGTCGACCGGAACGTAGACGGGGCTGGTGAAGCGGACGTTGTACTCCTTGACCGCACCCGGGTCGCCGAGCCAGGAGGTGACGAAGCCGCCACCCAGGCCCATGGTCAGCATGCCGTGCGCCACAACGTTTTCCAGGCCGACCAGCTTCACGACATCGTCGCTCCAGTGGATCGGGTTGGCGTCGCCGGAGACGCCGGCGTAGTTCACCAGATCACCGCGGGTGAGACGAACCACGCGCGGGGGCAGTTCGGCGCCGACGATCACATCCTCGAAGCGGCGGACGTGCTTGCTCGCGACGATCGTGCCGGTGGCCGCGATCTCGACCGGCGCCGGGGGCGGCGGCACGTCGGCGCTGCGCGGGTGGTGCTCCGGGCGCTCGTCCGGGCCGACGCCGTGCATGAGCACGTTGCGCACGGCCTCACCCATGTTGGGATCGATGTCACCGCCACTGCGGCCGATGAGGGTGGTGTAGGTGGTGAGGACCAGCTCGTCGTTCTGGTCGACCACGTCGTTGCGGGTGACGATGATGTCGCCGCCGAAGGCCTGCCGGAAGGAGTGCAGGTAGACGATGCAGGACAGTTGGTCGCCGGCCCGGATGGGCCGGTGGAACTCCAGGATCTGATCGGTCTGCATGATCTGGCTCAGGTCGTAGCCGGTGACGATCTGCTCGAAGAGCTTGCGCTGGGCCAGGATTCCGACCAGGGAGATGAAGGTGAGGGGGGCGACCAGCCCGTTGTGACCGTAGCTCTGGGCGATGTCCTCGTCCCAGTGGACCGGGTGATAGTCCTGCACCGCGCGGGCGTACTCGCGCACCTTCTCGCGGCCGACCTCGTAGTAGTCGTCGACGCGGTAGTGGTGGCCGACCATGGCGGCGGCGTGTGCGGCGGGGTCGAAGACCTCGCTGGAATCGACCATGTCGGCCTCGATGTCAATGTCGATGTTGATCGTCACGGCAGGAAGTCCCTATCTGATCCCCGGAACGGGATCGGGCGAGAGCGCTGAACCACCGCTATATACGCCAAATGCCGGACCGGCGCCACTATCTCTTTCTAAGAGACGGAGTGACTTGCCGATCCGGCACTGTCATCCACGCGGTAGATCGCGCGGGTTTAAGTTAGCGAGACTCGCGGTGCGCCCGGTGGGTACCGCAGTTCGGGCAGAATTTCTTCAGCTCGAGGCGGTCCGGGTCATTGCGCCGGTTCTTCTTGGTGATGTAGTTGCGGTGCTTGCACTGCTCGCAGGCCAAGGTGATCTTTGGCCGGATATCAGTGGACTTCGCGGCCACGATTGCCTTCTTTCCGGTCAGCCTGATTGGGATATCAGTATGTAGCGATGGCCGGACTTGAACCGGCGACACAACGATTATGAGTCGTTTGCTCTACCGACTGAGCTACACCGCCATCTGTTGTCGGTACTGACGGCGGGAAGGTCCCGGGTCCTGCAACGAGAAGCCGAGTCGGTCACCACCGGCAATCCGGCGAGCCCCCTAACGGAATCGAACCGTTGACCTTTTCCTTACCATGGAAACGCTCTGCCGACTGAGCTAAGGGGGCGTGTCTGTCTTGCTCCGGTCTCGGCCGGGGCGCTGACGACTTGAACGAGATTACACACATCCTCGCCGACTATCCAAACCGTGTGGTCAGACGACATTTTGACCACCCGCAGGTTCGCGGCCCGGCTCGATTCTGGACTGCGCTCCGCCTCCCCGCGCTCGGAGCGGATACGGGAGCGAAGCGGAGGAGCGGAGGAGCGGAGGAGGGAAGAATCGAGCTTCCGGCTCCATAGACCTGCGCCTTGGCCGCGAACCCGCCGGAGCGCAGCGGAGGCCAAAAACACAGAGCCCCGTGGACACTGGGTCCACGGGGCTCTCTGGTGGCGGATGAAGGATTTGAACCTCCGAAGCATTACGCGGCTGATTTACAGTCAGCTCCCTTTGGCCGCTCGGGCAATCCGCCGGGGTACGCCTTGCGGCGCTCCAGCAGAATACAACGAACACACGCCCGGAATGCAAACCGGCTGGATACAGCCGTGCCGAAGGGGCTAGCGTCGGCGTGGAACATCCCGAATATCCGAGTCTCGGACAGGAGAAGAGTGTGGCGGATTCGTCGTTCGATGTCGTCAGCAAGATCGATCGCCAGGAGGTGGACAACGCCCTGAACCAGGCCGCCAAGGAGCTGAGCCAGCGCTACGACTTCCGGGGCACCGGGGCGAGCATCGAATGGTCGGGTGAGGAGAAGATCATCCTCAGCGCCGAGTCGGAGGATCGCGTCAAGGCCGCCCTGGATGTGTTCAAGGAGAAGCTGATTCGCCGCGACATCTCGCTCAAGGCGTTCGACGCGGGTGATCCGCAGGCCTCCGGCAAGGTGTACAAGATCACAGGAACCCTGGTGCAGGGCATCACCACGGAGAATGCGAAGAAGATCGCCAAGAAGATCCGTGACGAAGGTCCCAAGGGCGTCAAGGCGCAGATCCAGGGCGAGGAGCTGCGGGTCAGCAGCAAGAGCCGCGACGATCTGCAGGCGGTCATCTCGCTGCTGAAGGGCGGCGACTTCGATATCGCCCTGCAGTTCGTGAACTACCGCTAGTAATTGCGGTTTCCACCAGCCATCTCCTCGAGGCGGGCGATACGGTCCGCCATCGGGGGGTGGGTGGAGAACCAGCGGGCCATCCGATCGCCGTTGCGGAACGGGTTGGCGATCATCAGGTGCGACTGCGCGGTCAGCTGCGGCTCGGGGGGCAGCGGGGCCGCCTGGGTGCCGCGCTCCAGCTTGCGCAGGGCCGATGCGAGGGCCAGGGGGTCGCCGGTGAGTTCGGCGCCGTCCTGGTCGGCCTGGTACTCCCGGGAGCGGGAGACGGCCAGTTTGATGAGCGAGGCCGCGATCGGGCCCAGCAGCGAAACCAGCAGGATGCCAATGATATTCGGGCCCTCGCCGTCCCGGCTGCCGCCGAAGGCGCCGGCGAAGAAGGCCAGATTCGCCAGGCCGGAGATGACCGAGGCGAGCGCGCCGGCCACCGAGGAGATCAGGATGTCGCGGTTGTAGACGTGCGAGAGTTCGTGGCCCAGCACCGCGCGCAGTTCCCGCTCGTCGAGGATCTGCAGGATGCCGGTGGTGCAGCAGACCGCGGCATTGCGCGGATTGCGGCCGGTGGCAAAGGCATTCGGCGCATTGGTGGGGCTGATGTAGAGGCGCGGCATGGGTTGCCGTGCGGCCGTGGCCAACTCGCGCACAATGCGGTACATGGCCGGGGCTTCCAGCTCCGTCACCGGCTGCGCGTGCATGGCCCGCAACGCCAGCTTGTCGCTGTTGAAGTAGGCGTAGGCGTTCATGCCCACGGCCAGCACGATCGACAGGATCAGGATCGTGGGACTGCGGAACATCGCTCCCGCGAACACGATCAGCGCCGACATCCCTACCAGCAGCCCGAACGTCTTCAACCCGTTCGCGTACCCGTGCCCATGCATGCTTACCCGCCTCTCCGCGACTCTTGCCGGCAGTTGGGTGCCTTACACCAGGTCAACGAACTCGAGCCGGGTTGAAGTTCCCAGTTGTTCGACTGATCGGTCTCGGATCAGCCGACGCGTTCGATGGTGTAGCGGACCAGGTGTTCCAGTGCCTCGTTGGCCGGGCCGGCGGGCAGGGCGGAGAGTTCGGCGTGGGCGATGTCGGCGTAGCCGTGCAGCTTCTCCTTGGCCAGCACCAGGCCCCGGGAGCGGGACAGCAGGTACAGGGCCTCGTCGACCTCGGTGTCGGTCTCCAGCGGGCGGGCCAGCAGCGTGCGCAGCCGGTCGCCCTCGGCGCCCTCGTCGCGCAGGGCGTAGAGGACCGGCAGGGTGTGGACGCCCTCGCGCAGGTCGGTGCCGGGGGTCTTGCCGGACTGCTCGGACACCGAGGAGATGTCGATGATGTCGTCGGCGATCTGGAAGGCGGTGCCCACGGCGTCGCCGAGGCGGGCCAGCCGCTCCACATGGTCGCGATCCGCGCCGGAGAAGGTGCCGCCGAAGCGGCCGGCGGCGGCGATCAGCGATCCGGTCTTCTCCCACACCACGCGCAGGTAGTGCTCGACCGGGTCCTGGGACTGCCGGGCGCCGATGGTCTCGCGCATCTGGCCGGTGACCAGCTCGGCGAAGGTCTCGGCGATGATGCGGACCGCGTCCGGGCCGAGGGTGGAGACCAGTCGCGAGGCGTGGGCGAACAGGTAGTCGCCGGCCAGGATGGCGACGCTGTTGCCCCAGCGCGAGTTCACGCTGGGCGCGCCGCGGCGCATGGACGCCTCGTCCATGACGTCGTCGTGGTACAGGGTGGCCAGGTGCACGAGCTCCACCACGGTGCCGGCGGTGACCAGGTCGGGGCTGGTCGGGTCGGGGCCCAGCTGACCGGTCAGGATGGTGAACAGGGGACGGAACCGCTTGCCGCCGGCCTTGGCCAGGTGCAGCGCCGCCTCCTGCAGGAACTCCTCGCCGTCGGACAGCTCGGTGATCAGCAGATCCTCGACCTCGATCAGGCCCTTGCGCACGGTCGCCGCGAGCTCGGGATCGCCCAGATCCACCCCCGCGACCACGGTGCTCTCCTCGCTCACAGCTGATGCGCTCATTTCATCTCCCAGTGCCGCGTCCGACCCCACGCCAAAGAACCTAGCGTGTGGACCGATCACCCCCTATGGACACCACCGTAGTGCGACGCACGAAACACTCGCCACGCGAAACGAAACGCCCGCGGGCGAGCGCAGGGCAAATATGCACGACTGGTGATGTGCTGCAAGTATTGACGCCATGCGCTTGCCGGATGACGACCCGAGTATGCCGCGCCTGCAGGTTCGCGGCCCGTCTCGTTCTGGACTGAGCGGAGCGGAGCGAAACGGAGGAGCGGAGGGAGGGAAGAACGAGACCTCCAGGGCCGCGAACCCCGCCCGGAGCGAAGCGGAGGGCAAATCAGACACAGCTCTGCCGGCGCACGCCGAGGTCCTGGTCGTCGGGGCGGGTCCTGCCGGGTCCGCGGCGGCCGCCTGGGCCGCGCGCATGGGCCGGGATGTGCTGCTGACCGATTCCGCGGTGTTCCCGCGCGACAAGACCTGCGGTGACGGACTGACGCCGCGCGCCACCGCCGAACTCGAGCATCTCGGCCTGGGCGACTGGGTGCGGGCGCACACGGTCAATCGCGGCCTGCGGATGGCCGGGTTCGGGCGGGAGGCGCTGCTGCCCTGGCCGGACGGGTCGTTCCCCGCCTACGGAAGCGCCGTTCCGCGAACCGAACTCGACGACAAGCTGCGCGAGACGGCGATCAAGTCGGGCGCGCGGATGGTGGACGGGGCCAAGGTGGTGGAGGTGGCCCGCGAGGGCGACCGGGTCACCGGGGTGACCGTCAAGACCGACGCCGGCCTGCGCGCGGTGTCGTGCGACAGCCTCATCGTGGCCGACGGCGTGCGCTCCCCCGTCGGAAAGCTGCTGGGCCGCACCTGGCATCGCCAGTACGCGTACGGGACCGCGGCGCGGGCCTACATCAAGTCCGAGCGCAGTGACGACGAGTGGATCACCTCGCATCTCGAATTGCGGGATGCGAACGGGGAATTGATTCCCGGATACGGCTGGGTTTTCCCGCTCGGCAATGGCGAGGTGAATATCGGCGTCGGTTCGCTGGCCACCGAAAGGCGTCCGTCGCATATCGCCTTGAAACCGCTGCTGCAGCATTATGTTTCGGAACGCCGCGCGGAGTGGGGATTCGAGGGCGAGGCACGGGCGGTGGCGTCGGCGCTGCTGCCCATGGGCGGCGCGGTGTCGAATCTGGCCGGGCGCAACTGGGCGCTGGTGGGCGACGCGGCCGGGTGCGTGAACCCGCTCAACGGCGAGGGCATCGACTACGGCCTGGAGGGCGGGCACATGCTGGCCGGGATCCTGGACCAGCCCGATCTGACCCATATCTGGCCGGAACTGCTGCGGGAACGCTACGGCCGCACCTATTCGGTGGCGCGGCGGCTGGCGGGGCTGGCCACCCACCCGCGCACGGTGCCGCTGGGCGGGCCGCCGATGATGCGGTCGAAGCTGTTGCAGCGCACCGCGGTCCGGGTGATGGGCAATCTGGTCACCGACGAGGACGTGGACCTGACCGCCCGACTGTGGCGGGGCGCGGGGCGGGCCTCCCTGCGTTTCGACAAGATCCAGCCGTTCTCGTGAACGCCCGGCCGGTTCCCGAGGAGCTGCTGCCGCATCTGCGGCGAGCACGGGATCTGGCCGACCGGCACTACGCGGAGCCCTTGGATCTGGACAGTCTGGCGGCGGCCGCGGGGGTGTCGAAGTATCACTTCCTGCGGTGTTTCGCGGCGACGTACGGCAAGACGCCCGCGGTGTATCTGGCCGAGCGCCGGATCGAGCGGGCGCAGGATCTGTTGCGCGCCACCAATGTGACGGTGACCGAGACCTGCATGCTCGTCGGCTACAGCAGTCTCGGGTCGTTCAGCAGCAAATTCACCGAGCTGGTGGGGATGTCGCCCTCGGAGTATCAAGCGAAGTTCGCGGCCGAGGGCGCACCCCATATCCCGGGTTGCTACGTCTTCATGCACGGTCTCTCGGATCGGAAGCGCACACAATGACGCGAATTCATCTGGGTCACAGCCTCATCGGGACGGCAGGACGTGAATGCCGGTCTTGTCCGTCGAGAGTGCCAGCGAGCTGATGTACTGGATCTCACCCTCGGGTCCCGGGACCGCCGAGGCGATCATGTCCGGGCGCTCGAATTCCATGCCGGTGGCGGCGCAGGTGAGGGTCTCGCCCGACGGATTGCCGTGCTCGTCGAACATGGGCAGCTCGATGCCGTCGTGGTCGCGGCGCAGGTAGTACCTGCCCTTGGTGAGGATCGCGGTCAACGGGGTCGCCAGGAACGAAACCACCACGGCCACAATGGGCGAGTACGGCTTCAGGGTCTCACCGAAGATGCCGAAGAAGGTCATGATCGACAGCACCGCCGACAGGCCGAAGCCGGCCAGGCCGACCGGATTGAAGTCGTAGAGCATGCCGCGCCGGAACTCGGGCTCCCTGGGCGAGATCTTCAGCGCGTACTTGTTGATCGCGATATCCGTTGCGACGGTGACGATCCAGGCGATGCCGCAGTTGGCGTAGAAGCCGAGGATGTTGTTGAGGAAGTCGAACATGTTGGCTTCCATCAGGATCAGCGCGATGGCCAGGTTCAGGCCGAGGAAGACGATGCGGCCCGGGTAGGTCTTGGTGACGCGGGTGAAGGAGTTGGTCCACGCCAGCGAGCCCGAATACGCATTGGTCACATTGATCTTGATCTGGCTGATGACGACCAGCGCCACGGCCAGGGTCATGGCCAGCCAGGACGGCATCATGTCGCGATAGATCTCGAGGAACTGGTGCACCGGCTGGTTGGCGATGTCCTGCGCGCCGGGCAGATTCGCGATCAGGTAGACCGCCAGGAACAGGCCGACCACCTGCTTGATGGCGCCGAAGAGCACCCAGCCCGGTCCGGCCAGCAGCATCCAGCCCCACCACTTGCGGGCGTTCTCCGGGGTCCGGGGCGGCATGAAGCGCAGGTAGTCGATCTGCTCGGCGATCTGGGCGATGAGCGAGAGGCAGACGCCGGCGGCCAGCAGCGCGCCGGACAGGCTCACGCCCTTGCCGTCCTGGCCGCCGTAGGACAGGAAGGTGCCGACCGAGTCCGGGTGGCGCACCAGCAGGAAGCCGAACGGCAGCACCATCAGGATCAGCCACAGCGGGGTGGTCCACACCTGCAGCTTGGCCAGGGTGTTCATGCCGTAGATGACCAGCGGGAAGATCATCACCGTGGACACCAGGTAGCCGACCGGCAGCGGCACGTGCAGGCCGAGTTTCAGGCCCTGCGCCATGATCGAGCCCTCGAGGGCGAAGAAGATGAAGGTGAAGGAGGCGAACACGATGTTCGTCACCACCGACCCGTAGTACCCGAAGCCGCTGCCGCGGGTGATCAGGTCCAGGTCGATGTTGTAGCGCGCCGCGTAGTAGGCCAGCGGGAAACCCGTGAGCATGACCACGATGGCGAAGATGGCGATGCCCAGCAGGGCGTTGCCGGTGCCGTTGGCGATGCCGATGTTCGCGCCGATCGAGAAGTCGGCCAGGTAGGCGATGCCGCCCAGCGCCGAGACGCCGACCACCGCCGGGCTCCATTTGCGGTAGCTGCGGGGTGCGAACCGCAGCGTGTAATCCTCCAGCGTCTCCTTGGACGCGGCGACCGCATTGGCCGCGGGTGTTTCGACTTGAACCACCGGCACTCCTCGTTCGGGCTCGTCACGAGCTTTTTCCCGATTCGAGGGTGGTCACCGAATGTTGATCTCGGCTTTCCGATCCATTGCGCGGCCGTTACGGCAGGCTCACCGAGGTTCCGAGTGTGTGAACTCGGCTATCCGGACGCGAATCCGCCCGGCGCGGAAACGCGCAATTTCGGAGAAGCCCGCGCGGGCCGGCCGTCCATAGGCTCGAGGTATGACGACCATCACCAATGTCTCGCTCGTGACCGTGTACGTGATCGATCAGACCGCCGCGAAGAAGTGGTACATCGAGAAGCTGGGTTTCGTGGAAGCCAGCGATGTGACCATGGGCGACAACGGCTTCCGCTGGGTGACCGTGGTGCACCCGAACCATCCGGAGCTGGAGATCACGCTGATGATCCCCGGGCCCCCGCTGGACGACAATCTGGCCGAGGCCATCCGGCGGTCCATGGCGAACGGCACGCACGGCGCGCTGGGCCTGCGAACCGACAACTGCCAGAAGGCCTTCGAGGAACTCACCGCCAAGAACGTGGGGTTCGTGCAGCCGCCGTCGGAACGCCCCTACGGCGTCGAGGCCATCATCCGCGACAACTCCGGCAACTGGCTGGTGCTCATCGAACCCCGCGAATTCGATCCGGCCACGGCCCAGTTCGGCCCGGAGTAGACACCAGCCCCATGGATGCGGGACCACCCCCGCATCCACGGTGTGCCGAGATCAGGCGGTCTGCGCGGCGAACCAGGATTCGACGGACTTGCGCTCGCTGTTCATGACCCGCTTGAGCAGGTTCTCGACCAGCGGTTCGATGGCCCCGCCGACCAGCGGAACCTTCACGTCGACCGTGCCGGTGGCCTCGATCTCGGAACCTTCGGCGGTGGGCCGCAATTCGAACGCGCCCGCCATCTCGGTGGTGATGCCGCTGGAGCGGCCGCTGAAGCCGCCCTTGGCGACGCCGTCGGTGAGCGCTCCCCAGGTGTCGGTGCGCTCGAGCATGAGCTCGCTCTTGAGGACCTTCTTGACGATGCCGGGAATCTGGTCCACGGGCGCCTGCTCGGTCATGTGGATCTGGATGGTGCCGGGGCCGTTCGGGTGGGTGAGCTCGAGCGTGGCGGTGGTCGCGCCGGCGAAGCGGGCCTGCCACATCTCGTCATTGGTCAGTGCCCGGTGAAGCTCTTCGACCGGAACGCTGTACTGCACGGTGAAGCTGAATTTTCGGGACATGCCGAAGACCGTAGCCGAGCGATGGAATAGCCTGCTGAAGTGTCGGAAACTAGCCAGTCTGATAGCGGAGCGCAGCGGAGCGACGATCAGACACAGCGCGCTGAACAGCGCCGGGCGGTTCGGTTGCGGCGGGCTCGGATCGGGGTCGTGATCGCCGCGGCCACGGTCAGCTTCCTGGCCGTGCTGCTGGTGCTCGCGGCCTGGCGCGACGACCACCTGATCAACTCCGATAAGGGCGTGACCAGCGCCGAAGTCCTCTCGGCCGGCACGCTGCGATCCGCGGTCATCTTCGTGACGCCCGATGGCGAGACGCACAATCCGAAGACCGGGGTGCTGTACCCCACCAGACTGACCGTCGGCGAACGCATCAATGTCGAATACCGGCGCAGTGATCCCGATCTCGTACGCGTGGCGGGTCGCGATGCCCGTGTCGCGATCATCCCGGCGCTGTCGGTCATCGTGGTCTCCTGGGCCGTCGCCATCCCCGCGGTGTGGTTCCTCGGCTCGCCCCCGACCCGGTGGCTGAGCGCGCTCGGTGCAAAACTGCGAACTAAGCTGCGGCGGTAGAAGAACCCGTCCACCACCCACAGGTTCGCGGCCCGTCTCGATTCTGGACTGAGGCTCCATAGGCCAGCGCCTTGGAGCGAGACGGGGAGCGAAGCGGAGGAGCGGAGGAGGGAAGAATCGAGACCTCCGGGGCCGCGAACCCGCCCGGAGCGAAGCGGAGGGCAAAATTAACAGAGCATCGTTTCGGGCCCAGCTGGACAAGCAGCCGCGCGACGTCGCGTCCATGTTCGACGGTGTCGCCAAGCGGTACGACCTGACCAATTCGGTGATCTCCGTTGGCCAGGACAGGTATTGGCGCTGGGTGACGCGCAAGGCACTGGGCCTGCGACCCGGCGAGCGGGTGCTGGATCTGGCGGCGGGGACCGGTGTCTCCACCGTGGACCTGGCCAAATCGGGCGCGTGGGTGCTGGCCGCGGACTTCTCCCAGGGCATGCTGTCGGCCGGACGGCACCGCAATGTGCCCATGGTCGCCGCCGACGCCATGGCGCTGCCCTTCGCCGACGACTCCTTCGACGCGGTGACCATCGCCTACGGCCTGCGCAATGTGGCCGACCCGGATCTGGCGCTGCGCGAGATGCTGCGCGTCACCAAGCCGGGCGGGCGGCTGGTGGTGGCCGAGTTCTCCACGCCGACCTGGGAACCCTTCCGGACCATCTACATGGAGTACCTGATGCGGGCGCTGCCGCCGCTGGCGCGCGCGGTCTCCAGTAATCCGGACGCCTATGTGTATCTGGCCGAGTCGATTCGGGAGTGGCCGAATCAGCCGCAGCTGGCGCTGCGGATCGCCGACGCGGGGTGGTCCTCGGTGCAGTGGCGCAATCTCTCGGGCGGGGCGGTAGCCCTGCACCGGGCGTACAAGCTGGGCTGAGCGGAGCGCTGACCTATGGCGTTGCTCACGGCGGCGCCCCGACCTGGGCCTCACAGTCGCGGAAAACGGCTGTGAGGTGGATTGTCATCTGGCGATAACGTTCGGTAAATCCGCCGCAACCCGGGGTGGCTTAACTCGGAACCATGCCGGAACAGCCCACGTCCCCGATGAGCACCCGGACCGCGTGCTCGTACTGCGGGGTGGGCTGCGGAATCACCGTCGAAACCAAGCCCGGCGCACGCGGACTGCCCGTGATCGCCAGGGTGAAGGGCGACAAGGACCACCCGGTCAATGCCGGGCGGCTGTGCACCAAGGGCAATACACATGCCGAACTGATGGCCGCGCCCGGCCGCATGGAGACCGCCTACCGCCGGCCCGAACGCGGCCAGCCGCCGGTGCCCATGCCCGTCGACGAGGCGATTCACGAAGCCGCACAGCGGCTTCGCGTGATTCTCGACACAGACGGACCGGACGCCATCGCCCTCTACGTGTCCGGCCAGCTGTCGATCGAGGCCCAGTACCTGGCCACCAAGCTCGCCAAGGGCCACCTGCGCACCGTGCACATGGAGGCCAATTCGCGGCTGTGCATGGCCAGCGCGGCCGGCGGGTACAAGTTGTCGCTGGGCGCGGACGGGCCCCCCGGGTCCTACGACGACCTCGATCACGCCGACCTGTTCTTCGTCATCGGCGCGAACATGGCCGACTGCCACCCCATCCTGTTCCTGCGCATGGCCGACCGGCTCAAGGCGGGCGCCAAGCTGATCGTGGTGGATCCGCGGCGCACCGACACCGCGGCGCGCGCCGACCTGTTCCTGCAGATCAAGCTGGGCACCGATCTGGCGCTGCTGAACGGGCTGCTGCACCTGCTGGTCGAGAACGGCGACATCGACGCCGAATTCATCGCCGAGCACACCGAGAACTGGGCGGGCATGCCCGAGTTCCTGGCCGCCTACACCCCGTCGATGGTGTCCGAGGAGACCGGCATCCCCGAGGCCGACATCCGCACCGCCGCCGCCTGGATCGGCGCGGCGGGCGAATGGATGTCGCTGTGGACCATGGGCATCAACCAGTCCACGCACGGCACCTGGGCCAGTAACGCCATCATCAACCTGCACCTGGCCACCGGCGCCATCTGCCGTACCGGCAGCGGGCCGTTCTCGCTCACCGGGCAGCCCAATGCGATGGGCGGGCGCGAAATGGGTTACATGGGACCGGGATTGCCGGGTCAGCGCAGTGTGCTCGCCGACGCCGACCGGGCCTTCGTGGAGGCCGAATGGGGGCTGGCGCCGGGCACCATTCGCGCCGAGGCCGGGCCCGGTTCCATCGAGATGTTCCGCGGACTGGCCGACGGAAAGATCAAAGCCTGCTGGATCATGTGCAGCAATCCCGTTGCCTCCATGGCGAATCGGCGCACCGTCATCGCCGGGCTGGAGGCCGCCGAGCTGGTGATCGCCCAGGACGTGTTCACCGACACCGCCACCAACGCCTACGCCGACCTGCTGCTGCCCGCCACCCTGTGGGCCGAGGCCGACGGGGTGCAGGTGAACTCGGAACGCAACCTGACCCTGCTGCAGCGGTCGGTGGAACCGATCGGCGACGCGCGCCCGGACTGGCAGCTCATCGCGCAGGTCGCGACGGCGCTCGGCTTCCCCGGGTTCGAGTTCGCGTCCAGCGCCGAGATCTTCGACGAGATCCGGCGATTCGCCAATCCGGCCACCGGCTACGACCTGCGCGGCATCGACTACGACGCGCTGCGGGCCGGGCCCGCGCAGTGGCCGTGCGCCGATCCGGCCCAGCGCCGCAACCCGATTCGCTATCTCAACGACGGGGTCAGCCAGACCCTGCACACCGACGAACACGGGCACACCCCACGACTGGCGTTCGCCACACCCAGCCGCAAGGCCGTGTTCTGGGCGCGCCCACACCTGCTGCCCGACGAGATGCCGGACGCGGATCACCCCTTCGTGCTCAATACCGGCCGCCTGCAACACCAGTGGCACACCATGACCAAGACCGGGAAGGTGGCGAAACTGACCAAGCTCAATGGCAAGCCCTTCCTGGAAATCCACCCCGAGGACGCCGCCCGCCTCGAGGTGCGCGCGGGCGACCAGCTCGAAATCACCTCCCGCCGCGGCCGCGCCGTGCTGCCCGTCCAGGTGAGCGACCGCGTCCTCCCCGGCACCTGCTTCGCCCCGTTCCACTGGAACGACGAGCAGGGCGAATACCTGACCATCAATGCCGTCACCAACGACGCGGTCGACCCGATCTCCCTGCAACCCGAGTTCAAGGCCTGCGCGGTCCGGCTGCGGAAGGTGGCGGCCCTGACCGCGGCGGCGCCCAATGGCACCGGCAGCGAAGTGCCGGCGGGTTTCGGCGCGCCGTTCATCGCGGGCTCCGGGGAACCCGACCGGTCGGCTGCTGTCGCCCCCGGCACCGCGAGCGGACCGCATCCCCTGGCGCTCATGCTCGGGTTGGAGACCGGTGTCGCACCGACGCTGACCGAGACCGAACGCATCTATCTCGGTGGATATCTGGCGGCGCTGCAGAGCCTGCCGGTCAGTGGCGTCCCGGTGCTGCCCGCGACCGCGCCGATCTCGGAGCGCAGCCGGGTGTGGATCGACGGGCTGCTGGGCGGGATGTATTCGCGTGGGGCGCAGCATCACTCATCGGCGCTCGACAGTGCCGTGGGCAGCAGCGCGTCGCACGGCCCGTCGGATACCGCGGTTGCGGCGGCGCCTGCGGCGACGCGCACGGTGACCGTGCTGTGGGCGTCGCAGACCGGGACGGCGGAGGAACTGGCCGCCGCGCTGGCGACCTATCTGGCCGATTCGGGATTCGCGCCGCGCCTGCTGGACATGGATTCCGCCGAACCGTCCGACCTGACAGGTGATGTGCTGGTCATCAGCAGCACCTTCGGCGACGGCGGCCCGCCCGACAATGGCGCGGACTTCTGGGAACGCCTGAACGACAGCGCGATCCGACTGACCGGGATGCGGTACGCGGTCTTCGCGCTGGGCGACTCCTCCTACGACGACTTCTGTGGCCACGGCCGCAAGCTGGACGAACTGTTCGAGAAGCGCGGAGCCACCCGCATGCTGCCGCGCGTCGACAGCGAGCCCGATCACGAGGACCTGTCCGCGGCCTGGTTCGACGCCGTGGCCGATGGTCTCGCCACGTCCGCCGACAACGCTGCCGGACCGGATGGTTCGGGACCGGATGACCGATCCGCCGGTGGAGCCGGTGCCGCACCGGGCCGAGGCAGCAAGGTGGACCGGTCGCGCGGCGTCACCGGATTCGGCGGGCCCGCAGCGGGTGCTCAGGGTTCGGACGGCCCGGCCGCCCGGGCCGGCGATGTGCCGCCGGGGTGGGGTTCCCCGGGCTTCGGGCCGAGCTCCGCTCCCCTGGGCGGCGATGGCCGACGCGGCACGGTCACCGGCCTCGCGCCGGGGCGGCGGACACGCACGACCACAGCCGCGCCCTTCACGCGGAATTCGCCCGTGCTGGCGAAACTGGTTCGCAATGAATTGCTTTCACGGGATGGCTCCGGAAAAGAGGTGCGGCAATTCGGGTTCGATCTCAGTGATCCCGAGGTCACCTACGAGGTCGGGGATTCGCTCGGGGTGCGGCCCGCGAATTGTGAAGCGCTGGTGGCGGAGTGGCTGGCGGTGACCGGGCTGGAGGGGCGGCGGCTCATCGACGTCGAGGACGGCGAGCTGGCGCTGGCGGAGGCGCTGCGGACGCACTACGACATCACGCGGGTGAGCGCCGATCTGCTGTCGTTCGTGGCCGAGCACAATGCCAGCCCGCGGCTGGCCAAGCTGCTGCGCCGGGACAATCGCAATGAGCTGGACGGGTATCTGTGGGACCGGCAGGCGGTGGACGTGCTGCGCGACTTCCCGGTGCGGGCCGATCTGGTGGAGTGGCTGGGCACGCTGAAAAAGCTGCAGCCGCGCCAGTATTCGATCTCGTCGAGTCCGCTGGTGAGTCCGCGCGAGGTGCAGCTGACGGTCGGCGTGGTGCGCTACGGCGATCCGGCGGCCATCGGTTCGGCGGCCCGGCGCGGCGGGGTGAGCTCCACGTTCCTGGCCGATCGCGCCCATGCGGAGGTGCCGATCTTCCTGCAGCGGGCGCCGCATTTCCGGCCGCCGCTGGATCCGAACGCGCCGATGATCATGGTCGGTCCGGGTACCGGCATCGCACCGTTCCGCGGTTTCCTCCAGGAGCGCCGTGCCCTCGGCTGCCGGGGCCGCAATTGGCTGTTCTTCGGCGATCAGCACGCCAAGGACAATTTCTATTACCGCGCCGAACTCGAGGACATGTTCCGTTCGGGATTCCTGACCCGGCTGGATCTGGCGTTCTCCCGGGATCAGCGCGAGCGGATCTATGTGCAGCACCGGATGATCGAGCACGGCGCGGAACTGTGGGCGTGGCTGCGTGAGGGCGGTCATTTCTATGTGTGCGGTGACGCCGCGCGCATGGCCAAGGATGTGGACGACACCCTGCTGAAGATTGCCCGCATTCACGGCAAGCTGAGCGAGGACGGCGCGCTGGCGTTCAAGAAGCGGCTGGTGGCCGAGAAGCGCTACGTGCGCGACGTGTACTGATCCGGTCGCCCGCCCGCGGCGTCGGTCCGCCGATTCCATCCCCCACAAATGTGAAACTGTGGTATTTGTAACTCGCCCGTCCAGGCTCATGCGGATGGGCGGGCCGTCACCGCGGCGGCTGCCAGGAATGCTGAGGGCAGGTGCCGTGAACCGTCGGATCAGTCGAGTCACCGCACGATCGACGGCGGCGGTGCTCGCGATCGTCGCCGCACTGGGCCTGTCGGGCGGCGTGCCCGCCGGCGCGGACGATCCCACCGCACCCGGCGTCTCGGTCCCGGACATGAAGACAGACGACGGCTCCTTCATCAAGAGCGTGGGCGTCACCGACGACCGCCACGTCACCTTCACCGTCTACTCCGCGGCCATGAACCAGACCTTCCCGGTCGACGTGCTGCGCCCGGCGGACACCGCCGAGCCGCGCCCCACCCTCTACCTCCTCAATGGCGCCGGCGGCGGCGAGGACGCCGCCACCTGGCAATTGCGCACGGACGCACTGGATTTCCTGAGCGACAAGAACATCAATGTCGTACAGATCATCGGCGGCAGATTCAGCTGGTACACCGACTGGCTCCAGCCCGACCGCGCGCTGGGGGTCAACAAATGGTCCACCTATCTGGGCAAGGAATTGCCGCCGTTGATGACGGCCGCACTGACCAGCAGTGGCAACAATGCCATCGCCGGTATCTCGATGGCCGGCCTGCCCGTATTGAATTCGGTCATCTTCAATCCCGGGCTGTTCCGTAGTGCGGCCGTGTACAGCGGTTTCTTCCAGACCATCACGCCGATGGCCCGGGAGGCCATCAAGATGGTCACCGAGCTCTACGGCGGCGGCAAGGTCGAGAACATGTGGGGCCCCGAGGGCGGCCCACTGTGGGTGGCCAACGACCCCACCCTCAATGCCGAGAAACTGCGCGGCACCAACCTTTTCATCTCCACCGGCAACGGCATTCCGGGCGCCTTCGACATGCCCGGCGCGCGCGGCCGGATGGAAGCGCCCGCGGACACCCCCAAGACCGTGGCACTGGGCTCCCTCATCGAGGCGAATTGCGAACTGTCCACGGCGATTCTGCAGAAACGCCTGGAATCCCTGAACATTCCGGCGACATTCGAATTCCGCAGCAGCGGCACCCACATCTGGGGCTACTGGCAGGACGACCTGAAGACCTCCTGGCCGGTGCTCGCGCAGGGACTCTTCCCGAACCCGTGAACCCTTACACCGCGGGCGGATTGAGCCGCGCGAAGTCCGGCAGCCGGTAGTACGGGTAATAGGGATAGGGCGGGGTCACCGCGCTCGCCTTGTCCAGCCGGGCGAGCTGGTCGGCCTCGAGACTCCAGCCGACCGCGCCGAGATTCTGCCGCAGCTGTTCCTCATTGCGTGCGCCCACGATGACCGTGGCCACGCTCGGCCTGCGCAGCAGCCAGTTCAGGGCGATCTGCGGGACCGTGCGGCCGGTTTCGGCGGCGATCTCGTCGAGGACGTCCACGACGTCGTAGAGCAGTTCGTCGCGCACCGGCGGGCCCGCCTCGGCGGTGGTGTGCAGGCGGCTGCCGGCCGGAAGCGGTTGTCCGCGACGGATTCTGCCGGTGAGGCGGCCCCAGCCGAGCGGGCTCCAGACCACCGCGCCCACCCCCTGATCCAGGCCGAGCGGCATCAGTTCCCACTCGTAATCGCGGCCGACCAGGGAGTAGTAGACCTGGTGCGCGACATAGCGCGGGAAGCCGTACCGGTCCGCGGCGGCAAGGGATTTCATGAGCTGCCAGCCCGCGAAATTGGACGCGCCGACATAGCGGATCTTGCCGGCGCGCACCAGCTCGTCGAGCGCCGCCAGCACCTCCTCGACCGGCGTGCCCGCGTCGAAGGCGTGCAGCTGGAACAGGTCGAGGTGGTCGGTGCCGAGCCGCCGCAGTGAGCCCTCGACGGCCGAGATCAGCCGGGCGCGACCGGATCCGGCGTCGCACGGGCCGGGACCGGTGGGCAGCGAGGCCTTGGTGGAGAGCAGCAGCTGCTCGCGGCGGCCCCGGATCGCCTCGCCCAGTACCTCTTCCGAGGCGCCGTCGGAGTAGACGTCGGCGGTGTCGAAGAGGGTGACGCCCGCGTCCAGGCTGATGTCCACCAGACGGCGGGCCTGCCGGGCGTCGGTGTCGCCCCAAGCGGAGAAGAGTTCGCCGCGACCGCCGAAGGTGCCCGCACCGAAGCTCAATGCCGGAAGCAGCAGACCCGAGGCGCCGAGCCGACGATATTCCATGACCACCACTCCTAACGGAACTATAGTTTCATTAACTCGCATGACGCTACACTCGTCTCGCCGCAAATGGAACTGGAGAACCGTTATGAGCCGCGACATACGCGCAGAGGGCAGCGAGACGCACGCAGCGGACCATGCCGACCCGACCCCCGGCTCGGTCCGCCCGGGCGGGCGCACCGCTCGCGTCCGCGAGTCCGTGCTGCGCGCCGCCGGCGACCTGCTCGCCGAACGCGGCTTCGCCACCCTCGATCTGGCCGAGGTGGCCGCACACGCCGAAGTCGGCAAGACCACCGTCTACCGCCGCTGGCGCACCCCGGCAGGACTGGTCGCCGACCTGCTGGCCGATATGGCCGAAACCTCACTCCCCCACAGCGATACCGGCAGCCTGCGCGGGGATCTGCTCGCCAATGCGCGGCTGGTCGGGAAGACGCTCACCGATGCCCGGCAGGGCCGCCTCTTCCGGGCCGTCATCGCCGCCGCCACCAGCGACGACACCGCCGCCACGGCCCTGCGCGCCTTCTACGACACCCGGCTGACCGAATGGTCCCCCTGCGTCGAGGCGGCCGTCGCGCGCGGCGAGGTCCCGCCCGGAACCGACCCGCGCGCAGTGCTTTCCGCCGTCTCGGCCCCGCTCTACTACCGCCTGCTGGTCAGCGGGGATCCGGTCGACGAGCGGGCCGTCGACGCCGCCGCCGAGGCCGCCGCACTGGCCGCGGAGCAGGGCGTGTTCGCTTCCGGCACACCAGAGCACGCGCACCGAATGCCTCGATAGTCATCCCACGGCCGCCCGCACGCACCACCCCTCGCCGTGCCTGCGGGGCGCCGTTGCCGCGCGGTCAGTCCGCCGTCCAGCCCGGATCGCGACCGGTCAGTCCGACCACGCGATCGACGAGCGGCGCCTCGGCCGGGATATCGACAACCGGCCCGAAGAGCCCGGGCACCCCTGCCCGCGGGGTGTCACGAAGGAAGCCGAGCAGCACCGCCAGATCCGACTCCGCCGGGGCATAAGGCTGTCCGACCGCCCGGGCCAGGTCCGGCGAGCGCCCGGAGTGTGCTTGCAGCGCTGCGCCGCAACCGGTTCGTTAGGCGGTATCAGCGGCGAAAGACGCTGGTGGGGAGGAGAATTGATAGATGAAAGGTGATCGCGTGGAGATCGTCGTCGACACCGGCGACGGGTCTCGGAACTACGAAATCATGGCGACCAGAGCGGGCCGCCGCATCGAGACCCGCATCGCGCGGGGAATCGTGGAGGTCAGCGAAGTGACTCGAACCGGCGGGCCGGTCCGCACCGCCCGGTTCATGGCGGGCCGGGTACTGGCCCTGGTCGAGTACCCCGCCGACGACGCGGCGCTGCCCGGCGAGTGATGGGCGGACCGGTTGCCGAGCGGGATGAGGACGGGTTGCCGAGCTGGTGAAACGGGAGCATTCTCGAAGTGCCCGACTGCGCGGCCCGCCCACCCCGGCAGAGAGGAGCAAGCGATGATCGATCGCATCGACGCAGTGCCCGAGGCCGACTATGTAGAACAGAGCACCCCCGCCAATCCGCTGGACGAGGTGAACCCCGAGGCGCTCGAATCGGACTCCGAGATCACATCGCTGCCCGCCGGAGACAGTGGCTGGACCGCCTCCGAGGGGGATCTGGTCGAGCAGGCGATCCCCGTTCCCATGGACGACGACTACGAATCGGACGCCGGCAGCGAGTACTGACCGGCGCCGTTCGCGCCCAAGCTAATTCGACACGCCCGCCCGCACGGTGGCGTGCAGCTCCCGCAGGCCCGACCGCTCGGTCGCGACCTCCAGGACCCGGATGCCGTGTGCGTTGCCGGTCAGCTCGATCGCCAGCTGCGCGGGGGCGACCTGGCGGTGTGGAATGCGGTAGGCGGCGCACAGCGCGGCCAGATTCATGCCGTGGGGGGTGCCGAAGACCCGCTCGAACACGCCCGCGTACTGCGGATCGCCCTGTTCGAGCAGTTCGAAGATGCCGCCGCCGTCGTCATTGGCGACCACGATGGTGAGGTCCTCCGGCCGCGGCTCACCCGGGCCGATGAGCAGGCCGGACGCGTCGTGCAGGAAGGTCAGGTCGCCCATGAGCGCGACGGTGCGGCCCGGATGGGTGAGGGCCGCGCCGACCGCCGCCGAGACGGTGCCGTCGATGCCGGCCACGCCGCGGTTGGACAGCACCCGCACGCCGGGCCGCGGCGCGGAAACCAGCGCGGCGTCACGCACCGGGTTCGAGGCGCCGAGCAGCAGCTGGTCGCCGTCGCGCAGGGCGTCCATCACCACGGCCGCGACATGCAGACCGGTCGGCTTCGGGTGTCCGGCCAGCTCCGCGCGCACCACGGTGACGGCCTTCTCGTTCAGCTCCCGGCACAGCTCCAGCCACTCCGGCCGCGGCGCGCCGTGGGTGACCGCGCGGGTGCCGGTGCCCACCACATTGCCGGACACATCGGGCCAGCGCGGGCCGGTGGTCAGCGCGTACACCGTGATCTCCGGGTCCGACAGCACCCGCGACACCTGCCGGTGCAGGGTCGGCCGGCCGGTGATGATCGCCTGCCGGGGCTGCAGCAGCGGCAGCGCCAGCGGATGCAGCGCCGGGCCGTGCATGGGCGCGGTGGGTTCGGCGACCGTGGGCAGGGCCGCGAGTTCGGGGCGATGGCCCGCGCCGTGACCGGAGATGACCAGGGTGTCCGGGGTCAGGTCGATGTCCAGCGGGACGTCGAGGGTCGCGTATTGCGTTGCGGTCCAGGGCTCTTCGTGTTGCCGGCCCGGAGGCAGCGAGTCACCGGCGGCCAGGTCCGGCACCAGCGGTTCCCGCAGCGGAATGTCGAAGTGCACCGGCCCGGCATTGCCGGAGCGGCTGCCGCGGGCGGCGGCCAGCACGCGGCAGACCGCGGAGCGCCACACGCTGTTCTGCTTCGAGTACAGATCGTCGCCGGGCTCGGACTCGGCCAGCCCCAGGCTGATGGCGGCGCGCACCTGGCTGCCGAAGAGACCGAACTGCTCGACGGTCTGGTTCGCCCCGGTGCCGAGCATCTCGTACGGGCGGTTGGCGCTCAGCACGATCAGCGGGATGCGGGCGTAGTTCGCTTCGAGGACGGCCGGGCCCAGATTGGCCACGGCGGTGCCGGAGGTCATGACGACGGGCACCGGTCGGCCGCTGGCGGCGGACAGGCCGACGGCCAGGAAGCCCGCGGAACGCTCGTCGATGCGCATGTGCAGCCGGATCCGCCCGGCCTGGTCGGCCGCCTGCAATGCGAAAGCCAGCGGCGCATTTCGCGACCCGGGGCACAGGACGACATCCCGCACTCCGCCGCGCGCGAGCTCGTCGACGACGACGTGCGCCTGGGCTGTCGAAGGATTCACACCTCCAGCCTCTCAGACAGCCGCCCGCCCCGCTCCGTCGGCCCGCTCACACCTGTGTTATTAAGTTAGGGTTTGCTAACCTAAGCCAATGGCGAAGCGCAGCAAGCATGTCAAGCCCGAGCACCGCGAGATCCGCACCGCGGAGGTCCTGGCCAGCAAACGGATCAGCCCCCATTTCGTCCGCGTCACCCTCGGCGGCCCGGGCCTGGCCGGATTCACCGCCATG
The DNA here is from genome assembly GCF_053603795.1 of Nocardia sp. NPDC004123. Classification (NCBI taxonomy): domain Bacteria; kingdom Bacillati; phylum Actinomycetota; class Actinomycetes; order Mycobacteriales; family Nocardiaceae; genus Nocardia; species Nocardia sp. NPDC004123. Next base: position 26,384 of record NZ_JBSGGG010000052.1, read on the forward strand.
GGCTACGACCAGTGGTTCCGGCTGTTCATGCCCGGACGCGACGGCAACCTGCGGCTGCCCACCTCCGCGAGCAACCTCGGCTGGTTCGCGCAGTACCTGATGATGGGCAAGGAACACCGTCCGCTGGCGCGCAACTACACGGTGCGGGACTACCGAGCGGCCGGTTTCGGGGAATTCGGCAGCACGGCCGAGATCGACATCGATTTCGTCTCACACGGTGACGACAGCCCCGCCTCCGCGTGGGCCAACAGCGCCACACCCGGCTGCCAGGTCGGACTGCTGGACGAGGGCATCACCTATCAGGCTCCCGGCCATAGTGATTGGACACTGCTGGTGGGTGACGAGAGCGCGCTGCCCGGCATCGCGGGCGTGCTGCGGTCGCTGCCGCGGGATGCCCGGGGCGCGGCATATCTCGAGCTTCCGTCCGCCGAGGACCGGCAGGAACTGGGCGAACCCGCAGGCGTGCAGGTGAACTGGCTGGTCCGCACGGATCCGCACGGCGAGATCGGCGCACTGGCGGCGGAGACCGTGCGCGGGGCGGACCTGCCCGGCGCGGGCGTCTACGCCTTCGTCGCGGGTGAGCAGAAGCTGGCCGCGGGAGTGCGGCGGCATCTGGCGCAGGAGCGCGAAATCCCCAAGGCGGACATCACTTTCACCGGCTACTGGCGGGTGGGCAAGTCCCAGGGCTGAACCGGCGCACGGAGCCGGAATGAGGCGAGTGCCCCCGAACCACCTCGGCGGGCATTCGCTGTCCACGGGCGGCAGCACCGCGGACCGTGACTGTTCGCGGCCCCTCGCCGGGCCGCGAACCGGTCGGCCTGATTAACCAGCGTGCTTCTGCACCAGGTCACCCAGGCGCGGAAGGGCCTCGGCGACATGCTTCTTCGCCGACGAACGCATGGAGTTGTAGACCTTGGTCAGCGCCGGGCGCGAGGACGCCTCGGCCCGCGCGTCGGTCACCGACAGCAGCGCGTCGGCCACCTCGTCCTGCTTGGCGACCAGCAGATCGGCGAACGACCCGGCGCCACCGTTCTTGTACTCCGCCCAGAACGGCTCCAGCTGCTCGACGAACTTGGGCGCGAAGGACTCCAGCGCGTCACTCACGATCGAGGGGCTGACCTTCTTGATCGCGGCGTAGCCGCCCTTGACGACCAGGCCCGACGCGCCGCCCTTGTCCGACACCTCCTCGTCCAGAACCTTCTCCGCGTCGGCGATGAAGGCCGGACGCTTTGCGTCATCGAGCAGGGATTCAGACAGTGCTGCAACCACTTTCAGGTTCCTCCGGATAGTTTTTCGATGAACGAGCGCACGCAACTATACGCACCGGTGTCCCCGCACACACGATGCCAATGCGCTGCTACTGCCTCAGCAGCAACAGCACTGTAAGCCCTCCGCAATCGATTGGCAGCGTTTCACTTTCGGTTACCGATCGGTCGGAGTTCTCTCCGCACCAATAGCAAGCGTCCGATCGAGCCCCGGGCAACCCCGCCCGCTAACAATCAGCGCGCTTGTCGGATGGCCGAATTCCGCCGCCGGTATTCCGGAGCGACGCGCAGAACACGGCGCCGAACTGCGGTGGGTCAGCACCGCGCCGGGAACCGGAACAGTATGTTCACTCCCGTGACCTTCAATGCGACGCTGTGGCGGCCCGTCCCGGGATTTGAGAACCTCACCGACATCACGTACCACCGGCACATCGAGCAGGGCACGGTGCGGATCGCCTTCGATCGCCCCGAGGTACGCAATGCCTTCCGCCC
>NZ_JBSGGG010000053.1:0-26466 GCF_053603795.1 Nocardia sp. NPDC004123
CTGGAAGGGGCCGTCGAGGGTGACCCACTCGGTGTCCTGGTTCCACTCGGGCCAGGTGGCCATGTCGGCCCACTTGGTGAAGAAGGCGGCGGGGGTGGCGGTCGAGGTGGCGGAGGCTTCAGCGATGAACGTCATGCAATTAGTATGCGCGCTTAGTACTTCTACGTCAACCCCTGATCTTCGATCGGTTCGGAACAGGGTCGATCGGCTCACAACCGACCCTCCGCGGGGAACACGATCCGCGGCGAGTATGTTGCAACGTCCGTGACTGCTACCGATCTGACCATGTACTCGACGACCTGGTGCGGCTACTGCCGTCGCCTCAAGAAGCAGCTCGACGAGGCCGGCATCACCTACGAGGTGATCGACATCGAGGACCATCCCGATGCCGCCGAATTCGTGGGCAGCGTGAACAACGGCAATCACGTTGTGCCAACCGTGAAGTACCGCGACGGCTCGACGGCCACCAACCCCACCCTGGTACAGGTGAAGGAGGCCCTGGCCGCCATCGGCTAGCCCCGGGGATGAAGAAAGAAGCCGCACACCGGTAGGTGTGCGGCTTCTTGTTGTGCCCGATCAGCTTTCGGCGGCCCAGGATTCGACAATGGTCCGGGCGATCGAAATCGACCCCGGCAGTAGCAGTTTCGCCTCGCCGCCGGTGGCCCCGGTGGGCGATCCCCACGCGCCGGCGGCCAGCGCGGCCCGCACCTCGTCGCGGGTGAACCAGTAGGCCTCGGCGATCTCGCCGTCGTGGAAGGACAGCGGCTGGTCCGGGTCGGCGACGGCGGCGAAGCCGAGCATGAGCGAGCGCGGGAAGGGCCAGGGCTGGCTGCCCAGGTAGCGGATCTCGCGGACGTCGACGCCGACCTCCTCCTTGATCTCGCGTTCGACGCAGCGTTCCAGCGACTCCCCCGCCTCCACGAAACCGGCCAGCAGCGAGAACAACCCCTGCGGCCAGGTGTGCTGGCGGGCCAGCAGCACGCGGTCGCCGCCGTCGTGGATGAGGCAGATGACGGCCGGGTCGGTACGCGGGAAATCCTCGTGCCCGGTTTCGCTGATGCGCGACCAGCCGCCGTTGGCAGCTCTGGTGGGGGTGCCGTCGACGGCGCTGAAGGCCGCCTTGTCGTGCCAGTTCAGCAGGGCGATGGCGGTGGAGAGCAGGCCGGTGCCGAAATCGTCGAGGTCCAGGGTGGAGCCGTAGGCGCGCAGGTCGGCCAGCGTGCCCTCGATGGTGTTGTCGCGCACGGCCCACAGGTGGGTGCCATCGTCGACGCCGAGGAAGACGGCCTCGGGCGTACGTTCGAGGGCGAGGGTGAGTGCGGGCTCGAGCACCACGGTCCCGTTGTCGACGCGGACCTGGCCGCGCTTGTTCATTCGCAGGAGTTTGGCCTGGGCCCAGCCCTCTTTCAGGGCCTGTTCGTCGGAGCGGAGGTCTTCGGCCCGGTCGAGTGAGGTACGGGACAGCACCGGAACGGCATTCAGCTGGAAACCTGACACACCCCGAGACTAGACGGGCGTGATCATCAGGCGTGGACGCGGCGCAGATAGAGGAGCTTGTCCCCGGTCTCGAGAGCGTCGGTCTCGGGATCGCCGACACGGATGAGGCGGCCGTCGCGGACCACGCCCAGCACGATGTCGCGCAGGTGACGCGGGGAGCCGCCGATCTCCTCGGTCTCCACGTCGCGTTCGGCGATGGCGAAGCCGGCCTCGGGGGTGAGCAGGTCCTCGATCATGTCGACCACCGCCGGGGTGGTGGTGGCGATGCCGAGCAGGCGGCCGGCGGTCTCGGAGGACACCACCACCGAGTCGGCGCCGGATTGACGCAGCAGGTGGGTGTTCTCGGCCTCGCGCACCGCCGCGGAAATCTTTGCCCTGGGATTGATTTCGCGGGCGGTGAGGGTGACCAGGACGGCGGTGTCGTCGCGGTTGGCGGCCACCACGACGGCCGCGGCGTGCTGAACTCCGGCCAGCCGCAACACATCCGACTTGGTGGCCGAGCCGTGCACCGTCACCAGTCCGGCATTGGCGGCGAATTCGAGCACCTGCGGGTCGGTGTCGACCACCACGATGTCGCCGGCCTGCGCGCCGTCGGCCAGCATGGCGTCCACTGCGGTGCGGCCCTTGGTGCCGTAGCCGACTACCACGGTGTGATTACGCACGGTGCGCCTCCATCGCTGAATCTTGAACGCCTGCCGGGATCGTTCGGTGAGCACCGCCAGGGTGGTGCCGACCAGGACGATGAGGAACAGGATCCGCAGCGGCGTGACAATGAGGATATTGATCAGCCGCGCGGTAGGGGTGACCGGTGTGATGTCGCCGTAGCCGGTGGTCGACAGCGACACCGTGGCGTAGTAGGCGCAGTCCAGCAGGCCCATCCGGTCGCGGGCGTTGTCGTGGTAGCCGTCGCGTCCGATGTACACCACCAGGGTGGCCGCCACCAGCAGCAGCACCGCCACGCCCAGCCGCCGCACCAGGGAGTACCAGGGGCTGGACTGGGCGGAGGGGACCCGCAGGACGCCGACCAGAGCGTGGTCGGGCCGCTCGGTGAGACCGGCCAGTCCGCGCGAGGAGTCACCGAACACGTGAATCACCGGTCATTTCGGGCACTTCTGGCTGCGGCACAGGTCCGGAGCGTACCGGGCGAAACGCCGTGCGGCGGCTTCGGCGGGCGCGCGTCGCGAAGTCACGCGGCGGTCCGGGGCTCAGTACAGCACGTCCGGCGGCACCGATTCCGGATCGGGTGGCGGCTCGAAATCGGGCGGGAAATCGAAGCCCGGCACCGGATCCCGGTGCGAGCCCGGGCGGGCATCGGCGCGCTCGGTGGGCATCGGCGCCGAGGGCGGTGGCGCATCGGAGCCGGGTGGCGCTTCCGGGTCGGGCGGTGGCTCGAACCCGAGCGCGGGTTCATCGTCGTATCCGGCGGGTGCGGATCGTCCCGAAGCGGCCGGGAGACGCAGCATTTCGACATCGGTGGGCTCGACAGGACCCGGGTCGTCGTCGTCCGGCTCGGGCGGGAGCGGGGGTTCGGGCGGGGTCGGCGGAATCCGGCGGGGGGCCGCGTCGGTGATGATGGCGGCGAGTTCGGCTGGGCCGGGCAGGTGTTCGGGGGCGATGGTGCGGCCGGTGCGGACGTAGTGGAAGGCGGCGACCGTCTCGGCCAGCAGGTCGGATTCGGCGCGGCCACTGCGGGCGGCCTCCAGACGGGCCCAGGCCAACCGGTAGACGGCGAGCTGGACGGCGACCGAATCCTCGTCGGCGCGTTGCGGTTCCGCGCCGGTCTTCCAGTCGACAATGACCCAGGTGCCGTCGGGGCGGCGGAAGACGGCATCCATGCGGCCGCGAATCACGGTGCCCGCGATGGTGGTTTCGAAGGAGACCTCCACCTCGACGGGATTACGGTCGGCCCACGGGGAGGCGAGGAAGGCCTCCTGCAGGCGCATGAGGTCGGCGTCGGTGTCGGTGATGTCGGCCGCGCCGGGCAGTTCCTCGAAGCCGAGCAGGCGCGCGCCGCCGAACCAGCGCTGCAGCCAGGCGTGGAAGGCGGTGCCGCGGCGGGTGTAGGGGCTGGGCGGGTACGGGAGCGGACGACGCAGGCGGGCGGCGAGTTTCGCGGGATCGGCGCTCAGGTCGACCAGGGCGGTGGCGGCGAGCTGGCCGGGCAGTTCGACCTCGCGCACGGCCTGTTCGGCGGCGCGGTGCTCGGCGATGAGGGCGCTGACATCCTCGGCCCAGCCTTCGGGATCCTCGTCCTCCGGCTCGGGATCGGCTGCGGCGCCGCCGAATTCGGGTCCGAAGTCGAGTTCCGTCTGCTGTGGGCCGGATTCGGCGCGCAGGGTGTCGAGTGCGGCCTTGACCAGGGTCACCCCCTCCTCCACGAATTCGCGGCGGGAGCCGAGCGGGTCGCGCGGCCAGGTGGCGGTCTGCGGGTTGTCGGTGAAGGGGTTGGGGGTGTCGGGCAGGGGCGGATCGTCCCAGCGGTCGATGTGCACCCCGCGCGCCAGCTCCGAGCCCGGGGCCTCGGTCTCGTGTTTGAGCTCGAGCAGAAAGGCGGAGGGGCCCTTGGGTTTCGAGCCGGTCTCCGACCAGTGGTGGGCCGAGACGAACAGGGCGCGCTCGGTGCGGGTGAGGGCCACGTAGAACAGCCGGCGTTCCTCGTCGAGGCGGCGGGCAGCGAGGGCCTTCTTATGGTCGTCGAGGGCGCGTTCCAGGTCGGCGCGGTCGTGGAGGTCGGCCAGGTCGAGGACGGGGACGCCGTCGGTGGCGTCCTCCTGCTCACGGTCGCCGCGCAGCGCGGTCGGGAGTTCGGCGAGCGCGCCCATCCAGGTGGCGGTGCCGGTGCCGGACGGGAAGGTGCCGTCCACCACGTGCGGGACCGCGACCACCTCCCATTCCAGGCCCTTGGCCGCATGCACGGTGAGCACCTGGACGCGGTCGTGGGCGACCTCGACTTCGCCTGGCTCCAAACCGTTTTCGATCTCTTCGGCGGCGGCGAGGAAGTCGAGCAGGCCGGACAGGGAGGAGCGGTGGTCGGCCGAGTATCCGGCCACCACCTCGGCGAAGGCGTCGAGGTGCTCGCGCCCGGCGGCGGCGTGGGTGCGGCGGGCCTGGGTCTCCACGCCGATGCCGATGGTCCGCTCCACATCGGCGACCAGTTCGGCCAGCGGCTGCCCGGCGCGCTCACGCAGCGCGGAGAGCTCGCGCCCGAGCGCCGTGATGCGGGCGAAGCCCTGGGCCGAATACTGGTCCGGCTCACCGGGATCGGCGATGGCGTCGCCGAGTCCGGCCTTCTCGGCGGGTTCGGGCGCGACCTCGCGCAGCGCCTCGTCCAGGGTGGCGGTGTCGGTGATGGCGTCGGCCTGCCCGGCGGGGCGGCGGATGGACAGTTCCCGGGCACGGCGGGACAGGGCCGCGATGTCCGCGACGCCGATCCGCCAGCGGGCACCGGTCAGAATGCGCACCGCCGCGCTACCGGCCGACGGGTCGGCGACCAGGCGCAGGGTGGCGACGATATCGGCGACCTCCGGCGTGTGCAGCAGCCCGCCCAGGCCGACGATCTCCACGGGTAATCCGCGCTCCCGCAAGGCTTCCGCGAGCGGGGCGGCATCGGCATTGCGCCGCACCAGCACCGCGGAGGTGGGCGGCGGGTCGCTCGCGTCGTTCGCGGTCTCCCATTCGGCGGCGATCCGCTCGGCGACCCACTCCCGTTCCACCGCAACGGTTTCCGCGAGCGCCAAGGCGACCAGTCCGGCCGTGGCGTCCGGGCGGGGCCGCAGCGCGTCCACCGTCACTCCCCCGCCGCGCGCCGCCCGCTCGCGCAGGGGATCCGACACCAGGTTGGCCAGATCCAGGGCCTCCGGCGGATTCCGCCAGCTGGTGAGCAACGGCAGGATCGGCGCGGGAATCCCTGGGGCACTGGGGAAGTCGGTGGCGAAGCGCGGCAGATTGGCCGCCGACGCGCCACGCCAGCCGTAGATCGACTGCATGGGGTCGCCGACCGCGGTCACGGCCAGCGGTTGCCGGGTCCGCGCGGCGGCCGGGTCGGGTTGAGCCGTCGCACCGAAGAGGGAGGAGAGCAGGATGCGCTGGGAGTGGCCGGTGTCCTGGTATTCGTCCAGGAGGACCAGGCGGAAGCGATCGCGTTCGGCGGCACCGACTTCCGCGTGGGTGGCGGCCAGGCGGGCGGACAAGGACATTTGCGCGCCGAAGTCCAGGGCGCCGCGGCGGCGCAGTTCCACGGCGAGGCGATCCACCAGGGGCAGCAGGGCGACGCGCTCGTGCTGAGCTTCGAGGAGGTCGAGGAGAGCCTTCTTGGGGCCGCCCTTCTGCCGGGGTCCGGCGGGGAGGGTGTGGACGAGGCGCTCCAATTCCAGGTGGGCCGCGGCCAATTGGTGCGGTTCCACCAGGTGTTCGGCGAGCTGGCCGGAGAGGGCGAGCACGGCCTCGGTGACGCCGACGGGGCTGCGGTCGGTGTCGAGGTCGCCGTCCCAGGTGGAGACGACCCGGTAGGCGAGCTGCCACAGCTGGGTCTGGGTGAGCAGGGTGGCGGTGGGTTCGACCGGCAGCAGCAGTCCGTATTCGGTGAGCAGGCGGCCCGCGTAGGAGTGGTAGGTGCTGATCTCCGGTTCGGACGAGGTGAGCTGGGCGCGCAGGTGGCCGGTGGGGTCGATGTCGCGCACCACCGGTGCGCCGGCCAGCCGGGCCAGGCGGGTGCGGATGCGCTGGGTGAGCTGCTGGGCGGCCTTGCGGGTGAAGGTCAGTCCCAGCACCTGTTCGGGTTCGACCAGGCCGTTGGCCACCATCCAGACCACGCGGGCGGCCATGGTCTCGGTCTTGCCCGCACCCGCGCCCGCCACCACCAGGGTGGGTCCCGGCGGGGCGGCGATGACGGCGGCTTGTTCGTCGGTGGGCGGCGGCAGACCCAGCGCGTCGGCGAGCTGACGCGGGGTGACGCGCACTAGTCCGTCACCTGCCGGCCGGTGTCCTGCACGGGGCAGCTGCCGGCCACCTTGCAGTGACGGCAGCCGTCATTGCGCATGGCGAGGTAGCTGGGGCCCTTGGAGGCATCGGCGGCGTCGTGGATGACGGTGCGCCAGGTCTCGATTCCGTCCGCGTCCAGCGGCGGCTGGGTGCGCTGGGTCGCGCCCTCCTTGCTGCTGGGCTTGGCCACGTAGACCAGGCGCGCGCCACCGGGCTCGCCCTCGCCGAGCGCGCCCTCGGCGGCGGCGACCTGATAGGTGGCCAGCTGTGCGTGCTCCTCGGCGGCTTGCTTGGAGATGGGGGTCTTGCCGGTCTTCACGTCGACGATGACGAAGCGGCCCAGGGCATCTCGCTCCACCCGGTCGACGCGGCCGCTGATCCGCACCGGCTGTTCGCCGGGGCCGCGGGCGGGCAGCACGCAGTCCACCGGCACCTCGACGCCGATGGCGGTGAGCTCGTCGCGGGTATTGCGCAGCCAGGCCAGGAAGGTGTCGACCATGGTCTCGGTGCGGCGCAGTTCCGCCCGGGAGTGCCAGTTCTCGCCGTCGCGGGCGGTGGGGTCGACCTTCTTCCACGCCTTGGCCAGGGCCTGTTTGACCTGGTCCTCGCTGACCTGCCCGGCCAGCGCCTGTACCAGGGTGTGCACCAGATTGCCCTTGAGCGCGTGCGGGTTCTCGCCGTCGCCGCCGCCGTGCCGTTCCAGCGCCCAGCGCAGCGGGCAGGTCTTCAGCTGATCCACGGTGGACGGCGACAGCGAGATCGCGCCTTCTTCGCTGTCCCACAACGGATTCGCCGAGGAGAGCTCCGCGGTGCCGTACCAGTCGTCCGGGTGTGCGCCGCGCACCCCGGCCGCCGCCAGCCGCGCCAGCTGCCGGGCCGCGCGCAGGCGGCGCTCCGGCGCGGTCTCGGGATCGCAGGCGGCGGCCCTCAATTCGGCGATGAGGGCGTGCATGGCCAGGGCACGGCCCGGGTCCACCGGCGGCGGGATCCGGCCCGGCTGGCCGTCGGCGGCCTCCCCGTCCAGGTCGGCCAGGAATCGCGACGGCACCAGATCCTGGTCCCCCGTGACGGATTCGACCGCGGTCACCAGCAGTGACCGGCGCGCCCGGCTGCACGCCACCAGCAGCAGTCGCCGCTCCTCGGCCAGCAGCGGCGCGGCCCGGCTCACCTTCTCCCCCGAACCGCCCACGCCCGCCAGCAGATCCACCAGATCCTCGACGCCGAGCAGGGTGCCGCGCGGCCGCAGATTGGGCCAGATGCCCTCCTGCACGGCCGCCACCGCCACGGTGTCCCACTCTCGCCCGGCGGCCGCGTGCGCGCTGCAGATGGTCACCGCCTCGCCCGGATCGGTGATCGGCGCGTTGTCCTGCGGAATCTCCTGCTGCTCCAGGTATTCCACGAATCCTTCGATGGTGGCGCGCGGCAGCCGGTCCACATACGCCGCGGCCGCCTCGAACAACCCGACCACCGCGTCGAGGTCCCGATCGGCCTGCATCCCGACCGCTCCCCCGCGCTCGGACTGCCCCACCCACCGCCGCTCCAGCGTGGAGCCCGTCCACACCCCCCACATCACGTCTTCCAGCCCGCCCCCGTCCCGCCGCACCTTCCGCGCCCGCCCCAGCGCCTTCAGCACCCGCCGCAGCGGCGCGGCCTCCACCGGCGTGAGCTTCTCCAGCACCACCCGATTCCCGGCCCCCACCAGCAGATCCCGCAGCATCTCCGCCGACGACCGATCCAGGTCGGCGAATCGCTCCGCATCCCGGTCGAATTCGGCGTCCGTCCGCGGCCGGGCCGGGCTGTCGCCACGCGGCGGTACGGCAGCGGCCGACGAGCCCGCACCCGCACCGGGCGACTCGGACAGTCGCCCGCTGTCTGTCGGATCCGATTCCGTCGCATCGGATTCGGCCGCGCCGATCGAATCGCGCTCGGTATCGTCCTCGGTCGCACGCTCTGGATATCCGAGCTCCATGACCGTGCGCCGGATACCGCGCCGCAGCCGCCGCAGGCTGATCTGGTCGGCGCCGCCCAGCGGTCCGGCCAGCAGGTCGAGCGCGTCGTCGGCGGTGAACGCAATCGGCCGCGGATGCCGCACCGAGGTCGGATCGCCCGCGGTTACGGCCCGCAGCGCCAGCAACATCCACACCGCGCCCCGCCGCCGCGCGAGCGGAACATCCGCCGGCGGCTGCCGCACCGGCACACCGGCGGCCAGCAGGGCCCGCCGCAGGGGCGCCAGCGACAGCGGCACCGACCGCACGATCACCGCCATGTGCGACCAGGGCACCCCGTGGGTGAGATGCGCGCGCCGCAGATGATCGGCGATCAGTGCCGCCTCCTTCGCCGGTGTGGTCAGCACCTGCACCCGCACCTCGCCACCGGACTGTGTACCGCCCCGGGCACTCTCGGATCGACCGCGTTGATCGGTACCCCCGGCCGCGCGCCGCGCCGAATCGCTCGCTCCGACCCGACTACGCCCGGTGCCGCCCCGATCGCCTGCGCCGGTCGTGTGCGGCGCGGCCGCGTCGGCGTGCCGGATGCCGTTCGAAGGGCGTGTGCCGCCGTTGGCAGTCGTGGACGTCGTGTCGTTCGGTCCCGATGCGCCGGCTGGGCCGTCGATGTGCGGCGGGGTTGTGGCATCGCGTGTTTCGTCGCCGTCCACGAGGCCGGCGGCGATCTCGTGGAGGAAATCGAAGGTGGCGGCGGTGGGGCGGGAATCGGGCGGTGGAGTGCGGTGGGGCGCGGCGCCGGGGAGGCGGGCGGCTATGCGGTCGGCTATTTCCTGGATAGCGGGAGTGGAGCGGTGGTTGTGGCGCAGGATGATGCGGCGGCCTGCGGGGGCGTCGGGGTCGGCGGCGAAGCGGGGGTCGGCGCCGCGGAAGGTGTAGACGGCCTGGTCGGGGTCGGCGGCGATGACCGTGGTGGCGGCGCCGCTGCCCAGGGCGCGGATGAGCTGGGCGGCATGGGGATCGAGGTGCTGGGCGTCGTCGGCGAGGATGCAGTGCAGCCGATTGCGTTCGGCGGCAAGGAGTTCGGTGTCGGTGTAGAAGGCGTCCAGGGCGGCGGTGACGAGTTCGGCGGCGTCGAGGGCGGGGGCGCTGGCCTCGGGCACGTCCATGCCGACCGACCAGCGCAGCATCATGATCTGCTCATAACGTTCGGCGAAGCGCCCGGCGGCGACCCATTCCGGATGGTCGTGGGCGCGCCCGAGTTCGATGAGATCCTCGGGCCCCAGGCCACGTTCGGTGGCCCGCAGCATGAGGTCCCGCAATTGTTCGGCGAATCCGGCGGCGGGCAGCGCGGGATGCAGCCTTTCGGGCCATGCGGCGGCGCCGTCGGCGAGGTCGCCGCGCAGCAGTTCGCGCACCACGATGTCCTGCTCGGATCCGGTGAGCAGGCGCGGCGGCGGATTGCCGTGCGCCGCCGCGAAGGAGCGCAGCAGTCCGAAGGCGTAGGAGTGGATGGTCCGCACCAGCGGCCCGCGGGTGGCGCCGGGCACCCCGCCCAGTTCCGGATCGGTCGCGGCGACGCGGGCGGTGATGGCGGCGCGCACGGCGGTGGCGGCGCGCTTGGTGTAGGTGAGCACCAGCACCGATTCGGGCGCGGCCCCGGCCAGGATGCGCGCGGCGGCCACATCGACCAGCAGTGCGGTCTTGCCGGTCCCGGGTCCGCCGAGCACCTGCCAGGGCTGCCAGCCGGGGTCGGCGCCGAGGTCGTCGAACAGCGGCCGGAGGGCGGCGTCCCACTCCCGTGAGGGGGTCTCCGCCTCGGCCCGGCGCACCAATTGCACCGAGCTATCCGATCGCATCACGTCGGCTATTTCAACAGACCGCCCCGACAGGTTTCGTTTGCCATGAGTTGGCCGTGCCGCCGATCACAGTCCGGAAGCTGTTCATATCGGGCGCAGGCAGCAGAATGGGCAGCGTGGTGGAGCTTCATAGTCATCGTTTCGGTCCCCCGACCGGTCCGGTCGTGCTGGCGTTGCACGGGTTGACGGGCCACGGCCGGCGCTGGCAGGCGCTGGCCGACGAGCATCTCCCCGATGTCCGGATCATCGCACCGGATCTGCGGGGGCACGGGAGGTCGCCCGGCGTGCCGCCGTGGGATTTCGAAACTCTCGTCGATGATCTCGCGGCGCTGCTGGAGCACGAGACGAGCGAACCCGTGGTGGTGCTCGGGCATTCGTTCGGCGCGGCCACCGCGGTGCATCTGGCGCATCGCCGCCCGGAGCTGGTGCGCGGGCTGGTCTTGCTGGATCCGGCCATCGGCCTGGAGCCCGAGCGCATGCTGACCATCGCGAATTCCATGCTGGCGGCGCCGGATTACGAGAGTCTCGAACAGGCCCGGTTCGACAAGCTGGAGACCTCGTGGGCCGAGGTGGACCCGGCGGTCCTGGATGCCGAGCTGGCGGAGCACCTGGTGCCCACCGTGAACGGCCGGGTGGGCTGGCGGATGACCATGCCGGCGATCATCGCCTTCTGGGGTGAGATCGCCCGGGACTTCGTGCTGCCGCCCCGCGAGATGCCGACGGTCATGGTGCAGGCGATGAAGGTGAACCCGCCGCTGGTGTCGCCGGACTTCCGCGCGGCGCTCACCGCTCATCTGGGTGACCGGCTCACCGTCCACGAATTCGATTGCGACCACATGGTCGCGCAGGCGCGGCCGGTGCGGACCGCCGCGCTGGTCCGTGCCCTGCTCTGACCCGGGAGGCGCGAAATGCCAACCACCGAAGCCGAAGTCGAGCGAGTGCGCGAATTGGTCGCGGCCATTCCGCCCGGCCGGGTCGCCACCTATGGCGATATCGCGGCCGCGGCGGGTCTGTCCACGCCGCGCACGGTCGGCTGGATCATGCGCACCGATTCCGCGGACCTGCCGTGGCACCGGGTCCTGCGCGCAAACGGCACGCCCGCACCACATTTGGCGCATCGGCAGCTGGCCGAGCTGGCCGCCGAGGGCTGTCCGATCGCGGACGGCCGGGTGGACCTGCGGCGCGCCCGTTACCGGTTCGCCGAAACCTGATACGCGCCACCCCGCCCGCCGGTTACCGTGAAAAGATGTCCACCCGTCTGGCCTGCGTGGTGTTCGATGCGGTCGAGCCCAGGGCGGCGGCCCGGTTCTGGGCCGAGCTGCTGGGCTGGGAGGTGACGGTGGACCGGCCCGGCGAGGTCGATGTCGCCGCACCGGACCCGGATGCTCCGGACGTGGCGCTCACCTTCCTCCCGTCGCGGCGGCCCAAGACCGCCAAGAACCGCATCCACCTGGATCTGTGCAGCCGCTCGCTGGATCATCAGCGGCTGCAGGTGGACCGGGCGCTGGCCCTGGGCGCCCGCCGGCTGGACATCGGCCAGGGCGCGGTGCCGTGGACGGTGCTGGCCGATCCCGAGGGCAATGAGTTCTGTGTGCTGGAGCCGCGTGAGCAGTACGTGGACACCGGTCCGGTCGCGGCCATCGTGATGGATACCCGGGACCCGTCGCGGCTGGCCGAGTTCTGGTCCGCCGCCAGCGGCTGGCCACTCACCCACCGGACCGCCCGCTACGCGGGTATCCGGGCCGCTACCGGGCAGGGCCCGTGGCTGGAATTCCTGCTCGAGCCGGCGGCGCCGGGTGAGCGCAGCCGTCTCCATCTGGATCTCGTCACCTTCCCCAGCGACGATCCCGTCGTGGAGGCGGCCCGGTTGCGGGCCGCGGGCGCAGTTCCGGTCGGCCCCGACGCACCGCGGTTCGGCGGTGGGCCACCGGCTGTCGAGCCGGTCCTGGTCCTGGCCGATCCGGAGACCAATGAATTCTGTCTCTTACGAGCGACTATCGATTGACGCTCCTGATCCCGGCTGCTTCCCCGCGCGAGGATCAGGCAATTCCGTGCTCCGCGCTGAGCCGGATCACCCAGCGGGTGCGATTACCTGTCAGGCCGCGCCGCGCTCGTAACGACGGCGCTCGCGCGGCGAAAGGCCGCCCCAGATGCCGAAGCGCTGATCGTTGGTGACTGCGTAGTCGAGGCATTCCTTGCGCACCTCGCAGGAGGAGCAAATGCGCTTGGCCTCCCGGGTGGAGCCGCCCTTGTCGGGAAAGAATGCCTCGGGATCGGTTTGGGTGCACAGCGCCTGTTGATGCCAGGATTCGCTCTCGGCTCCGTCACGGCGGGCGAGGGATTCGAACATTGCGTCGAAATTGGTGAAAAGCAGCTTCACTTCCTCTATCCCTTCAATAAGTATCAGTAAGAGGTACGCGCGAAGTATCAGAAAGAAGAACGCGCGGTATGTTTCATGCGCGGCTCATACCGCAGTCACCACCGACGGCGGCGAGACGGGCCTGCTCACCATTGCCGAAGATACGACGGGCGTGCACGGCCGCCGGGGCACCCGACCACGGCGCGAACGCGGTGGTGAACATGAGTTCGCACCAGCTCAATGCCGGAACCTCGCCACACGCGAGGGTATTCAGCAGAGACAGTTCCTGATCACTGTCATTCCAGGCGGCGAACAGCCAGGAGGCATCCAGCCGGCCGAGGAATTCTTCGGCGTCTTCCGGAATGCCGAGCGGAGCATCTACCGCGAGGTGAACCACGGCCGAAATCGCGTGGCGCATACGCGCATCCAGGCCGACCCCGTCGTGCAACAGCAGACCTTCGAGCGACTCCCGCAATCCCGCGCCGCGATCGATCCGGAAGTCATCGCGTCGAGTTGCGGTGGTGACGTCGAACATTTGTTTCCTCCCTTGAAATTGCGCTTGTCCCAAAAGCGTCACGGCCTGATTAAAAGTGGCTCGTGATCTTGTTGTCCAGTTTTGAGGCAATCTGGGGCAAACCCCTAGCAGTACTGACACTGGCCAGTGTGGGTACCCGTCGGGAACCTCACCGAACGGTGCCTGGCACCACGCGGGCAAACATGTAGGGGCGGCCGCTTCCGCCGTTTAGGGTCCGACCATGCCTTATGTGCGATCAGGTTCTGCAACAGTTCATTACGTCACCAGCCAGATCAACGGCCCGACCCTGCTGCTCGCCCACGGGTTCTTCATGGACGAGTCGATGTTCGAGCCGATGCGCGAACCTCTGGCAGACGCCGGTGTCAATCTCGTAACAGTCGATGCGCGGTGCCATGGTCGCACCCAGTCACCAGATGGCGAACCGTTCAGCTATTGGGATCTGGCCGCGGACGGATTTGCGGTCCTCGACGACCTCGGAATCGAGAGGGCGGTCGTCGGCGGAATGAGCCAGGGCGGCTACGCCGCATTGCGCATGGCGCTGCTGGCGCCGGAGCGGGTGCAGGGTCTGGCCCTGATCGATACCGAGGCCACCGCGTGCAATCCGGCCGAATTGGCCTACTACCGCGAATTCTTCGAATGCTGGACCGGCCCGGAGCCGCTGGCCCCGCTGGTCGCCGAATTGGCCCCGCAGCTCATCGGCGGCACCGATCCGCGGCTGTGGCGCGCCTGGACCAGCCGCTGGTACAACTCCGACCGCCAGAGCATCATGCCCGCCGCCCGGTGCCTGATGGACCGGCGCTCGGTACTGCATCGACTACCGGAGATCTCCGTGCCCGCCCTGGTGGTGCGCGGTAGTCACGACGCCACCAGCACCGCCCAGAAGTCCGAGGCGTTGGCCACCGGGCTGGCCGGGGCCGGCGGTGTGGTCACCATTCCGGGCGCGGGGCACGGCGCGGCCTGGACTCATCCGGAAGTGGTTGCGCCGCTGCTGATCCGGCTGGTCGAGCTGTCCAACGCCCGGCGGGAGAACCGGCTGGCGCGGGCGCTGTCGACACCGTGGCCGCGGATGCGCGGAGGACGCGAGGCTCAAGCCGTGCGGTGACGGGGAGCCGTCTGCCCCGAGTGTTCGAGGGAGCGGGCCGTGCCCAGGGCGGTCACGGCCGGCGGATTCTCACCCGGCCTCGTGCCAGCTCGGAATGCCGAGGAAGATTTGAATCTGGCTGGGGTAGGCCGCATTGAAGACACTGAACAGCTGCACCGCGATATCGAAGCGCCGGTTGCGCTCGCGATCGCGCAGGCGCATGGTGGCGCGGGGCCGGCCGTAGGCGGCGACGCCCTCATCCCACATTTCCCGGAAGAGTCCGAAACGTCCGAGTTCTCCGAGAAATTCAACCGACCAGGCGGTATCTCCAGAGCTCGCGATCAGACCGCGCAGCCAGTGCACGGTCAGCCGGACCTCCTCCTCCCACTCGACCATGACCTCGCGGGCGGCCTCGTTGCCCAGAAACCAGCGCAGGATATTGATGTCCCGCTCCAGGCCGGGGAACGCACGGGAGTAGCTTTCGTTGCAGGCGAGCACATTCCAGCGGGTGTCGACGTAGGCGGCGAGATTTGGTTCGTGCAGTTCGAGGGCGCGGCGCATGTCGTCGGTGATTTCACCGCGCAGTTGTTCCACGGTGGGGAATTCGCTCACGCCGAGTCCGGCCAGATCGAGCAGATGCCGGCGCTCGACGGCCGACAGCGGGGTTATTCGGTCCAGATATCGCAGCAGCGCATCCACCACTTCGCGGGTGGGGTGGCCGCGATCGCCCTTCTCCAAATGGCTGATGTAGCTGGCGCTCACGCCGGCATTGAACGCCAGCCTTTCTCGTGATACGCCTCGTTCATCACGCAGGCGGCGCAGCAGCAGTCCGAATGTCGGCGGCTTCAGATCGTCGGAGTCCCTATCCGGTTTCACGCCCAGCACCACGCCGTTCCCTCTCCGCAAACATTCAGCCAACCAACCTTCATCGCTCCGAGTCCTCCCGGTACCGGACAGTGGGACCCGGTGTGACGCCTGGTGCGAACTGTGATGAACGCCGCGTACTCCGCCAGTTCTCAGGTCGGATACTGCCATATGAGATTGTTCTCAACGTTAAAACAACACCATTTCTACTATGTGTCGTGGCACATCTCATAACGTAACGACTAACGGCAATTGCTTAGCAAGCGCAGGTTTCCGGGCGTGCCCAACAAGCTCCGAACAGCCTGCCACTACGATCTTCAACCATGCGCTGTGAACGAAGGACACGCCCCTGCCCCGGAACGGGCTCGTGACACCCGTCGACGCCATCGTGCTGGCCGGTGGAAAGGCCAGCCGGATGGGCGGGGTGGACAAGCCGGCCATCGTGGTCGGCGGGCAGTCCATGCTGGACGCGGCGCTGGCGGCGGTCGCCGGCTGCGCACGCACCGTGGTGGTGGGCCCGCATCGGCCCGAATTGCCGCCGGAAATCCTTCAGGCACAGGAGATACCGGCCGGAGCGGGCCCGGTGGCGGCCATTGCCGCGGGGCTGGGCGCCCTCGCCGGCTGTGAGTTCCCGGCCGCGCTGATCGTGGTGCTGGCCGCCGACATGCCCTTCCTCACCGCCTGGGCGGTGGACGAATTGCTTTCCCACGCACGGGAATCCGGCAGCGACGCGGTCTTCGCCGCGGATGCCTCGGGCCGCCCGCAGTATCTGGTCGGGGTGTGGCGGCGCGCCGCCCTGGTCGCTGCTTTGAAAGACCTGGATTCCCTGGTGAATCGGCCGATGAAGGCGCTGGTGCCGGTGGATACCGCCATGGTTACGCTACCCGGCGTGGACGACTGCGACACCCCCGAGGACGTGCGGCGGGCCCGGACCGGGGCGGCTCGCACGGCCGCGCCGCTGTGGCTCGACGAGGCCCGGGATGTGCTGCGCGGGAGCATCTCCCCGCTGCCGGTGCACCGCGCGGTGCTGCGGGCCGCGCGCGGCGCGACGCTGGCCGCGCCCCTGCTCGCGGCGGACGCTCTGCCGCGCTTCGATGTCTCGGCCATGGACGGTTACGCGGTGAGCGGCGACGGGCCCTGGCAGTTGCGCCGCGATATCGGTTTCGCGGGCGGGCAGCGGCCGGTGGGCCTGCTGGACGGCGAGGCGGTGCGGATCGCCACCGGCGCGCACGTGCCCTACGGGACCGGTTCGGTGGTGCGCGACGAGTTCGTCCGCCTCGAGGCCGACGGCACGCTGTACCGGCTGCCGGACACCCCGATTCGCGAGGATGTGCGCCGGCGCGGCGAATACTGGCTCCCCGGTGCGGAAGTCGCGGCCGCGGGCACCCCGGTGACAGCCGCGCTGATCTCGGTGGCGGCCAGCGCGGAGGTCGCGGCGGCGGACGTGCGCGGCCCGGTGCGGGCGCGAATCGTCATGACCGGCGACGAGATTCGCGGCGAAGGGCCGCTGCACAGCGGTCAGACCCGGGACTCGATCGGGCCCATCCTGCCCGATGTCCTGGGCTGGTACGGCGTGACCACTATCGATCGGGTTCACCTGCGCGACACCGCGAATGCCTTCGACGAGGTGCTGGCCGCGGCAGCGGACTGCGATCTGCTCGTCATCGTCGGCGCGACCGGCGGCGGCGCGGCCGATCAGCTGCGCTCGGCGCTGGACCGCTCGGAGGCCGCCATGCTGCTGCGCCGCCTGCGCCTGCGGCCCGGGGGTTCCACGGTGGTCGCGCAATTGGCCTCCGGCACAGTCGTGCTGGGGCTGCCGGGCAATCCGTTCGCGGCGATCGCCACCCTGCTCACGCTGATCGGCGCCACGGTCGAGGGCCTGACGGGTGCGACCCCGGCCCGCCCGATCGTGGGCCCGCTGGTGAACGCCGCCGAGCTGACCGCGCCGGTGTTGCGCATCGTCCCGGCCCAGGCGCTGCCCGGCGGCGGCTTCCGGGGCGATCTCCGGCTGCGCACCGCGCACCTGGCCGATCTGCTGCACCGCGACGGCGTGGTGGTCGTCCCGGCCGACGCCGTGGACGGCGCGCCCGCCGAATTCATCCCGCTGCGTGGGTGACGCGGGTTCAGGCGGGTAGCCCGAGAACTGTCAGCAACTGGCCCGGGTAGGCGGCGCTGTCGAGTCGGCCGTGCTGGGCATAGACCTTGCGCCGCAGCCCGGTGACCGGATCGCGCAGCTGCACGGCCCACACATGCGGTGCGAACTCCACGCCGCCCTCGGACCAGGCCTGCCGGAATTTCGGGAATTGCCCGAGATCACGAATGAGATCGGCGAATCCGTCGGTATTGCCCGATCGCCCGATCAATCCGCGCATCCAGCGGGTGACCCGGCGGGCATCGGCCTCCCAGTTCACCATGACCCGGGTGGCCAGCTCATTGCCGAAGAACCAGCGCAGCATATTGCCGTCCTCGGTCAGGCCCGGGAAGGCGGCGTCCCAGCTGTCATTACTGGCCAGCAGGTTGGCGCGGGTGTCGAGCAGGGCGGCCATATTCGGGCTGTGCAGCTCCAGGGCCCGCAGCATCTCGGGTGTGATCGCCGCGCGCAGTTCACTCGGGGAGGGCAGCTCGCCCGATCCCAGGCCCGCGAGGTCGCCGAGCTGGCGACGGTCCTCGGTGGACAGCGGGTCCAGCCGGTGCAGATAGCGGGTGAGCGCCTCGACCACTTCCCGGGTCGGGTTGCCGCGGTCGCCTTTCTCCAAATGCGTGATGTAACTTGCGCTTACACCAGCATTGAATGCCAGGCGTTCGCGCGAAACACCGCGATTGTCACGCAGGCGGCGGAGCAGGTTTCCCAAGGTGGGTGCTTCGAGTTCCTGAGAATCCTGTCCATATACCGCTTTCGCGCCCACCTGGTTCCCTCCTGTACGGAATCCCGGTGGCCCACCGCGCCTCCCTGTGGAGGCGCCGCCGAGATCTCCTTCGAGACGGATACTTACACAGATTCGGATACGAACCGTTCCGCGCGGCAAATCCAGTCAGTATCACCGGATACTCCTATTGGTATAAGTTCCGGTGGGTCGTGGCAGTCGGCGCGGAATGGCGCTCCCCAAATTACTCTCAGGCCCCCAATGCGAGGGGTACTTGGACGGACACGATTTCGTCTCGGCGCGCGCGGGCCGGATCCGGGGCGGGAACCGCGTCCAGCAGGCGCCGCGTGTACTCCTCGCGCGGATGCTGAAAAACGGCTGTGACCGGGCCTGATTCGACGATGCGACCCTCCCGCAGCACCACCGCGCGGTCGGCCACCTGATGCACGACCGCCAGATCGTGGCTGATGAACAGGCAGGCGAATCCGTATTCGGCGCGCAGATCGGCGAAGAGTTCGAGCACCTGCGCCTGCACCGAGACATCCAGCGCGCTGGTCGGCTCGTCCGCCACCAGCAGCCGTGGCGCGAGGGCCAGCGCCCGCGCCAAGGCCACGCGCTGCCGTTGCCCGCCGGACAGCTCGCCCGGCCGCCGGCTCGCATACTCGCGTGGCAGGCGCACGGATTCGAGCAGGTCCCCGACCCTGGCCCGCAACAGCGCCCCCGAGGCCGCCCGGTGCACCCGCAGCGGTTCGCCGATCGAGTCCTCGAGGCTGTGCCGCGGATCCAGCGAGGCGGCCACGTCCTGATGCACCAGCGCGATGTTCTTGCGCAGCCCCCGCAACTCCCGCTGCGACAGCCCGGTCAACGAGACGCCTTGCAACACGACCTCTCCCGAAGCCGCGGGCACCAACCCCAGCGCGGTACGGCCGAGCGTGCTCTTACCCGAACCCGATTCCCCGACCAGACCCACCACTTCGCGCGGAGCCAGAGTCAGCGAGACATCATGCAGGGCCTGAAAGCGCTTGCCGTGGCGGCGGTAGACCACCGACAGGTCGCTGAGACGCAGCACTGGCTCGGCCGCCGACTCAGCGGTCGGCGCTGACGCAGAAAGCCCTGTTGCAGACGCCGATGACGAAGACGGCGCCGCCACAGTCGACGGTGACGCCGGGCCGGCAGGCAGCACGGGGACCGCGGCCAGTAGTTCGCGGGTGTAGGCGGACTGCGGGGTCGTGAAAAGGTCGTGGACCGGCTGGGTTTCGACTATTTGGCCGGCGCGCATGACCACCACCCGGTCGGCGATGGCGGCTACTACGCCCAGGTTGTGGGTGATGAAGAGGATGGCGGTGTTGTTGCGGCGCTGGAGGTCCTGGAGGAGGCGGAGGATTTCGGCCTGGACGGTGACGTCGAGGGCGGTGGTGGGCTCGTCGGCGATGAGGAGGTCGGGGTCGCCGGAGAGGGCCAGGGCGATCACTACGCGTTGCTTCTGGCCGCCGGAGAGCTGGTGGGGGTACCAGTCGACGCGTTTGGCCGGTTCGGGGAGGTCGACCCGGGTGAGGAGTTCGATGGCGCGGGCGCGGGCCTCGGACCTGCTGATCGGGCGGTGGGCGCGCAGGGCCTCGGCGATCTGGGTTCCGATGCGGCGCACCGGGTTCAGCGCGGTCTGTGGTTCCTGGAAGACCATGGCCGCGCGGGTGCCCCGGAGGGGGCGCAGGTCGGTGTCGGTGGCGCCGATGATCTCGGCGCCGTCGAGGCGGATCGAGCCGGTGGCGGTCGCGCCGGTGGGGAGCAGTCCGAGGACGGCGCGGGCGGTGAGGGATTTGCCGGAGCCGGATTCGCCGACCAGAGCTACGGTTTCGCCGCGCGCGACGCGCACGCCGACGCCGTTCACCACTGTTCGCTGGCCGAAACTCACCACCAGGTCGCGGATGTCGAGCAGGGTATCGTCGGTCATCCGATCCTCCGGGCGCGGCCCAGAGCCTGGGCGATCAACAGGAATCCGAGGGTGAGCGCCGAAACCACCAGCAGCGGGCCGACGGCCATGGCGGGATTGGCGTCCAGGTTGCGGGTGGACTCGGCGATGATCGACCCGAGTGACGGGTCCGGCGGGCGCACGCCGATGCCGATGAAGCTCATGGCGCTGTCCACGAACACCGCCAGGGACAGCGACAGCGCCAGCTGCACGGCGAGCGGTTCGAGCACATTGGGCAGCACGTGTTTCCGCAGTGTCCAGCCGGTGCTCGCACCGATCACCGCGGCGGCCTCCACGTAGGGTTGTTCGCGCACCGCCAGCACGGCGGTGCGGATCTGGCGGCCGAAGATGGGGAGTTCGGCGGCGATGATCACGATGACGACCGCGTGCGCGCCCGGCCCGGTCACCGCGGTGAGCGCGATGGCGAAGATGAGCGCCGGGAAGGCCAGGATGAGGTCGAAGACGCGCTGCGCCAGCACATCCGCCACCGGATTCACGGTGGCCGCCAGACCGATGATCGAGCCCAGCACCGCACCGGCCGGGACGGCCAGGAAGGCGATGAGCAGATCCACGCGGATGCCGTAGAGGGTCCGGGTGAACACATCCCGGTTGATCTCATCGGTGCCCAGCCAGTGGTCGCCGCTCGGTCCGAGCAGGTTGGCGCCCGGAATCTGCTCCAGCGGGTCGTATTTCGTGAGCAGCCCGGCGGCGAGGGCCGCCACCGCGATGACGGCGATCAGCAGCACGCCCGCCAGCCCCTGCCCACGGGTCAGCGCCCGCAGCAGCGGCCGCCCCGGATTCGGTTCGCGGCCCGGGCTTTCCGTGACCGTCGTGGTGTCGTCGCTCTCGGCGACGGCGAGCTCGCTCATGCGCGGCCTCCGATGCGAATGCGCGGATCCAGGTAGGCGTGCGCGATGTCGGTGGTCAGCTGGATGGCCACGAACACGGCCACCGAGAACAGCAGCAGCGCCTGCACCACCGGATAGTCGCGCCGGTTGATGCCCTGTTCGATGAGCTGGCCGATGCCGGGCCAGGCGAACGCGGCCTCCACCAGCACCGCACCGCCGAGCAGGTTGCCGGTCTGGATGCCGAGCGCGGTGAGCATGGTGGGCAATGCGTTTCGCAGCGCGCCGTGGGTGATGATGCGGCGGCGCGGGATGCCGAGGGCGCGGGCGGTGAGGACGTAGGGCTTGGCCAGTTCGGTGCGCAGGGCCTCGGTGAGGAAGCGGGTCAGCGCGGCGGCCACCGGCAGTCCCAGGCAGATGGCGGGCAGCAGCAGATACTGGACGGCAATGTCGGGCCGGGCCAGGAACCCGTCCGGCGGGATGCCGCCCGCGGGCAGGATCGGAATGGCGACCGCGAACACCAGCACCAGCAGCACGCCGGTCACGAAGACCGGGATGGCGACGGTCACCGTATTGGCGGCCGCCACGATCGCATTGAGCCAGCGCCGATCCCACAGGACCGAGGCGACGGATACCGCCAGGCTCACGATCACCGCCAGCGACAACGCCGCGGCGGTCAGGATGAGCGTGTTCGACAGACCCCGCACGATGAGATCCGCGATCTGGCCACCGATCACATAGGACCGCCCCAGGTCTCCGGTCACCACGCCGTGCAGCCATGACAGGTACTGCGCCGGGATGGGCCGGTCCAGGCCGAGCTGATGCCGGATGGCGGCAATGGTTTCCGGGGTGGCGTCCGGCCCGGCCAGGGTGGTGGCCGGATCGCCGGGCACCAGTCGCAGCAGCAGGAAGATCAGCACCGACGCGCCGAAGAGGACCGCGAGAGCGGACGGCACCCGGCGCAGCAGATAGGCGGTCATGCCAGGAACGCCTGGGTGAACACGTGCTCGCGGCACTTGGTCCAGTCGAAGCCGTGCAATTTCCGGGATGCGCTGTCCTGCGGGTAGTGCACGCCGATCTCGATCAGGAACAGGCTGTCCAGCAGTTGATCGCTGAGTGCCTGGTAGGCGCGGGTGGCGTCCGGGCCGGTGGCGCGCGGCAGCTGCCAGGCGGCGTCGGCGGCCGAGACATAATCGGGCGATTCGTAGTGGGAGGCGTTCTTGCGAGCGTTGAACGGGTAGGCACTGACCGTCAGCGTGGACGGTACGAACTGCGCCCAGGAGTGGTCGGTGATCCACAGGCCCGGGAACTGTGCGCCGATCAGCTGTTTGATGAAGGTGGCGTTCTCGGTGGGCGCGAGTTCCACCTCGATGCCGATCTCGGCGAGGTTGGCCTGCACGATCTGCGCGGCGGCCTCGAAGACCGGATAGGCGGTGTTGTAGGTGAGCGGCAGCTTGGGCGGTTTGGGCAGCTGCGCCAGAATCTGCTTGGCCTTGGCCACATCTCGTGTGTAGCGGCTGTTGCGGGAGTCGTCGAAGGCGGGAGAGTTCTTGGGCCACGGCAGGTTCAGCGGATAGCCGGCGCCGCGGAAGACCTCCTTGATGATGCGCTCACGATCCAGGGCGTAGGCGATGGCCTGGCGCACCCGCACATCGGCGAGGGCGGGGTCGGCGACGTTCGCGCCGACGTAGACCTGGAGCTCGGCTCCCTCGAAGGTGATGACGCGGAAGCCGTCGGTCTTGGCGAGATTCTCGTTGTCGCGGTAGGTGATGCCGTCGGCGAGCTGGATCTGGCCGGTCTTGAGGGCGTTGAGCTGCGCCTGATTGTCGGCGATGACGGTGAATTCGACGCGGTCCAGGTAGGGGCGGTCGGGCACCCAGTAGCCAGTGTTCTTCTCGAATACCAACTGCTGGTTGGGGATTCGCTGCACGAACCGGAAGGGGCCGGTGCCGATGATCTTGTCGCCGGTGGCGAGCTGGTCGATGGACTCGCTGTCCAGGATGGGCACGGTGTCGAGCAGGTCGAACAGATTGCTCAGCGGGTGCGCCAGCGTCAGCGTGATGCGGTGCGGATCGCTGGTGTCGAAGCCGGTGACGGCGGCGGCCGTGCTCTTCAGCTGCGCCGACCACTTGGGATCGGCGTAGGTGCGCAGCGAGAACTCGACATCCTTGGAGGTGAAGGGGCGGCCGCTGTGGAACTTCACGTCGTCGCGCAGGTCCAGGGTGATGGACTTGCCGTCGGGGGCGAGGGTCCAGCTCTTGGCCAGCAGCGGCTGGGGTTCGAGCTTGTCGTGCGGGTAGCGCACCAGGGATTCGAAGACCAGGCCGATCACATACGGTGTGGTGCCGGTATTGGTGAGCAGGTTGGCGGGCACGAGGTCCACCAGCACGCCGTACTTCAGCGTCCCGCCGCGCACGGGTTGTGCGTTGTCGTCGCCGCCGCGTTGCTGGTTCACCGCCGAGGTGCAGGCGGCCAGCGCTCCGCTGCCGAGGATCGCCAGGGCGGCGACGGCGGAACCGCGCAGGAAATGACGGCGGTGCAGACCGCCGGGGGACGAATTCATCTGGAAAACCTCGAGTGTGGACCGGGGCCGAATGGTGTGCGGCGACGCTATCCGCGGATGTATGACGGCTCACCGGTTGTACGCAGCCAGAGTGAAACCCTGGCTCCGGCGCGGGCCCGCGCCCTTTGCTGGGAGCATGTCAGTCCCCGCCCATGCCCGTGGCTATGAGAATTTCGCCGGCGAGATCGGCCGCACCACCGCCGATTCCGCGCCGGAGTGGAACTATCCGCCGACCGCGCCCGCCGGTGCGCCCAACATCGTCGTGGTGCTGGTCGACGATATGGGCTTCAGCGATATCGGCCCGTTCGGGTCGGAGATCGAGACCCCGACCCTGGATCGGCTGGCCGCGAACGGATTGCGGCTCACCAACTTCCACACCACCCCGCTGTGCTCGCCATCGCGGGCGGCGCTGCTGACCGGAATCAATTCCCACCGTGCGGGTTTCGGCTTCGTCGCGAATGCCGATCCCGGCTATCCGGGGCTGCGGCTGGAATTGGCCGATGACGTGCTGACATTGCCGGAAATATTGCGCGCCAACGGATATGCGACCTACGCCGTGGGGAAGTGGCATCTGGTCCGCGACGCCACGCTGCATCCGGCGGCGCACCGGGATTCGTGGCCGACGCAACGTGGATTCGACCGGTACTACGGGTCACTGGAGGGGTTGAACTCCTTCTACTATCCGAATCAGCTGATCTCCGACAGTTCGGCGGTGGATGTCGAGGAGTATCCGGAGGGGTACTACCTGACCGACGACTACACCGATCGCGCCATCGGCTACCTCAAGGACCTGCGGGCGCACGATGCGGCCAAGCCGTTCTTCCTCTACTTCGCGCACACCGCCATGCACGGGCCGTTGCAGGCCAAGCCGGCGGATCGGGCCAAGTATCGGGGGCGGTATCGGGAGGGCTGGGATCGGTTGCGGCAGAGTCGATTCGCCGCGCAGATCGCGCAGGGGCTGTTCCCGGCGGGGACACAGCAGAAGCCGCGCAATACCGAGCCGGGTTATGAAGCGCAGGAGTGGGATGCGCTGACCGAGGAGCTGCGGGCGCGGTTCGAGCGGTACATGGAGGTGTACGCGGGCATGGTCGACAGCATCGACCAGAGCCTGGGGCGGATCGTGGAGGTGCTCGAGCAGTTCGGCGAGCTGGACAACACCATTATCGTGTTCACCTCCGACAATGGCGGCACCGCGGAGGGCGGGCCCGAGGGCACCCGAACCTATTTCGCGCAGTTCGCTCAGGTCGACGAGCCCGACTGGGAGCGGGACGTGCCGCACGACGACGAGTTGATCGGCACCGCGAAACTGGGGGTGCACTATCCGCGCGGATGGGGGCAGGCGTCGAATACGCCGTTCCGTTTCTACAAGGGGCAGACCTTCGCCGGCGGGGTGCGGGTGCCGTTCGTGCTGTCGTGGCCCAGGGGGCTGCCGCGCTCGGAGGCCGATACCGGGGTGCGCGAGGAGTACGTCTACATCACCGACCTCGCGCCCACGCTGCTGGAACTCGCCGGGCTCGAACGGCCGACGGTCCGGAACGGACTGCCCGCCAAGGACTTCGACGGCGTCTCTGCAGTGAATGTGCTGAGTGACCCGGCCGCCGTCTCGCAGCACGTCGAGCAGTATTCGGAGATGACCGGTCACCGCGGCTTCTACCGCGACGGCTGGAAGCTCCTCGCGCTCTATGAGCCCGAGCGCGGTATCGACAATCCACGCTGGCAGCTGTTCGACGTCCGCACCGATCCGACCGAGCTCCACGATCTTTCCGAGCAGCGTCCGGACAAGGTCGCCGAGCTCTCGGCCGCGTGGGACGAAGCCGCGTGGCACAACACGGTTTTCCCGCTCGTCACCCGGCAGGACCTGGCTCGGCGCCGTCCGGAGGAGGCCCGGCTCGGCGAGCAGGTCCGCATCCTGCCCGGCACGCCCACCCTCGAGCGGTACCGCTCTCAGCGACTGATCGCCTACCGCGACTTCACGATCACAGTGGAGTTGGCCGGTTACCGTCGCGGCGATGAGGGCGTTCTCGTCGCCCACGGCGACCCGCTCGGCGGCTACCTCCTCTACGTGGAGAACGGCCACCTGATCTTCGGCTACAACGCCTACGGTCGCTACACCGAAGCCGATGCCGGTGAAATCCCGTCCGGCAGCGGCCATTTCACGGTCTCCGCCACCGTCCGACCTCACCTGCGCTGGGACTTCACCATCGGCATCGACGGCGTCCGCGCCGCGACCCTCCCCAACCAAGTCCAACTCGTAGGCATGTCACCTTGGACGGGGATCTCCGTCGGCCTCGACGCCCGAGGTCCCGTCTCCTGGTCCCTTCGCGAGCGCCGGGGAGTCTTCCGCTACTCCGGCTCCCTCCACTCCATCACCTATCGGCCAGGCCCCGTCGGAGTGCCCGAGTCAGCCCAACAAGCCTTGGATTCCGAAGCAGAGCTGATAGCGGAGTAGCAGACCCAAAACCCAGAGCCGACAACCCCAAAGGACGAAAAGACAAAGAACCAAAAGATCAAAAGACAAAGATGCCTGGAGAAGGGAGGGGGGCAGGCTTGGGGACGCGCCTTCGTCTACCAGCCCGCTCACCTTTGAACCTGCATGTGGGTGTCGCTGCAGGAGGTATTCGCTTAGGTCTCGGGGTTGGGGTATCCGCAGGATGGGATGTCGCGAGGAGAAGACCGCTGTGGTTGTTCGGTGTTCGGCGATTTCAGGGTGGGCTTGCGGTGGGTTTTGTCTGTAAAAGGCGATGCGTGCGGTCGGTGGGCCGGGATCGGCGGGAGACGGCTCTCAACCCGGCGTGAGCCCAAGTCCGGTAGGGCAGGCGAGGTGACCACACTTCCCCGTCTCTGCGCACGCCGGCAGGACACGAGCGGTCCGGGAATCACGCCGCCCGTGAACCCCACCTCGAGCAACTGGAATCGATCACAGCAGCGACCGACTCGCCGACGTGATGTCTGTCGTTCACCCGAGGAATGCCGGTCGGGTCAAGACGTTTCGGGGCAATCCACCCGGTGCGTCCCCGATACGGGGAATCCTTGCCCATGACAACGGTTTTCCAACCCTCGGCACTGTCGTTGACCAGCGCATGGCAGTGATCGCACACCAATGTCAG
>NZ_JBSGGG010000054.1:0-24718 GCF_053603795.1 Nocardia sp. NPDC004123
TGGCGGCTGTCCATCTGCGCCGGTCCCGGTGTCCCGGCCGGTTTCACCGGCAGTAGCGGTTCGATTACCGCCCACAACTCGTCATCCACGATCCAGGGTGCTGCCACACCGAAACATCCTGCACTGCAACGGAACCCGATCAAAGCTCAGCGAACCTGTTAGGAGCTCTTGAGACCGCCTGCCGAACGAACGTTTGTTCCTCGGCCCGTGACTGCACTGGCGAGATGCGTGGTAAACGCACTGAAATGTTCGGAATTCGGGCTGCCCGAAGCCCGCACACGTGAGGTGAATCCCGTTTAGCCAGGATATGTTCCACATGCCCCTCGGCGGTGCCTGCGAAGCGACGGTAGCCTTGTCCCTCAGACCTGGATCTACGAGATCAGCGGCTTGGCGCTCGCGTGTGATCACGCTGCTCCTGAACGAGTGCCAGCTCGATGGCCTCGCCGGCCCGGAGCTCCTTTGCCTCCCGGGTCCACTTCGTTGTGAACCACCGCTGGCGCCGTTGACAGAGTGGCGATGACGCTGTGCGCCTTCACCTTGAGAAGCATTTCCGACGTTAACCAGCGCGCGGAGCTGGCTACGTCTCATTTGGAGATTGTGCGATGCCGAATTGCCTGATCTTGCGGTACATGGTTGCACGGGGATATGCCGAGATCAGTGGCAGCGGCCTGTTTGTCGCCGTTGTGATCGTGCAGTCTGCGCACGATCGCGTCCCGTTCGATGCCTCCAGCGAGGTGGGTGTCCGCCGGGTGAGCGAATGGCATTCGGGCCGGAGTTTGTCCGGCGTGATGACGCCGGAGCGTTGGGCAGGTCACGGTATCGGCAAGAACCTGACGGAGTTGAGTGACGTTCCCGGGCCGCGGCGGCTTCGCCAGTTGCCGCTTGTGCGGCGGGCGACAGGACGATGTCGGCGCCTCGAGTGAGTTCTCGAAGTAGCCGGGGGGGACAAGTTCGTTGAGATCTTCGATGGGGTATCGCAGCGCTGGAACCGGGACGGTGCACGTGAACAGCGGGAGTAGCTGGGACCCTACCTCCGGGGACTGAACGGTCGAGCTCGTCGTGGCAGCGATCTGCCGCTTCCTGCGCAGGACTGCAGAAGCGTCGCCACCGGTTCGATGAAGTTCTCGGGCAGCTTGTCGATATTGGCGAGAACGATGTCGAAGTCATCCTGGGCGACCTCGCCTTCGAGCGTGCCGAGAAACGCCTCGCCTCCTCGGTGCCGACCGATGCGCAATACGCGAATCAGTGTGTCCGGACCGACGTGATGGGCGACCATTTCGGCGAGTTTGACGCGGTCCGAACCGGATCCACCGACGAGGACCACCCAGTTGCGATCTGCCCGGCAGCGTTCGACCTGCTGGCAGCTTCTCCGCCACAAACTGCTGCTGCCGGCCAGGCCGGGAACCTCGGGAGGTCGAGACACCTGCCGACTGCTGTCGACGATGCTATGGGTCATGGAGACGCGGGCGAGTATGTGGGTGTGTCGGTACGCAGCGTAATCCGTTCGGCAACTATGACTTTGGCGAAGTATCCGCTCGGTAGCGCAGCACCAGCTGTGGTTGAGAGCGAGTGTTGCAGATCGGCTGCGTGCTTGAGGAGTACGGGTCTTCACTTCTGAAACCGTTGAGTGTGAGCGTGAATGGACTCGTCAGGTGCGATTAGCGGAGGAGTTGTGGCAGCGATAGTTGACCGAGCTGTCGAGTCCATTCGCTCGTCCCGAGATGTTCGCCTGCAGCGGTCGGGAGATGTAATCGGTGGCCGGCTGTGGGATCTGCGTTTTCTCGACGACAGGGTGGATGAGTACGGGCATGGAGGAATCTGCGGAGGCACCAGACCCCGCCGGCCCGGCGGCGGTGAATCGACCGGCGTGAGGCCGACCATGACGACCTCACCCAGGGCGTTGTGTCCACCGACGACCTGATCAACACCTGGATCCGGATCAGACGCGACAGCGAGATCGCGGAAATGAGCATCCTGCTGCATCCTGAGAATTCGGCTGCGCTGAACTGCGAAAACGCCGCTCAGTGCAGTCTTTACAGCCGTCCGCAGGCCGTCAGGACGCAAATCACGGCCCGCCAGCCGCGAGCCAGCGGGCCATCGCGCGCATCGTGGGCCGTAACCACTCGCAGCCGATGAACCAACGCTGACCAGCACCGTCTCGGTCGCTTTTTGAGACACTCTTCGCAGACACTTGCCCCGTAGCATGCGCGCATGGTGTCGACTGCAGAGGTGGACGCGGCGCGGCTGGCGTTTCTCAACATTGGCCGCTGCGCAGCACCCGACACAGTGGTTCGGCGCGCAGTGCTGGCTTCCTGGGAGCGCTCAGTGCGGTACGGCGTGAATCCGCACCGACTGAACGTGCGGTTTGTCGGCTACCACGGCACCGCACCAGTGGCTGACGCCTGCGCTGAGGAGACGTTTGCGCAGTTCCTCAGCAGAAACGCAGTTGCGGGTTGCTCGCTGCTGTTGATCGATCCGAGCGGCGTCGTACGGGTCCGCCGTGACACTGATCCCGCGGTAGGCGAACTCCTCGACGTCCTGCACGTGGTGCCTGGCTGCGGCTACGCCGAACGCGACGTCGGCACGACCGCGGCATCGGTTGCTCTGCATGAGCAAGTCGACTGTTCCATCGGTGGCAGCGAGCACTTCCACACCCAGCTGACGTGCCTGGCCGAGGCAGCCGCGCTGATCGTCGACGAGCGAGATGGCAAGTTCTTTGGGGCCGTCGTCGTGGTGTCTCACATCACCGACCGCAGCAGGCTGCACCTTGTGCTGGCGCGGATGGTTGCCGACCAGGTAGCCGAGCGTGTAACTGGGCAGCCGTATCACCGCGCTCGCGTCGCAACTGCGGCGGCCGGCCCTACCAGGTGACCTGTTCCCGCGACACTCCAACGCTCACGGCAACCCGCTCTCCTGGAACGTCTGCAGGACGTCGCAGCGCAAGGATGGTCCGCCGCCCTCGGATGGCAGGGCGTCAGATGATAAGAACAGCATGTCCGACAAGGTCCGGCTCGCGACGAACTACATCGGTTGTGGGGTGCCCGAATTCGGCACAGGTTGAACATGGGGCCAGCCGAGTCTGGTCGACCCCGGCTCCCGATCGGGTGGCGGCAGGTGCTCGAATTGCTCCTTGAGATTTCGCCGATGTGAATGTCTGTCCGGCAACTGATCGCGTAGAAAGCAAACCGTGTGGAAGGTTGCCGGAAGTGGCGCGACGAGGCGAAACCTCCTGGTAACAAGGCAATTACGATATCGCTTTATCCCAGAAGGTTCCGTCGTGTGCTGGTGGGGCGGTTGACCGACCGGATCGGGCTGGGGGTACTGACCCGGGTGGTGTCGCGGGATCTGGTCGATGAGGTGGTGGCACAGACCGGTCGGCGTGAGAAGCGGCAGCGGTTGTTGCCGGCGTGGGTGGTGGTGTATTCCGTGCTCGCAATGACGTTGTTCTTCGATGACGCTTACGAGGAGGTGATGCGCAAACTCGTTGACGGACTGCGGTTTCTGCGATCCTGGGACGGCCTGTGGCAGGTGCCGAGCTCTGCGGCGCTGGGCAAAGCCCGGGCGCGCCTGGGTGAGGATCCGGTGCGGAAGTTGTTCCGGCGGGTGGCGGTGCCGCTGGCGGGTGCCGGAACTCCGGGCGCGTGGCTGGCGGGGCGTCGGGTGATGGCCATCGACGGGGTTCGGATGGATGTTCGCGACACACCCTACAACGAGGCCGAGTTCGGTCGCGGCCGCACCTACCAGGCACTGGATAGTCGGTATCCGAAGGTGAAGGTCGTGAGGTTGGCCGAGTTCGGCATGCCCGCGATCGTCGATGCCGAGATCGGTGCTGTCGAGACCGACGAACGGGAGTTGGCGCGGGTCCTTCTGGGACGTTTCGAGCCCGGGATGCTCGTTCTCGCCGATCGGGGATTCTTCAGTCACGAGTTCTGGCGCGAGGCCATCGCCACCGGGGCGGATCTGTTGTGGTGGGTGCAGTCGGGGCTGAAATTCCTGTCGTGCAGGGACTCTCGGATGGCTCGTATCTCACCCGGCTGTCGGATAAGGCCGAATGTCAGCGCAACCGCCGTCGTCTGGCCGCGGGCGTGGACACCGAAACCGAAGGCGTGTTGGTGCGGGTGGTGGTCTACGAGATCATCAATCGTAACAGTGATCAGACCGGGCCGATCCGCTGGATCGCCACGATGCTGGATCCGGAGCACGTCAGCGCGGGCGAGCTGGCCGCGGCCTGCCACTGCCGCTGGGAATTCGAAACCAGTCTGGCCGAGCTCGAGACCAGCCAGCGTGGCAGCTACTGGGTGCTGCGCTCGCACAGTCCCGCCATGGTGCGCTAGGAGATCTAGGGCCTGCTGACCACCCACTACGCCATTCGTGAACTCATGTACTACAGCGTCGACTTCGAGTCGGTCGATCCGCTACGGCTGTCGTTCGTCCGCACCCTGCGCCTTGTCCGCCGCCACGTCGGCGGGCAAGCGGGTTTTCCTCTGACCGGTTCGCCACCGCCACCGTCGACGCCGTCACCGAGATCGCCGAACGCCCCAACCCGCCCCGCCGCCAACGCCGCTATCCCCGAGTCACCAAACGTGCCGGACGCCACAGTTTCCCGCGAAAAACGTTGCAGCACAAGAACATCAATCCCCCAAAATCCGCCGAGATCCTACATCGGCGCATAAGTTAACGGCATTGGCATCGAACCCGGGGGGATTCAACCGACACAGAAACATCGTGAGCGGACGCGCAACGCGTTGATGATCGACCAGAAAACCCAGGGTTCGCGGTGGCCGGACAGATGTCTTATAGTCGCGAATACATCTGCGGCGCAGGCAGATGCATTAGAAGGGTGCGAGGATTGCCCACCATCGGTCCAGTGCCCGGCTCAGACGGCGAGTCACTGGGGTAGCACGCACACCGCTAGTACGCCAGACAGCGCCGAGGAAGATCAATAGTTCGATGATTCCGACAGGAATTGGCTGAGGCACGGAGGGCTCGATCCTTTCGAGACGCCGGTGTCCCGCCGATCGAACCGAACTGCAGGACACCGGGTTTGCGGGAAAACGCGTCAGACGAGGTCGAACCGGTCCAGGTCCATGACCTTGGTCCAAGCACTGACGAAGTCGTCGACGAACTTCCGCTGGTTGTCGTCTTGGGCATACACCTCGGCGACGGCACGCAACTGGGAGTTGGATCCGAAGACGAGATCGACTCGGCTGCCAGTCCAAACGACAGCGCCGGTGCTGCGGTCGATGCCCTCGTAGACGCCATCCTCGGTACTCGAGGACCGCCATTCGATCGCCATGTCCAACAGGTTGACGAAGAAGTCGTTCGTCAAGGTACCCGGGTCGGTGGTGAGCATGCCCAGTCGCGAGCCCTGGTGGTTGACTCCGAGCACACGCAGGCCACCGATCAGCACGGTCAGTTCCGGGACAGACAGGGTGAGCAGGTTCGCTCTGTCGATCAGCAGGTACTCGGTCGGCAGGTGGTCGCCCTTACCCAGGTAGTTGCGGAACCCGTCGGCGGAAGGCTCGAGTGCGGCGAAGGACTCCACATCGGTCTGCTGCTGGGTGGCGTCGGTGCGGCCTGGGGTGAACGGCACCTCGACGGCGAATCCGCCGATGCAGGCTGCGTGCTGCACTGCGACCGAACCTGCCAGCACCACCAGATCCGCGAACGAGATCCTGATGTCGTCGGACTGCGCGGCATTGAACGACCGCTGGATGCCCTCCAGCATGTCGATGACGTGTGCAAGCTCGTCGGGTTGGTTGACCTCCAAGCTCGCCTGCGGCTGCAAACGAATGCGGCCGCCGTTGGCGCCACCGCGCTTGTCACTGCCGCGAAATGACGAGGCCGCTGCCCATGCGATGGAGACCAGCTGTGCCACAGTCAGTTCCGACGTCAAGATGCGATCCGTCAAATCGGCGATCTCGGCCGGGCCGACGAGGGCGTGATCGAGCTCCGGGATCGGGTCCTGCCACAGCAGGGTCTCCTCGGGTACCTCGGGTCCGAGGTAGCGGACCTTGGGGCCCATATCGCGATGGGTCAGCTTGTACCAGGCCTTGGCGAACTCCTCAGCCAGTTCTTCCGGGTGTTCGAGCCAGCGGCGGGTGATCTGCTCGTAGATCGGATCGAACCGCAGCGACAGATCGGTGGTCAGCATGACCGGGGTGTGAGTCATGCCCGCGATATGGGCGTCCGGCACGGTGCCCGCTCCCGCGTCGTTCTTTGGAATCCACTGGTACGCACCGGCGGGTGACTTGGTCAGCTCCCATTCGTAGCCATAGAGCGTCGCCAGGAACGAGTTGTCCCACGTGGTGGGCGTGGGCGTCCAGGTGCCTTCGAGGCCACTGGTAATCGCGTCCTTGCCGACACCGGTGCCGAATTTGCTCTTCCAGCCCAAGCCCTGTTGCTCGAGCGGTGCTGCCTCGGGCTCGGGGCCGACATTGTCGGCCGGGCCCGCACCATGGGTCTTGCCGAAGGTGTGGCCACCCACTATCAGCGCCGCGGTCTCCGCATCGTTCATCGCCATGCGCCGGAAGGTCTCACGGATATCGACGGCCGCCAACAGCGGATCCGGATTGCCGTTGGGCCCTTCAGGGTTCACGTAGATAAGCCCCATCTGCACTGCCGCGAGCGGGGTCTCGAGGGCCCGCTCACCGGTGTATCGACCGTCAGCGAGCCATTCACGCTCCGGGCCCCAGTACACGTCCTCCTCAGGTTCCCACCGATCGACGCGGCCGCCACCGAAGCCGAAGATCTGGAGACCCATGTCCTCGAGCGCGACATTGCCGGCGTAGACGATCAGGTCGGCCCATGACAACTTGTTGCCGTATTTCCTCTTCACCGGCCACAGCAACCGCCGCGCCTTGTCCAGGGAGGCGTTGTCGGGCCAGGAGTTCAAGGGAGCGAAGCGCTGCATGCCCGCACCAGCTCCACCGCGGCCGTCACTGATACGGTAGGTACCAGCCGCGTGCCAGGCCATCCGGACGAAGAACGGGCCGTAGTGACCGAAGTCGGCGGGCCACCATTCTTGCGAGGTGTGCATGACCTCGACGATGTCGGACTTCACCTCGGCCAGGTCGAGGGTCTTGAACTCGGCGGCGTAGTCGTAGTCCGGGTCCATGGGATTGGATGCGGGCGGATTCTTTTGCAGGATCTTCAGATTGAGCTGATTCGGCCACCAGTCGCGATTGCTTCCCCCCGCGGTCGGGTACTTCAGACGGCCGGATGTCACGGGGCAACCCGCGGTCGCTGCGGTATTGGCGTCGCCGATGGGCGGATGGTCCTGTGGCACAACGATTCCTTTCGGAGCGGATGACTCTGGTGTCGATCACGGGATTGCTCGCGATCCACCGGATGGCGGGGCCGCAGCGGCAAAGCCTGACCGCAGCGCGCGCCGGAAACCGGCTCACGACATGCTGGCGGGTGAGCCCGGCAACTCATGTCTCAGATTGAGATATCCATCACATGCCTATGCCGTAGCGTTCATTTCGGGGAATGAATGAAGAGGTAGTCAGATGGTGAGCAACGACGACACCAGGACTCTGCTCCTACGGGCACGAGACAGATTTCTGAGTTCCGGGGCGGTAGACGACCGGCTGGTTTCTGGCACCGTTCGTGATTCTTGGCAACGCTCCCGCGAGCTGCGCATTCACCCCGACCGCGTCGATCTTCCGTTCGTTCGGGAACCGAGCCTCGATTCGCCACTGGTCACCGCGGCGGAACCGGTGATCCACCGACTGGGCGACGATCTGGCCAGCCAAGCCGTCAGCGTGATCCTGACCTCATCCGACGGGCTGGTCCTGCATCGCATCGCCGCCGACAGCGCTATCGCCGACGCACTAGATGAAGTTCAGCTGGCCTGCGGCTACAGCTACGCGGAGAAGTTCGTCGGCACCAACGGCATCGGCACCGCGGTCGAGACCGGACGGCCGACCTTCATTCGAGGGGGCGAGCATTACCTGGGCACCCTCAGTCAGCTCGCCTGCGCGGGCTCCCCGATCCGCGACCCCCTGTCCGGCCGCGTGGTCGGGATCCTGGATCTCACCTGCTGGGTAAGTCAATCCGATCCGATGCTGGTAGCGCTCGCCAATACGGCCAGTGCGCAGATCGAAGATCGGCTGCGCGCCCAAGCAAGCGAGGAGGAGGCGGCGCTGCTGGACGCCTATCTGCGGCAATGCCGCCGCTACCCAGCCGGTGTGCTCGCCGTCGGCGACGACATCGTCCTGATGAACCGTTACCTGCGCCAATCGCTGGACCCGCTCGATCAGCACGCCCTATTCGAGCACACCGTCGACCTGCAACGGGTGCTGGCGACGACGACCGGCGCGGTCCTGCCCAGCGGACAGTTCGCCAAAATCACTGTCGCGGAACGAATCCGGCTGCGCAGTGGCCGTATCGATATCGTCGCCCATGTCTCGTTGACCGACAGCGCCCGCAGCAGCACGCGTCTGGCGTCGCGCCGCCCCACCATTCCCGAGCTAGCCGGGCGCAGCAATTCCTGGCGACGCAGCTGCCAACAAGTCGAACGGTGCTGCGCCGATCGCAACTGGGTGGTGCTCGACGGCGAGCCGGGATCCGGCCGCGCCAAGCTCGCCAAGATGGTCGCCCATCACGTCCGACCGGACAAGACGGTCCGAGTGCTGCGCACAGGTCGGCATCTGTCCCCCGAGGGGGTTCTCACACTGTTGGAAAACGAAGTCGCCAGTGACGATTTCGACATCGTTTTGGCGGATATCGATCAGCTGCCCGTCGATATCATCGAACCGATGTCGAGTCTGTTGCAGGCATGCGTGGGTCGCGGCTGGATCGCGGCCACAATGAGCTCGGCAGAGCCGTCATCGCAGGTGGAGGCACAGCTGCTCCCCTTGTTCATGCACACTGTTCCGGTTCCGGCGCTGCGGCACCGCATCGAGGATCTCGACGATCTGGTGCCGCATCTACTGCGCGAACTGAGCAAGGGTTCCGACGTCGAGTTGTCCCCCGCGGCGCATCGGCAGTTGACGAAATTGGCCTGGCCCGGCAACGTCTCCCAGCTGCGCCGCGTACTCGCCGATACCCTCACCCGGCAGCGCTCGGGCATCATCACGCCCGACAAGCTCCCGCCCGAGTGCCATGCGCTGGCGCGGCGCACGCTGACGCCCATGGAGGCGCTCGAACGCGACGCGATCGTCCGGAGTCTGCAGGACTGCAATGGCGACAGACAGGCGGCCGCGGCCGATCTCGGCATTTCCCGGGCGACGATGTATCGCAAGATCCGGCAATTCGGCATTTCCTAGACGTGGTGCCGCACCGAGCGAGCGATTCTCTTTTAGAGGCGAATAATTCGGCGCTGGGTCCGAAAATAGTTGTAGAACCTATGCAATCGTCGAAAAAACCGTCCCGGCTTCCTTTTCGCCGCCCGAGGTGAGGACCATAATTGCCCTCACCGCTCCGTCAAAGACGTCGGAGTGGTTCACAAGGGTGTGGACCTCGATACGAGCGATTCTCACCCGGGGCGGTTGGTTCGCAGGTCCGACATGACTCGCGAATTAGATTGCGCGACCGGGATTCAGGATCCCGGCCGGATCGAATACGGCTTTCACGCCATTCATCAATCCCAGCTCCACCGATCCGACCATCGCTTCGAGGTAGCGGCGCTTGAGGTCGCCAACACCGTGCTCGCCGGTGATGGACCCGCCCAGGTCCAGGCAGCGGCGGATCATATCGTCGAAGGCGTGCTGGGCGAGTACCGCGGCGGCGGTGTCGTGGGGGTCGAAGACGATGGTGGGGTGAAGATTACCGTCGCTGGCGTGCCCGAAGGTTCCGATCAGGAGGCAGTGCCGGTCCGCGATCTCCGCGATGGCGTCGAGCATATCCGGCAGCCGGGACACGGGTATCGCGAGATCGTCGAGCAGGGTGCTGCCGCGACGTTCGAGGGCGGTAAGCGCGAGGTGGCGAGCCTGCATGAGACCGTCACTTTCGACTGGGTCGTTCGTCAAGTGGACTTCGGTGGCGCCGACGATGCGGCACGTCTGCACGCAGCGCTCGGCCTCCGCCTCGGCCGCGTCGCCGTCACATTGAACCAGCAGCAGGGCGCCGACATCGTCCATACCCATGCGCGTCATCTCGTTTACCGCGGAAATCGTTGTGTTGTCCATGAATTTGCACAGGCTCGGATCGGCCGTGGCACGAATATCCAGCACGGCGGCGATCGCCTGCCCCGCATCGGGTAAGACCGTCGCGACGGTGACGGCCCGCGCGGGTCGGGCGCGCAGCCGCATGGTTGCCTCCACGATGACGGCCAGGGTGCCCTCGGATCCGACGAGTAGTCGGGTGAGGTCGAGGCCGGCAACATTCTTCCGGGTCGCCGCGCCGGTATGAATGATGCGACCGTCGGCGAGAACCGCCTTGATGCGGGCGACATGGTCGCTGGTGACACCGTACTTCACACAGCAGGCGCCACCGGCATTCGTCGCCAGATTTCCGCCGATAGTGGAGAACGCGCGGCTGCTCGGGTCCGGGACATACCACAGTCCGCGCTCCGCGGCGGCCGGCGCGAGATCGCCGTTGACGACGCCGCATTCGACGGTAGCGGTGCGCGACCGCTCGTCGATTTCCAGGATCCTGTCGAGTTTCTCGGTACTGAGTACGACACAACCGTCGACTGCGCGGGCACCGCCCGCCAGACCGGTGCCCGCGCCCCGGGTGACGACCAGGACACGGTAGCGATACGCGATGCGCAGGGTGGTGACGACCTCGTCGACGGTGCGGGCGCAGACCACGGCGATGGGGCTGCCCGTCGGCGACAGCAACGATTGATCACGGGAGTAGCCCAGCATTACGCCCGGATCGGTCACGACCGAATCACCCAGCACGGCGGTCAATTCCGTCAGCAGACCGGTCAGCGCCACGATCGTTCGCCTCGGCTCGCTCCCACGCCGACTGCCACGTGCGGATGCTTCACGCGGAGATCTCCAACTCTCCCATCCGTGACCATTCGGTTCCGGGCACGTCGGTGTGGATGATGCGCGGCGTTTCGGCCAGCGCCGGGCGCATGGCTTCCAGGCCGCGGCGGAAGTGCTCGGACTTCACGTGTTCGACGCCGGCCGCGCTGTCCCGGAAGGCTTCCACGAGAACGTATTCGGCACGATTGTCGGTGCCGCGGCTCCATTCGAACCAGAGATTGCCCGGCTCGGACCGCGTCGCTCTGGTGAATTCACCGGTGATGTCGAGCCAATCGTTCTGGAGTTCTTCGCGGACCATGAATTTCACCACGATGAAGATCATTGGGACTTCCTTGGGGTACGGGGCGCCACGAAGAGCACCGCCCTCCCGTGGTGGGATTTAAGCGGTGCTTCGTTCGCTGGTTGATCAGTAGATATTGGAGGGGCGGACCATGCCCTCGGCGAGGTCGCCGAAGCCGGGGGCGAGAATGGCGCCGGGGTTGCCGACGATCTCCTCCACCACCGCGGTTTCGGTCGTGATGAGCAGTGCCGCAATGGAAGCAGCGCTTTCGAGGGCGGCACGGGTGACCTTGAACGGGTCGATCACACCGTAGTCGAACATGTCGCCGTAGGTACCGGTGAGCGCGTTGAAGCCCTGGCCGAGCGGTAGGTCCGCGACCACCTGAACCACCTCGTCCCCGTCGAATCCGGCATTGATGGCGATCCAGCGCAGCGGTTCGGCGAGCGCGCGGCGCACGACATCGCGACCGATGGCTTCGTCGCCGGGCAGATCGAGCTCGGCCAGGACCCTATGCGATTGGGCCAGGGCGGTGCCGCCGCCGGAGACGATGCCGGCCTCCACCGCGGCGCGGGTCGCTGCGAGTGCGTCCTCGACGCGAAGCATGCGTTCCTTGAGCTCGACGCTCGTTGCGCCACCGACGCTGATCACCGCGACCCGCCCGGTGAGCCGGGCGATGCGCAATTCGAGGCTGTCGCGGTCGGCGTCGATCTTGGCGCGCTCGAGCTGCGCCTGGAGCTGTGCGATTCGGGCATCGAGCTGACGCGGCTCACCGCGACCACCGACGATGGTCGTCTCGTTCTCGGTCACGGTGATGCGATCGCAAGAGCCCAGGTGCTCGCGGGTCACCTCGGGCAGTTCGATCCCAGTGTCCTTGGCGATGACGTGACCGCCCAGCGCAACGGCGAGGTCTTCGAGCTCGGCGACCCTCCTGTGCCCGAAGCCGGGGGCACGGACCACCACCGACTCCATTGTCTTGTGCATATTGCCGCCGACCAGCAGTTGCAGGGCTGGACCGTCGACGTCCTCGGCCAGCACCACCAGCGGCCGGTCGGCCCGTTTGGCCACCTCGATGCTCGGCATGATGTCCTGCACCTGGGTGATCTTCTTGTTGGTCAGCAGAATCAGCGGATCGGTGTGGACCGCTTCCATCCGTTCCGGGTCGGTGACCATGTAGCCGGAGATGTACCCGTGGTCGAACTGGATGCCGTCGACGATGCCGACCGACAGTCCGAGGGTCTCGCTCTCCTCAGTGGTGACCACCCCGGATTTGCCGACATAGTCGACAGCGGTGGCGATGGCCCGGCCGATCCTCTCGTCATCGCTGGCGGCCAGGGTGGCTATCCGCCGCAGGTCGCTCTCGCCGCCCACCTCAGACACCTGTTCCCGCAGCGCCTCGACGACAGCCGCCACCGCCTGCTCGATGCCGCGGCGCACCCGCATCGGATTCGCGCCGGCGTCGACCGCGCGCAAACCCTCACGAACCATCGCCTGGGCCAGCACCGTGGCGGTCGTGGTGCCGTCACCCACCACTCCGTTGGTCTTCATCGCGACTTCCTTGACCAGCTGCGCGCCCATATTCGAGAAGGGCTCACGCAATTGGATCTCGCGGGCGATGGTCACGCCGTCGTTGGTGATCGTCGGCGGACCGGTCAGCTTCTCGAGCACCGCATTGCGCCCCTTCGGGCCAAGGGTCACCTTGACCGCGTCGGCCAGCGCGTTGACCCCCTGCTCGAGCCGCGATCGCGCGTCCTTGCTGTAGCGCAGCTCCTTGGCCATGACTGATACTTCCTTACATTTCGGTGGATGGATGGGGGTCAGGGAACGAGAATCGCGCGACCGCGGACTCGTCCGGCGTCGAGATCGTCGAGCGCCTGCTGGAAGTTCTCGAGCGCGTATTTCGTCGTGTGCAGGGTGACCTTTCCCTGGGCGGCGAGGGTCATCAGTTCGTGCAGATCGTTGTACGAGCCGACGAGGTTTCCGATGAAGTTGATCTCGGTAGAGATCACGTCGATCGTTGGGACGTCGATGTTTTCGCCGTAGCCGACGACGTAGTAGTTGCCGGCGCGGCGCAGCATCGCGATCCCTTCCCGGGTCGCCCCGCCCTCGCCGACAAAGTCGACGACAGCTTCGGCGCCGCGGCCGCCGGTCAGGTCCAGCACCTGTTGGATATGGGTGCCGTCGGCGACGATGCCGTTATCGGCGCCGACCTGCCGAGCCAGTTCGACCGCGGCCGGATTACGGTCCAGCACAACAACGGTGACGCCGGAGATCGCCTTCAACACCTGAATGCCGATGTGCCCGAGCCCACCCGCGCCGATCACCACGCAGAAATCGCCGGGCCGGGTCGCCCGGGCAACCTTGTCCACCGCGTGGTAGGCGGTCAAGCCCGCGTCGGCCAGCGCCGCGACGTCCGCCGGTTCCAGCGAATCATCGATGCGGACGACGCTGCGGGCGGTGGTGCGCAGGTATTCCGCGTAACCGCCGTTGACGTCGATACCGGGGAACTTGCTGTTCTCGCAGTGCACGTCATCGCCGAAACGGCAGGCCCGGCAAAGTCCGCACGTGATCAGCGGGTGCAGGATCACCTTGTCACCGACCGCAACGTTGGTGACGGAATCGCCCACGGCGTGAACCCATCCGGCATTCTCGTGGCCGATCGTGTACGGCAGTTCGACTTCGGTCTTCTGCGCCCACTGCCCCTCGAGGATGTGCAGGTCGGTGCGACATACGCCCGCACCGCCGATACGCACGATCACATCGAGCGGCCCCTCAATGGTGGGTTCGGGAATGTCGGTGAGCTGCGGCTTGGTCTGGTATCCCACCACCTGCACGGCTTTCATCGCGGACTCCTGGTCGTCGTTCTGAGATCGATGATTCGGGTTGTGACGTCGGCGGATTCGCCATCGCCGTATCGGGTGGCGAGCAAGCCGCGGCAGAAGTGGGAGTTGCCCTCCATCGAGATCCGCACGGACCTAGCGAATCTCAGGCGCAGCGGGATCGCGTCGGGCGAGACACGCTTCCCGCCGTCATCCACCAGCACTGGGCTCGCGGGGCACAGGCTCAGCCCGATGCTGTAACGGCGGCGAAGCAACGCCGCCTTCTCCTTGCCCGGTGCGAGGTCGGAGAGGGTGAGTTTGTAAATCTCGTTCGCCCCCATGGGGTTGTGCTTCAAGTGCGACTCGAGGCACCGTTCCATCGCCGCCGCATGTGCCTTGGAGCGGAATGTCCTACGGAGTTCGAGCAGACTCTCTTCCGCTTCCGAACCGAAGGTCCCCAGATATCCGGCGTCGGCGGCGAGCCCTGCGTTGATCTTGTCGCTGTCGTGGTGATCGTCGAGCAGGACCCGCACCACGCCGATCCCCTTGACTTCACGAAGCGCGTCGCGCGCGTCGGAAGCCATCAGGTAGGCGAAGTTGGGCGAGCAGAACGCAGTCGGAAGGCGAAGATGAACGGTGACCCCGTCGTCGGCGAGGGTGATCGAGCGGACGAAACCCAGATCGGTGATCGGCTCGTCCAGCTCAGGATCCACAACTGTCGACAGAGCCTGCAGCACAGCCGATTCCGTGCAGACGGCGATGGCGGTCATGACTACACCGTCTCCTGTACCCGGGGCTGGGCGGCAGGCGACCCGACCAACCGCAGCTCGGCAGGGACCTCAAGGTCGTACAGGGCCGCGGCATTGAGCCCAAGGATCTTCTTCTTCTGTTCCACGGTAATCGGCGGGTACTCGCCCAGCATGTCCTCGGGAATCTGGAAATCGACGAATTTCTCGATCAGCCACCTCGGTGTCCACAGCGCGTAGTCGCTGCCGAACAGGATCCGATCCTCGTCGAGCCAGTAGAGCAGTTCACCGATGATCTGGGCGAAATACCTTGGGCGCGTATGGATGAACGGCAAGGCCACCGCCAGTCCGCCATAGACGTTCGACTCCTGGGTCGCGATCCAGCAGAAGTCCTCGAGCCGCGGCAGGCCCACGTGCTCGACGATGAAACGAAGATCGAGGTAGTCGGTAGCGACCTTGTCGATGTCGGAGACATCGAAGGCATCGCGGTCGAGCGGGCGGATGGTCGGGCCCTTGTGCACATGAATGTTGGTGATACCCAGCTCGATACATTCCTCGAGGTATCGACGTGACCACGGGTCGTCGAGCTTGTATCCGCGAGAGTCACCATGCCATTCGGCGGTGTAGAGCTTGACGCCCTTCAGACTCATTCGCTCGGCGTCCTTACGGAGCTGCTCGAGGCCGGCCTCCCCGTACCGCGGGTCGTAGGCGTGGTTGTAGGTGAGCTTTCCGGGGTGCTTGCCGACCAGAGCCAACGCCTCCTCGGTCTGCCCGAACCCGTTACGGTAGAAGTCACTCAGCAGGGTGGCCTGGAAGATGGCGTGGTCGACGTAGCCATTGAGGAACAGGTCGCGCTCGAGACGATCAGGGCCGTAATAGGTATAGGTGTCGTAATCCCAGAGGTATTC
The DNA here is from genome assembly GCF_053603795.1 of Nocardia sp. NPDC004123. Taxonomy (NCBI): domain Bacteria; kingdom Bacillati; phylum Actinomycetota; class Actinomycetes; order Mycobacteriales; family Nocardiaceae; genus Nocardia; species Nocardia sp. NPDC004123. The sequence continues at coordinate 15,691 of NZ_JBSGGG010000054.1, forward strand.
CTCCGGGCTGAGGTTCTTGTGATAGTCGTAGAAGCAGTCGATGAACTGCTTCCCGTGCACGTTCTTGTGATTCGACTCGCGGCCGTCCCAGAGGTGAACATGGCCGTCCACGATGAAGTACTTGTCGCCGTTCTTCTCGTACATGCTGCTACTCCGATATTCAAGCGGTGGGCTGGTGCGGCGCCGTCGACCACGGGTGATCCGGTGACGGCGCGGGCACACGGTTACTACGGGTGCTGCTTCAGTGCGCGGTGAGGTCGAACCCGATGTACTCGGCGGCGTCCTCGGGGCTGGCGAAAAGCAGTGTCTTGTCGTCGAGATGGACCATTCGCCCGTAGTGGGTGGAACTGATCTCCTCGAAGGTGGAGCCGTCGAACTCCTCGCCCAGGGCGTCGCTGAGTTCGGCGTAGTCGAAGTCGAGCAAGCGCTGACCGTCGACCCGGATCATCGACGGATACTCCGTCAGCTCCACACCGTCCTTGCCACCCATCACCTCGGCGACGACGCGGCCGATGGGGGTGTTCATCAGGGTCACACCGCACATGTTCGAGAACTCGGTGGACGATCCGAATTGCATGCTGCTCACTGGTCCAACTCCTTGGGGATATCCAGCCCGAGATCCTCGAGCACGGAAGCGAACTTGTCCTTAGCGGCTTCGAAGCTGGTCGCGAAGGTGACCGCCTTGTCGGCCGGCTGCGACCAGATGGGCTGCAGCGCGCGGGCCGCGTCGACGCAGCGCGGCACCCAGGTCTGCAGCCAGGTATCGAACAGCTCCTTGTTCGACTCCCCGTGCTCGGGGTCGCGGGTCAGCAATCGGAACAGGTTGCGGGAGTACGCGAGATCGCGGTCGTAGTCGTGCTCGCCGGTGCCCACGATGGTGGGCGTGATGTAGTCGCCGTTCCGGGCGGCGATCTGCATGACAAGTTCACTGCGGAACAACGAACCGATCAGCTGCTCGAAGACGATGTTCGCCGCGAACAACAGCTCACACCAGTCCGGCACCGCGGTCAGTCGCTCCACCACCTCTCGGGTGGGCTGCCACTCAGGCGCGGACTGCCACACCTGCTTGTGGGCGGCGCCGTCGAAGTCCGCACTCGCCTCCGACAGATCCAGGTTGAACAGCGCCAGGTCCTGTGCGAACCGCATCTTGTGCGCCGCGTTCACCGCGACGGCGGTGTTGATCATGTTGGTGGGGCAGGAGCGCTGGATGGAGGTGAACACATGCAGTGCCAGACCGTTTTCCGCGTGCATCCACGCGCCCAGGTTGCGGGCGATGAAGGTCAGCCACGGCAGGTTCCAGGCGTCGTAGACACGGGCGCGCTTCGCGTTTGTCAGACACAGGTCGACCTGATGTACAACCTTGGAGTTGTTGCGGTAGATGGTCTGGTCCCACTCCTCGTTCGGATCAAGGAAGGCGTGCCAGTTCGACGATTTCGCGGCGGTCCATTCCTGTGGGTAACCGCCCGGGCCGTTGGCGAAGCCGTAGATCCAGCCCTGCGTGAGATGACGCTCGGGATCCGGTTGTACGTCGACCGTCACGTCCTCGTACATCGTGGAACGCAGCTTGGCGGGTTTGTAGTAGTTGTACGTGCGACTTCGGGAGCTGGGGAACTCAAGTGCGCCGGCTTCGGAGTCGGTGAACTCGATGGTGGGGAAGCTGCGTTGCTTGTTCCCGGTGGTTGCGGTCATCTCGTTTCTCAGTTCTTGTCGGTGTGGGAGAGCTGGTTCCCGCGGTTACTGATCGAAGGCAGGGCTGGTGAACTTGTCGTAGAAGATCTGGTCCTTCGGGGTATTGCCGGCCTCGAGCAGTTCGAGGGCGGCATCGACCATCGGCGGTGGCCCGCACAGATAGACCTCGGTCTTACCGAGATCGGGTTCACGGCGCGCGACGACGTCGGTGACGTTCCCCGCTTCGATCACGACCGAATCCGGCACCTGGTGCGGATCCATCGATTCCGACAGGCAGGCCACGAAGGTGAAGTCCGTCAGATTCGCGCCGAGCCCGAGGATCTCGTCGAGATAGATCAGATCGCCCGGGGTGCGGGCCCCGTAATAGAAGTGGACCTGCCGCGCATTGCCCGTCTCGCACATGTGTCGTAGCAGCGAGAGAATCGGGGCCATCCCCGCGCCGCCTCCAATGAGGACCAACGGCAGGACGTGACCCTCCTTGAGGGTGAAAGACCCGTAGGGTCCGGTCAATTCGATCTCATCGCCGACCGAGATCCCATTCTCGAGCAACCCGGCGAACTTGCCGCCCGGGTACTTCTTGATGAGGAATTCGACCTCCGCCGGGGTCGACTGCGTCGTTGCCATCGAGAAGGACCGATGTTCCTCGGTGCCGGGGATCCGGAGGTCGGAGTACTGGCCCGGTTTGAACTCGTAGGTCGGCGGTTCGACGGGCCGCAGCCGCAGCGAGACGATGTCCTTGGTCATCGGCTCGATCGCGACCACCCGCGTACGCACGTCCTGGATGGCGATGCCACTGAGGAGCTCGTCCTCGTCGAAGTTGAGCAGTTCGATGGTGCAGTCGCTGAAAGCATGAGAGCGACAGAGCAATACGAAGCCTTCCTCCACCTCGGCGTCGTTACAGGCGAAAGTCGAGTAGTTCTCCATCTGAATCTCACCGTCGAGGACATAGGATTTGCAGGCCGAGCACCGCCCCTCGCGGCAGCCGTGCATGAGGTGAATTCCCTGCCGGAACGCGGCATCGAGAATGTTCTCCTCTTCGCCGACTTCCATCTCGATGTCGACGGGCTCGAAGTTGATACGGTGCTTGTCGGCCACGGGTGTGTCTCCTGGGCTCGGGAATCGGTGGTAAGGCGGTGGGTGGCGCTGGCTTCGGCGCCACCCACCTAGCCGGATCAGGCCGGGACGCCACCCGCGCGGTAGGCAGCGATGTGCGCCTCGCGTTCGGCGTCGGACATCTGGTTCAGCAGCACGTTCGGGCTGTTGAACGTGTTGCCGCGCACGTCGTCGAGGGTCCACAGCTTCTTCGGGTCGTCCAGATGCAGATGCGGCTGGCCCACCAGGGTTTTGCCGTCGTCACGGACGTAACCGAGATCGGAGACGATGTCGGCCAGGTCTTTTCCGTGGTGCAGGGTCTCCCATTCACGGAATCCGGTGAGCCGGCCCATATTCGGGGTCGAGCGGCCCTCGTACTCACCGCGGAAGGCGACGGCGTCGGTCCAGTAGCAGGTTTCCGAGCAGTAGGTCCGCCACTGGTCGTCGACCTTCTCCACGACCATGTCCTCACGAATGAGGGCCGGCACCATGCAGGTCCAGCAGCGATGCGGATACTGGTACCCGACCTCCTCGAACGCGATCGGCTTGTTCCGGCCGGGGTAGGCGAGGCGGTTATACTCCTCCCACCACTTTCCGTACGTCGAGTACCAGCCCGGGTACTTGTGCTCGAACCACTCGAAGTCCTTGTCGGTCATCGCGTCGATGCGCCAGTAGTTGACAGGCCAGCCGGTGGCGAAGAACCGGGCCACCTCGTGGACGTAACCCTTGTCGACAATGCGCTTCCAGGCTTCCTCAACCAAATCGTGAGGAATGGTCAGGCCGTACTTCTCGAGCGGGATCAGGTAGCTGCGGTAGTAGTCGTCGTAGATCCAGCGCCGCCACATCTCGGCGTAGCTCTCGCGATCCTTGCGGCGGTCCTTCGTACCGTACTCGATGAAAGTACCGATCGCCGCGTCGACCACGCAGTGGTTGTTCCACCACGCGTAGCGCAGATCCCGTTCCAGCAGTGGGCGATTGCGTTCATCGGCCAGCGCCATCAGCAGGATCGAGTAGCCGTTGGAGATGTGCCGAGACTCATCGGACTGCACTGAGTGGAACACCGTCGGCAGCAGATAGTCGCCGTTGGCTGCAGCCTCATCGGGCATCGCCACGAAAAGCGTATTGGTGAAAGCGGTTTCGGCCACCACGGTCAGATAGATGTTCGCGGCGGTGATCGCGTCGCCGGTGATGAACCCTTCACCGAACTGGCGGCCGATCGTGCCCGCGTAGTTGTTCGCGAACGCCTTCTCCGTCATGTCGAACCCGGCGGGGTCGATGTAGTTGTTCATATACAGCTTCTTGAGGTTCATTTGAATCGTCGAATGACGAACCTCGTCGATCATCTGCACGGCCAACCCGTTGTGGATCTCGGGATTCGGCACGGCGTCGATCGCCATCGGCATCGCTCGCGCGGCCGAAATCTCCGGGAACGGAATGATCGACAGGAACAGCTTCTGCCACTCCAGCCACCGCTGCTGCACCTGCCGGAACATATTGCCGCGGATCGCACCGTCCATAGCGCCGTAGACACGGTTGTCCTTCTCTTCCTCCATCGGGAAGTAGGACCGCATGATCTGCTTGAGCGGGTCCTTCTTCGGGGCCTTCTCAAAGGTGTAGTCGGTCCCGAACCGCGTCGCCGGCGTCGCGAAAGTCGGTTCCCATGACAGCTCGGTGATCTTCGCATGCGCCTTCGTCAGGCTTTGCCTACTCAATGTTCGCCTCCTGGATCAACTGCCGACGGCGTGCCGGCGGTGGGGCCGTTGCCCGATCCATTGGAGCCGCAGAACCGTCCCGTGGGCGTCTCAGTGTGAGACGAACATCACATCCGAGGACCTCGGACTGCCTCCATGGACACGAAGAATCGCAGACGCTCTCGTTGCGATTCCCTCATATCCCGGAGGCCGGACCACAAAGGGAAAGGCCAGATGGCGGAGAAGAGACCAAAGTCCGGACATGCCGGGGAGATTCACACTGATGGTCCGTGGTCGAACGAGACCAGGCTAGTGTTCCGCGCCCGAAATCCGTTGCAGAGATTTGGCGAGAGAGTCGAGGATCTCTTGGGCGATCTTGCGCCAGATGGTTAGTCGCGGGTTGGCGTTCCACTGCTCGATCACCCATCCTCCAATCGCCCAGCGACTGATCAGGATCGCGTTTGATGGCGATCGGAGCCCGGTCAAGGCTCACATCGAAGCCTTCGTCGCGGACGCAAACGGTCTGCACATGCTTATCAGCGGATTCGCGACCGTCTTCACCTACGACGATCCATGGTCGACTTATGGCCATGGGCACTGGAGGTTGCTCTTGACAGCATCGGCGACGGAACCGAATTGCGCTCGCAGCAACACTGGTTCGACTATATGACCGCAGCCTTGCTCCCCACCCCTATGCAAGGTCTTGGGATACAGACATCGACAGAGAACTCTCGCCCGATGCCGCGAGGCTGGCTCCAATCCGCCGCGCTCGGCGAACTCACGGACCGCTGCTACGCCTCGCCTACCGGGAACCCAAAGCCGTTGACGCCGTGATCAAGTTCGCAAAGTACGCACCCCGGCAGTGACAGACAACAACCGCGCTGAGGCGCTGGAACTTCTTCGGACAGCGACCCAAAGTAGGATTTGTGTAACTGAACGGAGTTGTTTGTGGCACAGAGGAAGTCGCGTGAGTTTAGCCCAGAGTTCCGGGAGACGGCGGCACGTGAGGTGGTCGAGAAGTCTCGGCCGGTGGCCGATGTCGCGCGCGATTGCGGGGTGACCGATCAGACGATCCGGAACTGGGTGAAGCAGTTCCAGCACACGAACTCGGCTTCGGACATCGGTTTGTCGATGTCGGAACGTGCCCGGTTGAAGGAATTGGAGCGTCGGGTCCGGGAACTGGAGGAGGAGAACCGCTTCCTGGGAAAACGGTGGCCTTCTTCGCGAAAAAGCACCGGTAACGGTCAGGTACGCGTTCATCGCGTCCGAAGAAGGCAATCACTCCGTGGCCGCCATGTGCCGGTGGGCGGAAGTATCTCGCTCGGGTTTCTACGACTGGCGCGACCGGAAACGATCGGCCACCGCGCAGCGGCGGGAAGTCCTCGAAGCCGAGATCCGGTTCTGCTTCGACCATTCCGACGGCACCTACGGCTACCGCCGCATCCATGCTCAGCTCGCCCGGTGGGGCACCATGGTCGATCCGGACACCGTCCGGAAAATCATGCGTGAGCTGGGGTTGCTGCCGTGCCAGCCCCGCCCGTTCCGGCCGGTCACCACCGTCGCCGGCGATGCCGCCGACCTGCCCGACCTGCTGGCGCGCGACTTCACCGCCGATGCGCCGGGACGCAAGCTCGTCGGTGACATCACCTATATCCGAACCTGGCAAGGATGGTTGTATCTGGCCAGCGTGCTCGACTGCTACTCGAAGAAGGTCGTCGGGTATGCGATGGCAGACCATATGCGCACCGAATTGGTGACCGACGCCCTGCGCATGGCCGCCCGGAACCTGCCCATCGCCGCCGGGAGAACAATCTTCCACAGCGACCGCGGCAGCCAGTACCTTTCCACCGAATTCGCGGCAGTGGCAAAAGAACTCGGCATCCTGAGGTCAGCAGGTCGCACCGGGACCTGCTATGACAACGCGTGGGCGGAATCGTTCAACGGCACTCTGAAGAACGAGCGAGTGAACCGCACTCAATACCCGACGCGGGAACACGCCCGACGCGACGTCACCCGCTATATCGAGTTGCGGTACAACCAGATTCGACTTCACTCCGGAATTGACTACCGCACACCGAACGAAGTAGAGTCCGAGTGGTTTCAGCGGAATCAAGCGGCTTGAGATAACCAAAATCTCGCTGTCCGAAAACTTTCCGGCCCCTCACGCTGGCGTTGATCGAATCAATCGTCGACGGGCGCTATGACCTCACCGCCAACCATCTTTGGCTCCTTGAAGAGTGGTTAAACGAACTACCCAATAGTGGTGTAGTCGTCTAGGGGAACACCGAGTATCTACCACCGAATCGTCGTCGGCCTAGGGCCTGTCCTCAAAGCCATATGAGCAGGGTGGCCAGGTCGAGCATGCCTCGGTAGGAGCTTGCTGTCTTGTCGTAGCGGGTGGCGATCGCTCGGTACTGTTTGAGCCGGTTGAAGCAGCGTTCGACCACGTTGCGGCGTCGATAGGCGATCGGGTCGAACACCGGTGGACGGCCACCGTTCTGCCGCGGCGACGACGATTGGCCTGCTGGTCGATGCGTTCGGGAATCGTCGCGGCAATACCGCGACCACGCAGGTGCTCGCGGATGGCGCGGGTGGAATAACCCTTGTCGGCCAGGATTCGCCGCGGCCGTGTCCAGGGCCGGCCTCGGCCAGGCCGCGGCATGCGGATACCGGCCAGCACCCGGGTGAACACGGTGCAGTCGTTGATGTTGCCCGCGGTCAGCACGACCGCCAGCGGGCGGCCGAGCCGATCGCAGGCCAGATGAATTTTCGTGGTCGGGCCACCGCGTGAGCGGCCGATGGCATGATCACCTGGTTCGGTGTGCCCTTCGCCGGATTTGTTGTCCCCCTGTGTGAACCACGCGTGCGCACGCACCGGCAACGTGCTGGTGGACACGCACCAGCGAGGAGTCCACCGATACCTCCCGGTCGAGTTCGTCGACCGCGTCGGCGATCACACGCACCTGCTCGACCAGCATGGCCAGGGTGCCGTTGCGGGTCCAGCGCCAGAACCGGTTGTAAACCGTCTGCCACGGCCCGTACCGGTCGGGCAGATCCCGCCAGGCCACACCGGTCTTGGCCTTGTACAGCATCGCGTTGATCACCCGCCGGTCATCCACGCGGGGGCGGCCTTTCGCTCCAGATACCGGCAGCAAGACCTCGATCGTCCGCCACTGCTGCTCGGTCAACTCGTGCCTGCGAACCACACGGGCAATCAAATCAGAACCGCTGCAGCAACTTTGCAGATCAGCAGAACTACCTTTGAGGACACTACCTAGCCGCCGCGGGCGATCGAGGTGCCGTGCGGCTCCAGCAACTGGACCAGTGGAGCTGCACACCCAGGCCCTCCGGGCCCGAACCCAGGAATCTGTTCCGGCCCAGCACAATTGCGTATGGCGGCGCACGGTGTGGTGAAGCCGACCAGCTCGGCGACCTTGCGATAAAAGCATTTGGCCGCCGACTTCAAGTCGTCGAGCTGGATCAGGGAGTCGGGTCGGAAATACCGAGGGTTTCCGAAGTCGAGGTAGATGACCGTCTTGTCAGATCTCCAGGCGCCTTTGCTGAACAGGTTTTCGGTGACGCTCGCGTACTCGATACTGCCCACACCCCGCACGGAGGAGACTCCGATGAAAAGCACCGGGGCGTGGGTGTCTTGGGGGATCACGTCAATAAACTCGCATGTGATCTCGCCAGAGGTCGCCATCCGCTCGATCACCGCCGCCAACTCGTCCCCGGAAGCGAGCGACAGTAGATTGTCCCTGTGCTCGGGGCGGAAACAGACTTCGTATAGACGACGCATAGATTGAAATCTCCGACGGTAAGACTGCGCGAAGCCTAGACCGAGAGGTGCAGAGCAACATCCGCTTCTACCGGATGGCGCGCGATGAGACGCGGGTCGATGCCGAGCGGAAACGATGGCATGAGAACAGTTGTCACCCACAGGGCATCCCCACACCGCAGCCTCCCATGCTGCCGCGACCCACCCTCGCTGAGATCCACACTGTGGACGACGGACTTCGGCCAGGTGGAACAGGCCGCGAAAGATCCCAACACCTCGCCGAACAGGCGGCACCGTTGCGCAGGGCCGCCTACGGGAAACGGGCGATCTGCTCGACCAGTTCGACCGTCGAGGCTTTCGAAGCCTGTCGCCCACCGCACTCCCGGCGGCTACTGCACCTACGCCCCGTGCAACGTCGACCAGGTCCACAAGATCCGGACCCTGCTCATCGGCCGGGTTCGGCACCGCCACCATCGCAACGCTGTTGCCCTGCCTCGACAACGACAGCACCCACCTGACCACCACCTGCCCCGACATGGAGGCGTATTTGCGGACCATCCAGACCGAGATCACCGCTATCGTCACCCTCGAACGCAACCAACCCCTTCCGAACTGCTGCGCACCGTAGTGCCGGGGATCAAGCCCCGGCGGCGATAACCCCATCCGGTGACCACCCAACACGAGGATCGGATCTACCGCTTACCGCTTGTCTTGCACTTCTGGTCGCCGTTGTTCGTTGGGGATACGCTGTCCGTTAACAACGAGTTAACGCATCTTG
>NZ_JBSGGG010000055.1:0-24468 GCF_053603795.1 Nocardia sp. NPDC004123
ATCCGATGGGAACGTCGCACCGATATCCATCACGGATTTCTCGACCTCGCCGCAGCCCTGATCTGCTGGCGACGACTCAGCAACCGAACCCGATATGAGCTCTAAGTGCCAGCGCAGCCGGTCGCTGCCGACCAGTTTCGCGGTCTTCGGGCGTGCGGCGCGCTGTTCGGCATGCCACTGTGCTGTCGACGCCTTGAATTCGAGCCGGTAGGTGTGGGTGGGTGGAGGCGTTGCGGCGCAACTCCGGTGAGATCGTCGACGGTGACCGCCCGAGTCGGCGGGCGGTCACGCGCACGCCCGCGCTCTGCGCACGCTATAACGCGATGTCCTCACGCTCGCTTGATGACAGATATCGTCCCGAAACAGATGGAGCCAGAAGAGGAGTCACGCCGCCAGCATGACGGAACCATCGGAATCCGACCGGCGAAGACACCCCCGCCTCGGCTGCTGCGTACTCGGTCATGGCAGCGCGAGCGATCGCCGCCCAATGCCAACACGTCCAAGATCAAGGTGTTGCGACGATCAGTTGAATACGGCCAATACTTGTCTGCCGAATTCACCCGGGCGGCCGCGAAACTCGGTATCTTGCATTCTGCCGGACGCGCCGGAACCTCTTTCGCCAACGCGTGGGCCGAATCGTTCAACGCCACTCTGAAGAACGGGCGCGTGCACCGCGTCCGCTACCCGACGCGAGACCACGCACTCAGCGATATCACCGCCTATATCGAGTTGTGCTACAACCAGATCCGGCTCCACTCCGCGATTGACTAGCACGCACGGAACGAAGTAGAGTCCGCCTGGTTCGAATTGAACAAAACGGCCGGAGAAATCAAAACCTTACTGTCCGAGAATATTCCATCCCTCGGCACCCGTATAGTCCAATTGCGTGTTTGCTGTCATATCGATCCCTTGTCGTGCAATCTGTCAACACTCGACCAGGTTCACCGAGACATTCATGGCGAGACCGCCGGTCGAGGTCTCCTTGTATCTCGAGCTCATGTCGGCGCCGGTGGAGCGCATCGTCTCGATCACCTGATCCAGACTCACCCGGTGGGTTCCGTCCCCCCGCATCGCCATGCGCGCGGCATTGATGGCCTTCCCAGCCGAAATGGCGTTGCGCTCTATGCAGGGAATCTGGACGAGTCCGCCGATTGGGTCACACGTGAGCCCTAAACTGTGCTCCATCGCGATCTCGGCAGCATTCTCCACCTGTTCGGGTGTGCCGCCCAGGATCTCGGCGAGTCCGGCCGCAGCCATGGACGCAGCCGATCCCACCTCGCCTTGACATCCGACCTCCGCACCGGAGATCGATGCACGTTCCTTGTAGAGCGAGCCGATGGCACCTGCAGTAAGTAGGAATCGGACAGCTGTCTCGTCGGGATAGGTTTTGCCGGCCTCGGTGTAGTGCACGGCGTAGTGCAGCACCGCCGGGATGATGCCGGCGGCGCCATTCGTTGGCGCGGTGACGATACGGCCACCCGAGGCGTTTTCTTCGTTCACGGCCAGGGCCACCAAGTTCACCCAGTCCTCGGCGAGGGCCGGGTCACGATCCGGGTCCTCAGCACAGAGTCGTTCGTACCAGTCTTTTGCTCGGCGGCGGACGTGAAGACTTCCTGGTAAGTAGCCAGCGCGCGCGATGCCTCGTTTCGCGCAGGCGACCATGACGTCGCGAATGTGCAGAAGCTGTTCTCGCACTTGGTGCTCGCGTCGGCTGGCGCACTCGTGCGCGAGCATCACGTCGCTGATCGTGATCCCGAAGTGCGAGGTCAGATCGAGCAACTCGCGGCCTGATCCGAAGGAGAACTCGTTGGCCGGGGGCGCCGACTGAGCTTGGGTGTCGTCGCAGGTGACGACGAAGCCGCCGCCGATCGAGTAGTAGGTCTGTGTGTGGAGTACACGGCCGTCCCGGCCGATCGCGGTTAACGCCATGGCATTAGGGTGAAAATCGAGGAATGTTCCGGGATGCAGGGCCATTTCGTCCTCGGCGAGAGGGACGTCGACGACACAGCCGAGCCGGATCCGTCGCGCCGCTCGTACCTCGGCGAGCCTGCGCTCCATCATGTCGGTCTCGATCTCATCGGGGCGATAGCCCTCGAGCCCGAGGAGGATGGCGGGCATCGTGCCGTGCCCCGCGCCGGTGGCCGCCAGAGACCCGTACAGGTCTACGCGGACACCGGCGACGTCCGCGAGCAGATCGGTCTCGTCGAGGTGCGCAACGAACCGGACCGCAGCCCTCATCGGTCCGACCGTGTGTGAACTCGACGGTCCGATCCCTACCGAGAACAAGTCGAACACACTGATGGTCATCGGTTCACAGCTTCGGGTAGAGGGGGTGCTTGGCGGCGAGTGCGCGGACACTGTCAGCGAGCGCCGAGGTGTCTGCACCTTCGCTCGCGATGAGCGCGCGCGCGATGAGATCGGCGACGATTTCGAAGTCGTCGCGGTCGAAGCCCCTCGCAGCCAGCGCCGGGGTACCGATCCGCAGACCCGAGGTGACCATCGGTGGGCGCGGGTCGAAGGGGACCGCGTTGCGGTTGACGGTGATTCCGATCGCGTCGAGGCGGTCTTCGGCTTCTTGGCCATTGATGGCCGCGTCGCGCAGGTCGACGAGCACCAGGTGGACGTCGGTACCGCCGGTGAGGACTCTGATGCCGACGTTCTTGACGTCGGGCTGGCTCAGTCTCTCGGCAAGCACCTTCGCACCGTCGAGTACCCGCTGTTGCCGTTGCGCGAACTCGGGCTCGGCCGCCATCTTGAAGGCGGTGGCTTTGCCCGCGATCACGTGTTCGAGCGGACCGCCCTGCTGGCCGGGGAAAACTGCGGAGTCGATCTTCTTGGCGATGTCGGCGTCGTTGGTGAGGATGATGCCGCCGCGGGGGCCGCCGAGGGTCTTGTGTGTCGTCGAGGTCACCACGTGGGCGTGTGGCACCGGTGACGGGTGCAGCCCGGTGGCCACCAGGCCGGCGAAGTGCGCCATGTCGACCATGAGGTAGGCGCCGACCTCGTCGGCGATCTCTCGGAATCGCGCGAAATCGAGGTGGCGCGGGTAGGCGGACCAGCCGGCTATGATCAGCTGGGGTCGGTGGTCGCGTGCGGCTGCCGCGACGGCGTCCATGTCGATGCGGTAGTCCTGCTCGGCCACCCCGTAGGCCGCGACGTTGTAGAGCCTGCCCGAGAAATTCAGCCGCATGCCGTGGGTCAGGTGGCCGCCGTCGGCGAGGGACAGGCCGAGGATGGTGTCGCCTGGCTTAATCAGCGCATGCATCACCGACGCGTTCGCGGTGGCGCCCGAGTGCGGCTGGACGTTGGCGAATTCGGCACCGAACAGAGTCCTGATGCGGTCGATTGCGATCTGCTCGATGATGTCGACGTGCTCGCAGCCACCGTAGTAGCGCCGTCCCGGATAGCCTTCGGCGTACTTGTTGGTCAGGACCGAGCCCTGCGCTTCCATGACCGCGATGGGCGCATGGTTTTCCGAGGCGATCATTTCCAGGCCGGTGCGCTGGCGCTCGAGTTCCTTGCTGATCAACGTGGCGATCTCGGGATCGAAGTCGGCGAGACGCTGGTCCAGTACGCTCATGCGTTCACTCCGTTATTTTCCGCGTACTCCGCGGCTGTTAGCAGCTTTCCGGTACCAGTCGGCTGGACCGCGAACAGCCAGCCCTCGCCGTAAGGGTCGGCGGTGACGAGTTCGGGGTTCTCGACCACGGCGGTGTTGACGAGCGTGACGCGTCCGCTGACCGGCGGGAAGAGCTCCGAGACGGTTTTGGTCGATTCCACCTCGCCGCAGGCTTCGCCCGCGACGATCTCGGTGCCGACTTTGGGCAGGTCGACGAACACGAGCTCACCGAGGGAGTCGATGGCGACCGAGGTGATGCCGACTCGAACGGGGCTGTCGGGCAGCGGCTCGCCCGGGGCGAGGAGGACCCATTCGTGGTCGTCGGTGTAGCTGCGGTCATTGGGAATGGCGTGGGAAGACATGAGGACACCTAGTGGATGAGGCTTCAACTATGAAGCGGTAGTGGAGGGGGCCGACCCGGTGCAGGTGGTACGCAGATCGTGATCCGGAACGAGATCAGGAGCGGCGGTAGAACGGCAACGGAGTGATCGTGAAATGTTCGAGCTTGCCGCGGATGTCGACCGTGACGGCGGTGCCGGGTTCGCTGTGCGTGACGTCGACGAATGCCAGGGCGATCAGGTGACCCAACGTAGGCGATAGGGCTCCGGAGGTGACGGCCCCGATCGGAAGGTCGCCCGTGCCGTCATGGACGGTGTAGCCGGCGCGTGCGGCGCGGCGTCCGGTGCCGGCGAGTCCGACGAGTCGGCGCTGGGGTGTCTTTTGGGAGAGCTCTTGCAGCGCGTCGCGACCGACGAAGTTCTTGTTCAGGCGGACAACCCTCCCGAGCCCGGCTTCGTACGGGTTGGTGTCGAGGGTCAGTTCGTGACCGTAGAGCGCCATCCCTGCTTCGAGCCGGAGGGTGTCGCGGCAGGCTAGCCCAGCAGGTACACCGCCGTGCGCGGTGGTGACGGTCAGGAGCTCCTGCCACAGCAGTACGGCGCGGGCGTTCGGTACGTACAGCTCGAAGCCGTCCTCGCCGGTGTAGCCGGTGCGGGCCAGTAGTACCTGCAGACCGGCGACCTCGGCCGGAGTTGCTGCGTAGTACTTCAGGTCGGCGACCAGTTGAGCCTTCTTGTCCGGGACGAGAGCGGTGATGATTTCCTGGGAGGTCGGGCCCTGTACGGCGATCAGCGCGGTCTTGGTCGAGCGGTCGGTGACCGCTACATCGAGCCCTTCAGCTCGGGTGGCGAGTTCACCGAACACGGTGGGTGCATTGGCGGCGTTGGCGACGACAAGGAAGTGATCGTCGGCCAGTCGATAGACGACGAGGTCGTCGATCACGCCGCCGTCGGGGTTGCACAGCAGTGAGTACTTGGCACGGCCGACAGCGATCTTCGACAACTCGCCGACCAGTGCGTAGTCGAGGAGGGCGCCGGCGTCGGTGCCGGCGATGTCGATCTGCCCCATGTGGGACAGATCGAACAGACCCGCCGAGGTCCGTACCGCGCGGTGCTCGGCCAGTTCACTGTCGTACTTGAGCGGCATCTGCCAGCCAGCGAAGTCGGTGAAGCTCGCACCGAGGGCGAGGTGTTCACCGAGCAGCGGCGACACAGGGGTCACAGCGGTGGTCATGCCAAGGTCTCCTGCTTCGGTGCGGTGTCGGTCTCAAAGGCTTCGGGCGCCGGACACGAGCAGACGAGGTTGCGGTCGCCATGGACACCGTCGATGCGTCGGACCGGAGGCCAGTACTTGCCGTATCGCGGGGATGCGACCGGGTAGGCGGCGGTGTGGCGCGGGTAGGGCAGGTCCCAGGTGTCCCTGGTGACCTGTTCCGCGGTGTGTGGGGCCTGCCGCAGGGGACTGCGGTCGAGCGACCACACGCCCTCTCCGACGAGGTCGATCTCACGACGGATAGAGATCATCGCCTCGATGAACCGGTCGAGCTCGGTGAGGTCCTCGGATTCGGTCGGCTCCACCATCAGGGTGCCGTTGACGGGGAACGACAGAGTTGGGGCGTGGAAGCCGTAGTCGATCAACCGTTTCGCGACATCTTCGGCTGTGACGCCGGTGGCCTTCGTCAGTGGGCGCAGGTCGAGGATGCACTCGTGCGCGACCAGGCCACCAGGGCCTGTGTAGACGACGGGGAAGTACTCGTCGAGTGCCTTGGCGACGTAGTTAGCGGCAAGGACCGCGTTCTTGGTCGCCTGGGTCAGTCCGTCCGGCCCCATCAACGCGATGTACGCCCACGTTATCGGAAGAATGCCTGCGGATCCGTAGTTGGCGGCCGATACCGGGACGCCGAGCTCGTCGGTGCCGAGCGGGTTACCGGGCAGGAAGGGGGCGAGGTGCTTGCGTACCGCGACCGGACCGACACCTGGGCCACCACCGCCATGCGGGATGCAGAACGTTTTGTGCAGGTTCAGGTGGGAGACGTCTCCGCCGAACTGACCGGGCGCGGCCAGGCCGACAAGTGCGTTGAGGTTCGCGCCATCGACGTAGACCTGTCCTCCCGCGATGTGGACGAGGTCGCAAACGGTGCGCACGTCGGTCTCATACACCCCGTGGGTGGAGGGGTAGGTGAGCATGATCGCGGCGATCCTGCCCTCGTGGGCGGCGATCTTGGCTCGCAGGTCGTCGAGGTCGATGTTGCCGTTCTCCGCCGTGGCGACGACGACAACGTGCATGCCGGCCAGTACCGCAGAGGCGGCGTTGGTGCCGTGTGCGGACTGTGGGATCAGGCAGATGTCGCGGTCAGTGTCGCCGCGGCTCTCGTGGTAGCCGTTGATCGCGAGCAGACCGGCGAGTTCACCCTGGGATCCGGCGTTGGGCTGCAACGAGACTCGGTCATAGCCGGTGATTTCGCTCAGCCACTGCTCCAGGCCTCGAATCAGCTCCAGGTATCCACTGGTCTGCTCGACGGGTGCGTACGGGTGGATGGAGGCGAACCCGGGCCAGCTGATCGGTTCCATCTCCACTGCCGAGTTCAGCTTCATGGTGCACGAGCCGAGCGGAATCATCGTGCGGTCCAGGGCGAGGTCCTTGTCGGAGAGCGCGCGCAGGAAGCGGAGCATCGCGGTCTCGGAGCGGTGTGAGTGGAAGACCGTGTGCCGCAGGTAGCTGGTGGTTCTGCGCAGCGTGTCATCGAGCGCAGATACCGATCCCAGCTGGACGGTCGCGCCGAACACCGCCAGAACGCGAGCCACAATGTCGTCGGTGGTGCACTCGTCGCAGGCAATGGCGATGTGGTCGGCGTCGACGTAGCGCAGGTTGATCCCGTCGCGGTCGGCGCGGTCGACGATGCCACGCGCCGCGTCGGGGACGTGAACGAGAACGGTGTCGAAGAAGCGCTGGTGCACGACGTCATGGCCGGCGCAGCGCAGACCGGCCGCGAGAGCGGTTGCGTGCGCGTGGACGCGTTCGGCGATGGCACGCAAACCTTCCGGGCCGTGGTACACCGCGTACATCGCGGCGACGTTCGCGAGCAGCGCCTGAGCGGTGCAGATGTTGCTGGTGGCCTTGTCACGGCGGATGTGCTGCTCACGAGTCTGCAGCGCGAGCCGGTAAGCCGGGTTGCCCTCGACATCGACGGACACACCGACCAGTCGACCGGGCAGCATCCGCTCGAGCCCGTCACGCACGGCCATGTAACCGGCGTGCGGACCGCCGAAGAACAGCGGCACACCGAAACGTTGAGCCGAGCCGACGGCGATGTCCGCACCCTGCTCCCCGGGCGGGGTGAGCAGAGTGAGCGACAGCAGATCGGCGGCGACCGTGGTTAGCGCACCGCGGTCCTTCGCCTCCGCAATGACCGGTCCGTGGTCGCGCACGACACCGCTGGTTCCCGGCGCTTGGAGCACCAGGCCGAAGAAGTCGCCTTCGGGCAGCCCCACTGCCAGGTCTGCTACCTCGACATCGATGCCGATGGCCTTGGCGCGGCCGCGCACCACGGCCAGAGTCTGAGGGAGAGTTTGGGCGTCGACGATCACCCGTGATGTCGACGATTTCCCCTTGTTCGCGCGGCGCATCAGCAGCACCGCCTCCATCACCGCGGTCGCCTCATCCAGCAGCGATGCTCCTGCGAGCGGTAATGCGGTGAGGTCCTCGATAACCGTCTGAAAGGTCAGCAGCGCTTCGAGGCGGCCCTGGGAAATCTCCGGCTGGTACGGCGTGTAGGCCGTGTACCAGGCCGGCGACTCGAGCATGTTGCGTCGCAGCACCGCTGGAGTGACGGTGTCGGAATACCCGAGGCCGATCATTTGCACACGCTTCTGATTGCGCCCCGCCAGCGCGCGCAGATCGGAAAGAATCTGCTTCTCGCTGCGTGCAGCCGGAAGGTTAAGGATTGTGCCACTTCGAGTTTGGTCCGGCACAGCTGCGTCGATCAGTTCGTTGAGACTCGGGTATCCGAGGGTGTCGAGCATGTGCTGGACTGCGGGTTTATTCGGGCCTATGTGGCGCGCCGGAAAATCCCCGACTAGTAAGGAAATGGGATCGCACGGTTGGTGAGGCACGAGGGGACTCCGGCTTCGATGATGTCCGGACCGCACCGGACAACGACTAGGGAACACCTCCCCGCTCTGTCCTTGAAACCTGAGAGTCCGGGCACACCTTATTACGGTCGTGCTCTACACCTTCGGTAAGTCCCGGTTGTGCGACCGGTCCTGTTCTCCAGAGTTGCCTCTGCGCTGCGGTACTGGGGCCTGAGAGATTCCCGGGGAGGACATTGCTCCTACGGCGCCTCCTCGAAGGAGGTTCTCCCGCTACGCGTCAATGGCATCTTTAGTTGTGGTGCAGCAGACAGTACACAGCCTCCACCGATTTGTCTCCCCGGTTCGAAGCCACGCCGGTCGAACCACACCACTGGTCAGTCGGACCCGTACTCGCCAGTGCTGGAGCAAGCCCACCACCAGCGAAGGCAGGCATTGCATCACGAAGTGATGCTGGGGTACCGAGTCGCCCACGGTTCCCTGGATCGCCGCCTATCGACAGGTGGGGTCGCCGGTGGGCAGATGGCTGCCGGCGAAGAAGGAGATCAGGGCGTCCTGGACGCAGGAGTTGCTGAAATCGACTCCGTGACCGGTGTTTTCGACTGTCACCATCGCGGCCCGCGTGCCCAGGGCCGTCAGGGTTTGGCGGGCACCGGAATACGGAGTCGACGGGTCGAATCGGTTCTGCAGCAGCAGGATATCGGCCGGGCCGTTGTCGCCGATCCGGACCGGTTCCTGCTTCGGCGGGTAGTGCCAGTAGTTGCAGGCCCAGGGGCTGCCGCCGAAGCCGTTGCCGATGGGGTAGTTCGCCTTGTCCGCGGCGACGGCGCCGAGAAACTGGCCGGTGTCGGGTTGCCAGCGTAGGTCGTCGCACATGATGGCGTACTGGGCGGACAGGAAGTTGTCGGGGATCTCGGTCGGCAGCGCGGCCGAATTCGACGTCGCGCCAGTGCTCGTCGGTGCCGTCTCGCCGTTCGCGACTTGGAACGTGTTGGCCACCAAGAGATAGAACTTCTCGTTCTGCTCGCACTCGTAGACGAGGATGCGCAGTCCGTTGCCATCCAGGACGCGGCCGTTGGCGAATCGGATCGGCGTGTGGTCGAGTCGTTCTGCGGTCCGGTAGTAGGAGTCCTCGACCTGGGATTCGTCGGCGCCGAGGTGCAGTGTGGCGTCCGCGGCCGCCAACCACCGCGCCAGCGCTGGAAACGCGTCCTGGGCTCCCCGGCTGAACATCTCGCGCGCCGAGGTCTGCATGCCCAGCGGGTTGACGACGCTGTCGAGCACCATTCGGTCGGTGCTCGACGGGAACAGGGTCGCGTACACCGCGCCGAGGTAGGTGCCGTACGAGGTGCCCAGATACGACAGGGTGGGTGTGCGAAGCGCTGTCCGGAACCGGTCGATATCCCGCGCGACATTGGCGGTCGTGAGGTCTCGTAGGTAGTCACCCGCATTGCGGGCGCACGTGTCGGCGACCCGTTTCGCATAGGCGATATTCGCGTCCACCGCTCCATCCGGCGCCGGAAACGGCACCCCCGCCACGGCCGCCGCGCGATCGGCGTCGTCGAGCCCGCAATGCACCGGCGTGCTGTTGCCGATGCCTCGGTCATCGAGGCCGACCAGGTCGTAGGCATCGGTGATCGCGGCAGGTAGCTGGGCGCGCATGACACCCGGCTGATCCAAACCCGGCACGCCCGGCCCTCCCGGCGACACGAGCAGAAAGCCCTTTCGCGCACCGGGCTTCGCCGTTGCGATCCGCGACACCGTCACCGTGATGGTGCCCCTGTCCACCGCGGAATAGTCACGCGGCACCGTCAAGGTCGCGCACTGTTGGGTCGGATCACGCTGCACGGCAACGCCTTCGGCATTCGGTGTCCCCGGCGGGCAGGCGCTCCAGTGCAACTCGTCAGGCGCGCTCGTACCCGGCGTGTGCACGGTGCACCCCGCCGCGACGAGTACTGCCGCCGACACCGCGCCGAGGAGCCGGATCCGGCGAAATTCCATCCCACAATCTCCGATGACTGTCGATCGACCCGGAATCGAAGTCTGCCGAACTCGCTCGCCGAGCGGCTCCATCCGCGGGTGGGGCAAGGGCAAATCGTAGACTCTGAATAGAACTTTTGCGGAACCCCGGTGCCGCGCGCGCGGCGGCGCAGATGGCCGGGTGGTGCGGGTTCGAGCGCGCCGACTTGTATGCCCAACACTGGACTGCCGCGACACGTTCCGTGAACAGGTGCCCGGTGTTTTGGAACGCTACCAGCGGAGAACCGCGCGCCTGACCGTCGCGGTTCGATCCGTGGTGCGGGAGTTGGCCGGCTGTGCCGGCATTCGACTGCTCGCGGCGCTTCCGGTCCCGTTGTCGCGTCACACCGCGATCCGCATGCTGTTGCAGATCCCGCTGCCGCCTCGGTCGACACCGAAGGCGTTGAGCGTGGACGACTTCGCCTTGCGCTGCGGCCAGCACTACGCCAGCGTCCTGATCGACGCAGCCACCCATCAACGCATCGACGTGCTCCCCGATCGCAAGTCCGATTCGCTACGCGCCTGGCTCTGCGAGCATCTCGAGGTCGAGGTCCTCATGCGCGACGGCTCCACCGCCTATGCCGAGGGCGCCCGCCGTGCCCTGCCCGGCATGGTGCACGCTTCCGGCCGCTGGCATCTGTGGAACGGCCTGGGCCGGATGGTCGAGAAAGCGGTCGTCGCCCACAGCGCTTGCTGGGCCAAGGCCTGGCCCCAAACGACAGCAGTTGACCCGCGAGACAACAACTTTGCAACGCTAGCACGACCTGCCCGCCCTGCTCGACCACGGCGTCGGACTGCTGGACTGCTCGCGTCGGCTCGGTCTGGCACTCAACACCGTCAAACGCTATGCCCGAGTCCCGCAACCAGATCGGCTCCGCCGCCCGCCGCAATATCGCACCCGCCTGGTCGGCCCCTTGCGGGATCACCTCAGAACCCGCCGCGCTGACGAACCGAGGTCCCGTCTCACACCCGGTTCGAGGAGCTGAGAACCCTCGGCTACACCGCCAGCCTGAACCTGCTCCACAAATACCTCAATCAAGGACGCCACGTCACCGACCGGATCCTGCCTTCGCCGCGGCGGCTGACCAGCCCGATCATGGTCCGCAGGGCTGATCTGCCCGAGCAGCATCGCGCCCACCTCGACGAACTACTGGCCCTCTGCCCGGAACTGACCGTCCTCGCTCGGCTCGTGCACGAGTTCGCGCAGATCATGGCCAACCGGCGCGGCGCCGAAATCGACTGCTGGATCAAGCAGGTCCGCGTGGCAGGCCTCATCGAGCTCGAACCGTTCCTCACCGGTGTCGACCAGGACCACGATGCCGTCGGCCCGGGCCTTACAACAGCGGTCCGATCGAAGGTGTCAACGCGAAGACCAAACTGATCAAACGACAAATGTATGGCCGAGCGGGATTCGACCTGCTCCGGCATCGCATCCTGCTGGCCTGACCATGCCGGGGTCATCACCACCGAAAGTGCGACAGGGCCGTTGTTTCCAGTGTCAGCACCATTAGGTCGGCCGGGTCGCTCTGCCGTTGAGTTCCCGCCTTCGTGGCTGTTGTAAATACTGCGCCCGGCCGACACCGGGGACCGGCCGCCATGGCTTAAGAGGAGCGTGGCATCACCCCCACTGGGAAATGCCTGCCGACCGGTCCACGGCCGACACCCACGACGAAAAGGGCTGGCACGCACCCATGATGGTCATCGGGATCGACGCGCACAAGCGCACCCACACCGCGGTCTCGGCCGATGAACTCGGCCGCAAACTGTCGACGAAGACCGTCGGCACAACTGAGGTTCCCCCCAAATGGTGGGCAGGGGGCTTATGCGCTGTCAGGCAGCCGCGTGGAGTGACTTCTCGAAATTGTCGGGGCTTTGCATCCCGATCGCGGAGTGTCGCCGCGTAGTGTTGTAGAAGCTGATCCACTTGTCAACCGCGGCAACAAGTTCGGGCTTCGTAGCGTAGACGTGTCGATAGTAGTGTTCGTGTTTGAACGTCGACCAGAACGACTCGGCGGGGCTGTTGTCCCAGCAGATGCCGGTCGCGCCCATCGATCGGCGCAGCCCGTGGCGGAAACATGCCTTCGCGGTCAAGTGGGCAGTGAATTCCCCGCCACGGTCCGAATGCAGGATGGTGCCGCGCGCGCGTCCGCCGCGAGCGGTGACGGCGTCTTCGATGGCCGCGGTGACCATGTCGGCACCGATGTGGTCGGACACACTGTAGCCCAACACTTTCCGGGAATGACCGTCCCGAATCGCGCAGAGGAACATGTCACCCTGTCCGCAGGTGAGATAGGTGATATCGGTCAGCCAGACCGCGTCGATTCGGCCCCGATCGAAGTCGCGGACGACCAGATCCGGCGGGAACGACGCCTTCGGGTCGACCACCGTCGTTTTCACCTTGAACGTGCGTGGGCTGATGCCCTCGACCCCGAGACCGGCCATGATCTTGGCGACGGTTTTGCGGGTCACGATCTCGCCGCGCTCGCGCAGCTCGGCGGTAATCCGCGGTGATCCGTAGGTCCCGTCGAACTCGGCGTGGATATCGGTGATCTTCACTTCGAGATCGGCACGACGCTGCTGACGTGGCGTCAAAACCGTTGCCGCGCACCGTTTGACATGCTCGTAGTAGCCCGAGGTCGAGACCCCCAGAAGCCGTGCCATCCGCACGATCGAGAACCGGGGGCGCGATCCTCGCGTGGTGGTGGCGCCGGCCGCTAGGTCGTCGGGGTCGGCGTACTCGGCCATCAGAGCGAACCGGGCCGGTTCGTCTGCATCGCGGCAAAGTACGCCGAAGCTTTTTTCAGGAACGCGATGTCTTTGTCCTGGTCGGCGACTTGCTTTCGCAGCCGCAGCAACTCGGCCCGCTCGGCCGAGTCCAGGGGCTTCTCGCCATGGGCCTCAGCGGCGGCGATCCTGCGCCGTTCGTCTTTGACCCAGTTGCTAAGCAAGCCCTCGTTCAAGCCCAGTTCCCGGGCAACATCGGCGATCGTGCGTCCGGAATCGATCACCCGATGGGCAGCCTCGACCTTGTATTCGGTCGTGAACGACCGGCGCTTGCGAGGAGGCATGGAGACATCCTTCCAGCAGGACCTTCGGTCCTGCCAAATCGGTGTCCACTATCCGGGGGAAGCCTCACAACCACCAGCGATCACTTGACGCTACTGAAATGGGCGCAGGCGCAACCTGATCCGGACCGGCTGTGGGCGATCGAAGACTGCCGCAACATGACCCGGCGACTCGAACGCGACCTCATCGCCGCGGGCGAGCGCGTGGTGCGGGTTCCACCGAAACTCATGGCCAACGCCCGAGATTCGGCCCGCACATACGGCAAGTCCGACCCCATCGATGCGCTGGCCATCGCCCGCGCAGCGCTGCGGGAACCCGATCTCCCGGCGGCTCGGCTCGACGGAGTCGAACGTGAGATCAGGCTGCTGGTCGACCACCGTGAGGACCTGGTGGCCGAACGCACCCGCATCATCACCCGGCTGCGTTGGCACCTGCACGAACTCGACCCGGCCTGGACACCGCCGGGCAAGCTCGAACGCGCCAGCGCCTACGACAAAGTCGCAGCCCATCTGGCCCGATTCGAGGGACTGGTCGCCGAGCTGGCGACGACGTTGGTCGGCCACTGCCGGCGACTGACCATCGAGATCGACGAGCTGGCCGGCGCGCTCAAAGAACGGGTCCAAAAGGTGGCACCGACGCTGCTGGCGGTGGTCGGTTGCGCCGGGCTGACCGCCGCGAAGATCATCGGCGAGACCGCCGGAGTCGACCGGTTCAAGTCCAAAGACGCCTTCGCCCGCCACAACGGCACCGCACCGCTTCCCGTCTGGTCATCCAACCGGGCACGACATCGCTTGTCTCGCACCGGAAATCGACAGCTCAATGCAGCCCTTCATCGCATCGCTCTCACCCAAGCACGCTGTCATCCCGGGGCCCGCGAGCTACTCGCACGACGCAAGGCCGCTGGTGACGGCGGTCTCGAAGTGTTACGGGTCCTCAAACGCAGGCTCTCCGACGTCGTCTTCCATGCCATGCTCGCCGACCAGCAACCCACCGGAACCATCATTACCGCTTGACAGAGGAGCTATTTACAGTCCCATCTACTGCGGTGCAATGGAATATAGCTCAACGAGTGGGATTTCGCTCAGCCGGCTCTGTCGCACTTCCGGTGGTGGTCGGGCGCTAGGCCAGAAGGATGCGGTGGCGAAGTAGCTGGAAGCTGGCCCGACCATACATTTGTCGTTTGATCAGTTTGGTTTTGGTGTTGACTCCTTCGATTGGGCCGTTGCTGTAGGGCAGCGTGAGGCCGGCGACCGCAGCGGAGTGGTCCTTTTCCAGGCCTCGCAGGAAAGGATCGAGCTCGCCGAGTCCCGCTTCACGGACGTGTTTGATCCATGCGTCGAGGTCGCTGCCGCGCCGTTCGGTCATGATCACGACGAATTCGCCGACGAGCCTGGCCAGGTCGGTCATCTCCGGGCAGGCGGCCAGGAGTTCGTCGAGGTGGGTGCGCCGCCTGGCGGGCAGATCGGTGGGCCTGCTCAGGATCCAGGAGGTGAGCCGACGCGGCGAGGGCATGAGCCGGTCGCTTTCGGCGCGGCCCTGGTTGAGGTATTTGTGCAGCAGATTGATGCCTCCGGTGTAGCCGAGGGCTTTGATCTCGTGGAACAGGTGTAGCACCGAGACACCGGGCTCGGCTTCGCGGCGCCTGCGCAGATGGTCGCGATAGGGATCGACCAGGCAGGCACGATATTGCGGCGGGCGACGCAACTGATTCGGTTCGGCGGCGCGGGCGTAGCGCTTGACGGTGTTGAGCGCCAGACCCAGTCGCCGGGCGCAGTCCAGCAGTCCGACACCGTTGTCGAGCAGATTGTGAACCGCATACCAGCGTTTCAGAGTCGTTGTCTCGCGGGTCAATGTCTGTCGTTTCGGCCCGGCCGCGGCCCAGCATCGAGCGTGCGCGACGGCGGTTTCGACCGCTCCGGCCAGTCCGTGCCAGAGGTGCCAGCGATCGCTGGCCTGCACCGTGTCAGGCAGAGCCCGTCGGATCGCTTCGGCGTAGGCGGGGCGAACCGTCACCGACGACGATCTCGACGCCCGAGTGTTCTCGCAGCCATGCCTCGAGCGTCTCGGACCGGCGATCGCCCAGCCCATCGACCCTTTGATGGGTGACGGCGTCTATTAGCACTGTGCCATACCGGTTTCCGCGGCGAACGGCGAAATCGTCCACGCTCACGACTCGGGGAACCGGCCGGTGCGGCGCAGGGATGCGCAGCAGCACCCGCACGGCGGTGTCGCGGGGCATGCGAATCGGCAATGCTGCGAGCACGCGGATCGCGGCCCGCCCAGCCAGTTCCCGCACGACCGCCCGCACCTGGCCGGTCAGCCGGGCGGTGCGGCGCTGGTAGCGTTCGAACACACCCGGAACCTGCTCTCGAAACGTCTTGCAGCACTGCGGTGTCGAGCACATCAGCCGCCGGACACGCACCCGCACGAACACCAGCCGCCCACCCAGCGGCAGGTCCGCGACCGTCCGGTCGTGATAGCTGCGAACCCGCACCGACTCGGCACCACACCGCGAACACACCGCCGGACGCGAGACCGTCCTGGCCTGCACCACCACCCGCTCACCCTCTACCGCCACACCCTCCGTCACCAGCGGCGGCAATCCCGAAAAGGCAAGCCCAACAATGTCATCCACCTCAACCACCGAGACATCATGCCGTCAACCAGCCCCGACCACCACCGCAAGTGCGCCAGAGCCGCTATCTGGACAGACCCCCCGAGACGGCTCACCAGGTGCCGGTCTCATGAAAGACCTCAACGGTCAGCCGGATTATGCAGACTGGAGTGCGAGACGTGCCGATTCGTCGGGTATGGATCAATGGTTGATCTACTCGATGTTGGCCGGCCAGAACCACCACCATCACCGCCACCATTACGACGACCAGCCTGGCGGTTCTGGGGTTGGTTACGGCGGGGGCGGTTATGACGGTAGTGGTTATGGCGGGGGTGGGTTCGGCGGTGGTGGTGGTTATGACGGGGGTGGCGTCGGTGGTGGTAGCGGTTGGGTCGATGGCAGCGGTTGGGGTGTAACGGCAGTAGCGGTTTCTTCGGTGACGGAGGCGGCTCGGCCGACGGTGGTATTTGGGGTGGTGGTACCGGTCCGGGGGCGGTGGCTTCTGCCGGTCACGGTTGGTCGGAATTCGTCGTGCTTCCCGCGGCTCCAGATTGGAATATGCGATCTCGCCGGTCGCCACTCGGGGTGACCGGCGTGCTGGCTGGCTCCTTCTGATGCATCCGGGTTGGGCCACTCAGACCCGGTCGAGGTTGGCGACGGCTTCGGTGTCGCCGAGGGTGAGCCCATCCGGGCCAAGGCCGATGCCAGTGAAGACGGTGTTGGCCCGGCGCACTGTATCGGAGTAGGCGTCGGCGTCGTCGACCGAGTGAAGGAAGCGCGTTCCGCCCCGTTCGAGCCGCAACACGGCCATGGTGTACTTGCTTTCTGGGCCACCCCAGATGTGCTGACGGATTACCGCCAGCCCGCCGGTGCCGTCCATGTAGCCGGCGGCTCCTCGGACGGTGGCGAGGAACCAGAGCGGGTTGCGAAAGCACTCGGCACCCACCGTGAGATTCACAACTGTGGCCAGACCCGTCTCCTCGTTGTAGTCGAAGCGAGCGAGGGACGGCAGTTCAGCAACCCTCAGGATGTCGCGAAGGTGACTGCGGTAATCCCGCTCGGACAGCCAGCGGTCGACGGAGTCGAAGTCCATCTCCCGGTGCAGGGAGAACGGTAGGCCGTTCTGCTGCCCCGTTGCATCCTTGCGGCCGCACATGTCGGGCCAGTCCGACCAATAGGACGTGGGTCGCGCAGGTGCCGCGAGGTAGCTCTTTAGCGCCGACCGCGAGATCTGGAACTGCGCCATCGCGGAGTACGGCTCGGACATCGAGACCTCGTCACTGTTCGTGGATCGGAATCCATGACCAGCGATCCCGTAGCTTCGGCGGTGGAACCGACAGCAATGCGAGCCGTGAACTTGCCACTGATGACGAGCCATTGCTCACAGAGCCTCGACGAGCCCCTGACCTTCAAACGTGTTGTCAACACGCGAATTTTACCGGAAGCCCCGCTATGTCGTAGTCCGGTTTCGTGCGCCAAACCGTCGCCGGATCGCGCGTCCAGCAGCACGATCGCGAAGATCGACCTCGAGCCCGCAATACGGTTCGGCAACGATGCGCCCATCACACCCTCGACGAAGACCGCCCTCGATGCCGCGCTGGTCGCCACCGCCGTGCCACCCTTTCGCCTGGCAACCCGGCCTCACCCGTGCCGCGGGACACGCGCTGACCACCCGTGAGCGGATACCCGCTGCCATCCGCAACTTCGGCCCTACCTCATGGCAGATGGCCGACATCGCCGCCGGGCGCATCGACGCGTTCTGGCTCAACGGCATCGACGACACCAACCTGCTCGCCGGTGCCCCCGTGGCCCGGCCGCGCTCGCTCATCGCCGGTAAACCTACCAAGATCACGTGGTCGGCGAACTGGGACGACAATCTCGGCGGCGCACCCGAATACGGCCGTGCCGACCCGATGCGCAAGGGTATAGAGGACAGGGTCCGCTTCGTGTGACCGCGGTGCTGCAGCGGCTGGCCGCCATGCGCTCCTACGTGCGCGACATCAACCCGAGCGGATCGCCGCGCAGGTCGGCGACCGGTGAACACGTCTACGATCTGTACCGGCTCCCCGCCTTGGCCAAATACGAACAGCGCTATGTGATTCCGTCCGCGCACGCCGAACAGGCGCACAGCCTCGAGGAGTTGGCCGCCGAATGCAGCCTCGACTACGCGGGCGGACCGGGCATGGGCGGGTCCGGTCCGTTCGGAGAGAGATGAACCACGGGGGCACCAACGCCGGATCGGCGACGGGATCATCGAGTCGAGCAGAATCCGCCGTTGCGCGTCGTAGAGTTCGGTGTCGTCGGGGGTGCTGGCGGTCTCCAGGACCCGGTCGACGTCGAGGAAGACCAGGCCGATGTAGCGCGCAGCCGGCCGACGCAGGTCTCCGCACACACTGTCGACAGCTCAACCTCCACCCGCGGGAAGCAGAAGGTGCATTGCTCGGTCTTGCAGCGGCGCGGTGGTCAGGTCGGCGTAGTCGTAGGTCCACGGCTCGTAATAATCGGCCAACCCAGGCAGTTTGCTGCGCAACATCGCCATGGTACGGATCAGCACCGATCGGGTCTCAGCGGGATCGATCACGTCATCGACCAGGTCACGCTTGGCCGCATAGTAGGGGTGGATCAACTCCGAACGTTATTGCGTGATCTTTTGTGCCCGAACCGATTCCGGATCGTCCGCAGCGTCGATCTCGCGGCCGAAGATGACATTGGCGGCCGCGGCCGGGCCCATCACCGCGATCTCATTGCCAGGCCACGCCAATGCCGGATCCGCGCCGATCGAGCGAGAATCCATCACGATGTAGGCGCCGCCGTAGGACTTGCGCAGCACCACCGACACCCGCGGCATCGTGGCAATGCAATAGGCGTACAACAGTTTCGCTCCGTGGCGGATGATGCCGCCGAGTTTCTGGGCGGTGCTCGGTAGAAAGCCCGGAACATCGATCAGGGTCACCAGCGGGATGTTGAACGCATCGCAGGTCTGCACGAACGGCGCGCCTTTCTGGGATGCGGTGATGTCGAGTACCCCCGCCCGCACGCTGGGCTGGTTGGCGATCACCCCGACAACACGCCCGTCCAAATGCGCCAGCGCACACACGATGTCGGTGGCCCAGGACTCGTGCACATCGAGCAACGATGATTGCCCGGACCTTGGATGCCGGAGCAGTCGTCGGCTGGGTCGCCGCGGACGCCGCCTACGGTCGCGACGGCCGGTTCCGGGCATTCTGCGAGGCCCGCCGCCTTTCCTATGTTCTCGAGGTGCCGGTCCGCCAGACCGTGGCCGATATCGAGGGCCGCCGCCGCGTCGACACCCTCGTCGGCCGGGTGCCGGCCCAGGCGTGGCACCGGGTCTCGGCTGGGCTGGGTGAGCGCGGCGAACGTGAATACGACTGGGCCTGGGCCACTGTCCCCAATTTTGGTGACCTACCCGCCGGATATACGAGAACCCTGCTTGCCCGCCGATCCCTCGATGACCCCGCCGATATCGCCTACCATCTGTGCTTTCACCCCGCCACGATCGAGCGGGAACAGGTCGTGGCCGTCCCTGGTGCCCGATGGGCGGTCGAGGAATGCTTCCAAGCCGCCAAGGACCAATGCGGCCTGGACCACGACCAAGTCCGCAAATGGCATCCCTGGTACCGCCACATCACCCTGGCCCTGCTCGCCCACGCCTTCCTCGCCGTTACCGCGGCCACCGACCCAAAAGCCCACGCGGGCTGGGCCGAATCACAGTCGCCGACATCCGCCGTCTCCTGGCGATAGTGCTGCACCCAGCCCGCACCCTCACCCACGCATTAGCTGCCTGCCACTGGCGCCGCCACCACCAACATCACGCCAGACAACTCCGCTACCGACCAAACCGATTATGAAACAACGAAATATAAATGTCGTACGAGCGGTGGCGAGGGTCAAATGTCGAACTGAGGCGATACCAGGATGGCCAGCCCATCCGACCAGGCCGGGATGACCGGTCAGGGGCGGACTTCTTGTACTGCGGCCTCGGCTCGTACCTCGAGGATCGCGAGCAGGACCATGCGGCACACGGCCATGCCCGACAGGTGTCCGGGCAGCGTCAGCACGGTGTGCGCCTCGGCTCGCCGGCATTCCTGGACGAGATCGACGAACGCCCGGGGCAGTGTCGCGTTCTGTGGTGCCGGCTCGTGGAACACGGTGCCCAGCGCATACCCGAGTGATATGGCGGCGGCCCGCAGTATGTTGTCGGCGGACTCCGAGTCGCGGTCACTGAGCAGATCGTCGCGCACGTATCCGTAGGCAAGAGGCAAGAGAGCAGTCATCGAAGCCCACGGCTTGTCACCGAGGTCGCAGCCGCCTCCGGCCGGTCGTTCCCAGTCGCAACGGTCTCGCGGGACACACGCCAGAACGGTGGCTGCCGTGGATCGGCGTCGACTGTGAAGACCGGAAACCTGTTCTGGCGGGGACTCGGCTGGAAGTGCACACGCACCGGCCCGGTGGAGATCAGCGGGACTTCACCTTCGATGGAGGCGTAGACCCATGGGCCCTCGTCGAGTTCGACGATGGCGATCGTCAACGGCGTCAACTCGCCGTGCGGAAAACTCATGCGACGCACGGCCCGCCACGACACGATCGAACCCGCACCGGAGGAGGGCACCCACTCGAGATCCTCGGACGCGCAGGCCGAACATGCGGGGGTCAGCGGCGCGAAGAGCTTGTCGCAGGCCGCGCAATGCCGGATCGTCAACGTGTCTTCGACACAACGGGCGCTGTCGTCGCTGACACCGTCTGGGGGCTGGGCATTCGGTGGGAACATGAAAGCCTTCGCGGAATGGTGCTGGTGGATTTCGTGTCAGCATCGTCTGTCGGGGGGACTCCCACGAGGGTCGAATGGCCGGGGACATACCTGTTTTCTCGAGCGGGCCTTCGTCGGTGCACGCGTCACAACAGGTCATCCGCGAATCGCCGTACGGAGGTATTGCGGATTCTGAGCTGACTCGTCGCTTCAGGCCGGTTCGGTTTCGGTCCTGGCGACCGCTTTCCTCGGCGTCTGTTGGCGTCGCGGAGGTGTCGTGTATTCCTTGAACTTATCGGCCGTCGCGATTCCGTTGCGTATCAACGACTGTGCTGTGCGGCTGACGGTCTCCAGCGAGCCCGGCGCGGTGTCCACCGTTCTGCGGCCCAGTTCACCGAGCCCTTGATCAGCACTTGCGTGATGCGCCGATCCGGATCGCTGTGGTTCTGTCTTTCGGCGGCGTGTTTGATCACGTCCCGCCTGATCGGGTCGTAGGTCGCTGCTTCGTCGAGCTGGCAGGCGCGCAAATATTGGGGACTTGGCCGCTGTTGCGGATGGCGGCAGTGGCGTAGTTGTGGAGTTCGAGTTCGAGCAGGTCTGGCCGGCCGCGGTGGTGCAGACCTGCACATGCACCTGTTGCGGGCCTCGTTCTCCTACGCGGGCCGCCAGCACTGGGCCGCGATCGGTGCGGCCCTGAAACCGGTCTATACCGTGTCGTCCGAAGCCGTTGCGCTGGAACGGTTTTACGAATTCAGCGAGGCTCGGGGGCCAACGATATCCCGCGATCGTGCGGCTCTGGGAGAACGCCTGGGCGGAGTTCGTGCCTTTCCTGGTCTTCGATACCGAAGTACGGCGGGTGGTCTGCTTCATCAACGGGGCCGAGGCGGTCAATGCTCGCATCCGTCGGGCGGTGCGTGCTCGCGGGCACTTCCCCAACGAGCAGGCCGCCCTGAAATGCGTCTACCTGGCCGTCATGGCCCTCGATCCCATCGGCGCAGGTCAGAAACGGTGGATCACCCGATGGAAGGCCGCGTTACCCGCATTTGACATCACCTTCGACGGCCGACTGACCGTTGGACGGAAGTAATTCAATCAACCTGAGCTACACCGTTAATCCGAAACTCCCCAGGGTTGCTCGGTCCCTGGTTCACGGGCCGGGAGTCCGCGTAGCAGGGCGTCGAGGAACAGGTCGAAACGCGGCGCTCGGGCCGACGTGCAGCGGGTTCTCCTCGTGCGCGAGCCAGCTGACTAGCGAGGTCGTGAAGATGTAGTAGCTCTGCTCGGCGAGGTAGGCACCGCCCCGGCGTCGAGGAACGCCGCCACGATCGCACTACGGAGTCGATCGGTGGAGTGGGCGTTGTGTGGATGGGGTCCGCGACAGGTGTGTGGCATAGCAGGGCAGCGCGAGGAACTGGTCGTGCATATGCCACGCGAGGTGCGCGAGGCGGAGCCGCCATGGTGAATCGGCGGCCTCGTCGTTGAGCAGTATTCGATCGACCAGAACGTCGCTGATCAGATCGAAGAGTTCGTCGCGGTTTCTGACCCAGCGGTGGAGCGCGCTGTGGCTGATGTTGAGCCTGCTGGCCAGCTCCCCGCATGGTCAGGGTGTCGATGTTCTCGATCGAGGACACCGACTCGACGATTTGTTCGCGACTGATCCGACCTTGTAATCTATTCTCCGGCGAGCTTCAACCTGGCTCGCGCTACGGAGTGAGGACACTCGTCGATGGACCCATACAGGAATCTGGGGTGGTAGCTTAAGGCGCTTATCAAGTCATCTTTGACTTGATAGTTGAATGCAAACCATTCCTAGGAGTTGTCTCATGGCGTTTACGGATTTTGATTATTTTTGCGCAGATGCCATCTTGGCAGCGGAGAAGTTTCAAGCATCGGTAGACGATGAGCCGGCGGAGAATTTTATTAATTCTATCTTCCGCGAATATAAGGAGGCTGGATCTCCGGCTAATAGGAAGAAGTGGCTTTCGGAGAGAATGGCGGGTGTATTTTTGTATATGGATGCGCCACCCAAGTGGGTTGGCGAACCCCGGTGGGCCTACTTCAAAGGTGAGCCGATGGTGTTTTTGCATCAATTTTGTGTTGTCGACAATAATAATCGCATGCAAGGTCGATTTCAGGTTGGGGATACGGTTTTTGTATTTGGAGTGAAGGCGAGGATTGACTCGGATTCTCCATTGTGGACTCCTGTCTATCGAATGGTTGTCCAAACTGAAGAGGGTGCGAATCTCAGCATTTAATCTGCGCACCAACGTCGCGGATCGTGATTTGAGTGAGGCGCTGAAACGGGCCAACGTCCTCCAAAGATGATTGATGCGTTCCGGGACGACGGCATGATCGAAGCGCAGCTACGGGCGCTCGCGCGGAGCGGCGACACCGAACAGCAGGAGCGCACTGGTGGCGTAGCCGAGCAGCCGACCGGAGAACCGGTCTTCCACCGCCGCCAAATACAGTTTCCCCTCGTCTGTCACGATTTCGGTGACATCGCCGACCCACGGCACATCTTGGGCGACGGCGGTGAACTGGCGGTGCACCAGATCCGGCGCGGCGTGGCGTTTGCCTTGCTGGGTCGTCGAGTGCCTGCGTTTGACTTTTCTTGCTATCCAACCATTTTCAGCCATCCGAGCGGCGATGGTGTTGTCGGAGACCTGCCAGCCCTTCTCCCGCAGCTCCAGCCCGATGCGGGGGCTGCCGTAGGTGCGGCCGGAATTTTCGAACTCCGTTCCGATCGCTGCGGTCAAATCGGTGCGGCGCTGCTGGCGCTCGGTGGGCTCGCGGTCGTTCCACTTGTAGAACCACGACTCGCTGACCTCGAGAGCGCGGCAGGAAACGGCATGCGGCACACCGTGTTCGGTCCTCTGGGAGGCGATGAACCCGGCCACGCTCGCTTGGTCGCCTCCTTCACTCACAGGACCACTAATCGCTTGAGCACATCACGCTCCATCGCCAGCTCGGCGTTCTCCCGCCGCAGCTGTAACAGCTCCTCACGCTCGGACTCGCTGAGCCGGTCGCCAGCAGCGCCGTCGCGCTGCTGCCGGTCCCGAGCCACCCGCGTGGTCAGCGTGCCCTCGTTGCCCCCAGCTCACGGGCAACCTGCGCGACCGGCCACCCGGTCTCGCGCACGATCCGGACCGCTCCCTCACGGAACTCCGCATCGTACTTGCGTCTCTTCTCCGCCATCTGGCCTTTCCTCTATGGTCCGGCCTCCACGATATGAGGGGAATTGCAACCAGCCTGGGTGAGGTCGGTGTGGAGGTAGCGCGGAAGAGGGCACGGGCGGCGTGGGACCGGCTCAGGCTGACCGGTGGCTGAGGGCGAATCGTTCAGCCGTTGTTTGCTGATTTCAGTGTGCAGTTCGGTAGTCGCGGCCTTCGCAGCGGGTGACGATTGAATGCGCGGCTGGGATGGCGCGTCCCGGATTGATGATCGTGGAAGCGCCGATGGGGGAGTGGAGACGAAGACGGCGTTGCTGTGCGCGGAGGTGCTGTCCGTGAATCTTGATCGCCGACCCCTAATCCTCGTACCTGGAGGGGGTCGCAACTCAGCCTGGCGCTCTCGGCGTGAGAGGAGTCGAGCATCTGCTCGCCGAGGCTGGTGCCACCGTGCTGCGCGGCGGCACCGGCGTGACGGCCAGCGTAGCCCAAGGCGATTCGGAGCCTGGCGCTTTGGAGCCGGTGTGTGCATCCCGCGACACCGACCCCTAAACTAAACCTCGATCCACCGACGGTCTTCTGTCCGTTGGTGTCTGATGAATGAGAAAAGTGCCCTTTGAATGAGAAAAGTGCCCTTCGAGCTGGGATGATCGCTGTTGTCTAGGCAGTGATCGGTCCATTTCAGAGGGCACTTCGGGTGCAAGTTTCGCATAGGTTCGCCGCGGAGTCAGCGGTGTTCGATGATCGGAATCTCGTGTCGCTGGCCGGTCTGGTGCCGGTGATGCGGC
>NZ_JBSGGG010000056.1:0-15721 GCF_053603795.1 Nocardia sp. NPDC004123
ATCTACGGCATGCCGGTCCTCAACGTCGACCAGGCCAAGAGCGTGATCGTGCTCAAGCGGTCGATGAACTCCGGCTTCGCCGGCATCGACAACCCGCTGTTCTACGCCGACCACACCTCCATGCTCTTCGGCGACGCCAAGAAGTCCGTCGGCGCGGTCACCGAGGAACTGAAGGCGCTGTAGATGGGCTTCATCGACGAATCCCCGGAGACCATTGGATTCATCGGACTAGGAATCATGGGACGCCCCATCGCGACCCGTCTGATTCGCTTGGGCCTCGGGCCGTCGGTGTGGAACCGCACACCGGCGACCGCCGACCTGCTGCGGAGCGAGGGCGCTCATGTCGCTGACAGTGTCGACGAGGTCTTCGCCCGTTCTCGGCTGGTGTTCCTGATGCTGGCCAATGGCGCGGCTGTGGACTCGGTGCTGGGCCGAGGCACCGATCTTTTCGCGGCGCGCGTCCGCGATCGAACGATCGTGGCCCTGGGCACCACCGCACCCCAGGTACTCGCGGGATCTCGGACTTGACGGCGTCCGGGCCGGGGGCCGCTATGTCGAAGCCCCGGTATCTGGGTCGCGTCCGGTGGCCGAGGCGGGCAAGCTGGTCGGCCTGCTCGCCGGTGCCCCGGCCGACACGGCGCGGGTGGCGCGCCTGCTGGAACCGGTGTGCCACAACGTCATTGACTGTGGTTCGGTTCCCGCCGCGCTGAATACCAAACTGGCGGTGAACATCCTGCTGATCACGATGGTGACCGGGTTGACCGAGGCGTGGTCGTTCGCCGAGCGCAGCGGGATCGACCTCGAGACCTTCCGTCGAGCGGTGGACAGCGGCCCAATGGCCATCACGGTGTCGCGCACCAAGACCGGGATGCTGCTCGCCGGGGACTTCCCGGCCCCGGCGGCGCTGACCGATGTGCTGTACAACGTGGGCAATTCAACGAACTGCGGGAATCGAGCTGTACGGCC
Organism: Nocardia sp. NPDC004123; assembly: GCF_053603795.1. Taxonomy (NCBI): domain Bacteria; kingdom Bacillati; phylum Actinomycetota; class Actinomycetes; order Mycobacteriales; family Nocardiaceae; genus Nocardia; species Nocardia sp. NPDC004123. Next base: position 967 of record NZ_JBSGGG010000056.1, read on the forward strand.
CGGAGCTGCGAGCCTGCTGGGGGTTCGGAACCCACGGTTGGGTTCACAGCGGTGCCGACCAGGACACGCGGGTGCCGGGCCCGTGGCGCCCGGCGACGGTTGCGGGGCCGAGTTCGCAGTGTCCGCCCGCAGTTTCGGCGCGGTGGGTGAGGTTGGTCAGGCCGCTGGGGGGCAGCCCGTCGGTCGGGTGGCGGGCCGGACTGTTCGGTGGTTGCAGGGCGGGCTGTGCGTGATGAGGGTGTGGTCTGGTGACAATGCCGCGCACTATGGCACCGAATGACTGTGCCCGGGCGGACGACATGACGCCGGGTGGAGCCGCTGCCGTAGCGGTGCCACCTGGCGATAGAAACAACGAATCGCGGTGCAGTCAAAGAAAATCCGACGCCACCGATAGCAGGGGCCGGAAGTACATTCGGATCCACGTTCGGCTCCGGGCCATTGGCCCGGCGCCGTCACACCGTCGATGACGAGGGGTCCGGTCGCTTGCGATGATCGAGGACAATGCACTGTCGGTCGGGGACTACTCCGAGGCGTTCGACACCGGAAAGACCGAGCCGCGCAAGAAGATGATCAGTAGTCCCTATATCCACCGACTACAGCGCCGGCACTTTCTGCTGTTCGATGTCGCGCCGATTCTCGGCACGGTGACGGCGGTGGCGTTTCTGTGGGTGCGGCCGTTCGAGATTCTCGAATTCGCGCTGCTGTTCATGATGTGGCTCCTTACCGGGCTGGGCGTGACCGTGGGCTATCACCGGCTGTTCACCCATCGCACGTTCAAGGCCGCGTCGTGGGTGGCGACAATGCTGGCGATCCTGGGGTCGATGGCGGGACAGGGCGGTGTGCTGTCCTGGGTGGCGCTGCATCGCCGCCATCACGAATACAGCGATCGCGAGGGGGATCCGCACTCCCCCAACCTGTCCGGCGGCGGGTTCGCGGGCGCGCTGCGCGGGCTCGCGCATTCGCATTTCCTGTGGATGCGACGCCACGCGTATCCGAATATCGTCCATTACGCGCCCGATCTGATCCGGGACCGTCGGCTGGTGCGGGTGGCGCGGTTGTACTACTGGTGGGTCGCGCTAGGCCTGGCGATTCCGGCGGTGATCGGCGGATTGGTCACCCTGAGCTGGCCCGGCGTGGTGAGCGGGCTGCTGTGGGGTGGTTTCGCGCGCATCTTCGTGCTGGAACACATTGTGTGGGCAATCAATTCGTTCCTGCACATGTTCGGTACCCGGCCCTACGAATCGCGAGAGAACAGCCGCAACGGCGGTGTCTTCGCCCTGATCAGTCTCGGCGAATCCTGGCACAACAATCATCACGCCTTCCCCGAATCACCCTCCTTCGGATTGGACTGGTACCGGCTCGATCCCGGCTACTGGCTGATCCGCACACTGTCGGCCCTTGGCCTGGCGTGGGATCTGAAGCTGCCTTCCGAGGCCCGTATAGCCACCAAACGCATTGCCTGAGAAAGGTTCACTTGCCATGACCGAAGCAGTCGATACCAGCAAGGCGGCCATCGTCGGCTGGTGCCAGGAATACCTCGCCGATCTGATGGAAGTGCCCACTACCACCATCGATCCGCTCGCCGATTTCGACCGGCTCGGCGTCGATTCGGCGCTGGCGGTGGCCCTGCTGATCGAGATCGAGGAGCGCTACGGCGTGGACCTCTCCCCCGAGGACCTCTACAGCAACCCGAACCTGGACGCGGTCGCCGAATACCTGCACCAGCAGACCACCCGGAACGTGGCCTGATATGACCGCCGTCGATACCGAGCGGACCGCTGCCGCCGCGGCCGCGGTCCGCCATCACTACGACCTCGGTAACGAGTTCTACCGGCTCTGGCTGGACCGGACGCTCAGCTACTCCTGCGCGCTGCGCGAATCCCCCTATGACACACTGGAGATCGCACAGGGGCACAAGCTGCGCCACCACCTCGACGCCATCGAGGCCGAACGGGCCCGCACGGTGCTCGATATCGGCTGCGGATGGGGCGCGGTCCTGCAGCGGGTCTCCCGGCAGCCGGCCTTCCAGCACGCGGTGGGCCTCACGCTCAGTGCCGAGCAGGCCGATTACGTCCGGGCGCAACAGTACTCCGGTGTGGAGGTGCGCACCGAGGACTGGCTGCACTACGAGCCGCGGCAGCGATTCGATGGAATCATCTCCATCGGTGCGTTCGAGCATTTCGCCCGACCCGATGACACGCCCGAGCGGAAGATCGGCGTCTACCGGGAGTTCTTCACCCGCTGCCGCGAATGGCTGCAACCCGGCGGCGCGCTGTCGTTGCAGACGATCGCGTACGCCAATATGACCGCAGCGCAGGCAAACACGTTCATGCAGCGCAAGATATTCCCCGACGCCGAGCTGCCGACGCTGGCCGAGATCACCGCCGCGGCCGACAGCCTGTTCGAGATCCGCGCGGTGACTAACGGCCGCTTGGACTACGCGTGGACCTGCGCCGAGTGGACGCGGCGACTGCGCGAGAACCGCGCCGCGGCCACCGAACTGGTCGGCCCCGAGGTGGTGGAGCGGTATCTGCGTTACCTGAAGATGTCCGCCTTGGGCTTCCGCATGGGCAAACTGGCCTTGTTCCGGCTGATCCTGCGGCCCTACCGGGACGGGTTCTTCACCGCCGGGGAGCCCGCCGCATGACCGTGCACGCCACGCGGGCCGCGGATCCGGTGCGCCCGCGCGCCCAGTTCAATCCGTTCAGCGCTGAGTTCCGCCGCGACCCCTACCCCATGTACCGGGCGCTGCGCGATACCCGGCCGGTGTACAAGACCCTCGGTATGTGGGTGATCACCCGCCACGCCGACGCGAAAGCTGTCCTGTACGACCGCTCCTTCAGCGCGGGCCTGATCCCGCAACTGGTCGGTGAGCAGGCCCGGCGGCTCGGCCGCGACGATGTGGCACGCATCGAACGGTTGGGTCGCAAGTCCCTGGTGTTCACCGACAGTCCCGATCACGCGCGGCTGCGCGGGCTGGTGAACCGGGTCTTCACCGCCCAAGCCGTCGCCGCGTTGCGCCCGGCCGCCACCGAGTTCACCACCGCGGCACTGCGGCGTGCCCGCGATGCCGGGGGTATGGATGTGATCGCCGATCTGGCCGCGCCCCTGCCAGTCTCGGTGCTGTGCGAGTGGATGGCGCTGCCGCCCGATCTGGGTGAGCAGGTCGCCGGGTGGACCCACGACATCCGGTTCCTGCTCGAACCCGGGATGATGAAGGCGGAGGACTTCACCCGGGTCCGCGAGGTGGTCGAGGAGTTCTCGACCGCATTGCTCGGCGTGCTGGACGCGCGCCGCCGCGCCCCGGGCACGGATCTGATCAGCCGTCTGCTCGCCACCCGCACCGCTGGCGGGGACGCGCTCAGCGACGAAGAGCTGATCTTCGTCTGCATCATGAGTTTCGTCGCCGGCAACGAGACCACCAAATCCCTGATCGGCAATGGCTTGCTGGCCCTGCTGCACCATCCCGATCAGGCGGCCGCACTGCGCCGCACCCCCGAACTGCTTGCGGCCGCGGTGAGCGAGGCCCTGCGCTACGACTGCCCGCTGCAACTCACCAAACGGCTGGCCACCCGCGATGTCGAACTCGGCGGGGAGACCATCCGCGCCGGCGATCAGGTCCTGGTGTGCCTGGGTGCGGCCAACCGTGACCCGGAGGTCTTCGCTCGGCCCGACGAATTCGATCTCGCCCGGGGCGGTGCCGGGCATCTGGCGTTCGGGCACGGTATGCACGGCTGCCTGGGCGGGCAGCTGGCCGAGCTGATGGCCGAGGTAGCCTTCACCCACTTGATCCAGCTGAACCTGTGCCCGCTGGCCAGCGAATTCACCTGGCAGGATCACAGTTTCATCGTGCGCGGCCTGCAAACCCTGCCCGTGGCGATCGGAGCCGCCGCATGAGCCCCGCACTGTTGCCGGAGATCCTGCGCCGCCGCGCCACCGACGAGCCGGACCGCACCGCCTACATCCTGCTCGACGACACCGGCGCCGAGGCGGCCACACTGACCTACGGCGAACTTCACGCACGCGCGCTGGCGCTGGCACAGCACCTCGAATCCCGTTGTGCCCGTGGCGATCGCGCGGCCCTGGTGTTCCCGCAATGCCTGGAGTTCATCGTCGCCTACTTCGGCTGCCTGTATGCCGGGGTGATCGCCGTGCCGTTGAATCCGCCGCGGCGCGACCGAATCCAGCAGGCCACGCTGTCGATCGTGCGCGACTGCATGCCCGCGGCCGTGCTCAGCCTGGACGCGGTCATCGAACCGCTGCGGGCCGCGCTCGCGCCGCTGTGCGAGGCCACGGCCTGGCTCGGCGTCGACCAGATGCCGCCGGCCGCGGCGGGATTCGAGCCTGCCCGACTGGTCCCCGAGGATCTGGCGTTCCTCCAGTACACCTCCGGCTCGACCGGCGCGCCCAAAGGTGTGATGGTCACCCACCGCAATCTGGTCGCCAACGAGGAGATGATCCGGCTCGGCTTCGGCCACGACCGTGACTCCACCGTGGTCGGCTGGGCGCCGTTCTTCCACGATCAGGGCTTGATCGGCAATGCTCTGCAACCGGTGCATATCGGCGCGACGGCGATCCTGATGTCGCCGTCGGCGTTCATTCGCCGTCCGCTGCTGTGGCTGTCGACCATCTCCCGCTATCGCGCGCACACCAGCGGCGGACCGAACTTCGCCTTCGACGCCTGTGTCGAGCAGGCGATGCGTACCGAGCCGGCCGCCCTGGCCGAGCTGGATCTGAGCAGCTGGCGTGTCGCCTTCAACGGCGCGGAGCCGATCCGGCCGGACACGCTGCGCCGTTTCGGTGATGCCTTCGCCCCCTACGGTTTCCGCGACGGTTCCTGGTACCCCTGCTACGGGCTGGCCGAGGCGACCCTGCTCGTCACCGGCAGCACGCCCGGTCGCGGTCCTCGGCTGCTGGACGCCGACATCGACGAGCTCGGCGCGGGCCGCGTCTCCGCTGCCGCCGGTCCACGCTCCCGAAGACTCGCCGGGTCCGGCCGCCTGCTGGCGAACGAGGACCTGCGCATCGTCGATCCCGACACCGGCATGGCCTGCGCGCCGGGCCGGGTCGGCGAGATCCACGTCTCGGGAGCTCATGTGACGCACGGCTATTGGTGCAATCCCGAGGCCACGGCGCGGGCTTTCGCCGACGGGTATCTGCGCACCGGCGATCTGGGTGTCCTGGTGGACGACGAGCTCTACGTGGTGGGCCGGTTGAAGGACCTCGTCATCATCCGGGGCCGCAACTACTACCCGCAGGACATCGAGCGGACCGCCCAGGCCGCCCATCCGGCCGTGCGGACGGGCGCCTGCGCCGCCTTCGCGATCGCCGCCGCGGCCGGTGAGAAGCTGGTGATTGTCGCGGAGATCCGGCGCGACTCGCTCGCCGAGCCGGCCGATGTGCGCGGCGCGATCAACGCGGCTGTACTCGGTGAGCACGAACTCGCCCCTGCCGAGATCGTGCTCGCCGCCCCCGGCCAGGTGGAGCGCACCAGCAGCGGCAAGATCATGCGCATCGCCGCCCGCACCCGTTATCTGGCAGGCGAATTCGAGCAATGGATTCCGCTCGCCGACGCACTCACCCCCGCACCGAGGAGTTGACCATGACCTGGCAGGCATCGAATCCGGATTACGCAGCGGCCGTGACGGCGGCCGTGCTCAGCATGCCCGCGGCCCGGCATCTGGGCTTCGAGTTCGGGCGGGTCGAGCCGGGCGAAGTCGAGATCGTTCAGCATTTCCGGTCCGAACTCACTCAGCACAACGGCTATTTCCAGGGCGGGGTGCTCGGTTCGCTCGCCGATTTCGCCGCCGGATCGGCCGCAGGCACCCTGCTGCAGCCGGGCTGGGTGAACATGACCATCGACTACACGGTCAAGATCCTCGCCCCGGCCAAGGGCAAGCAGGTGATCGCGCGTGGGCGGGTGCTCAAGCCGGGCGCGCTCGTCACCAATGCCGCCGCCGACGTGTTCTCGGTCGAAGACGGCGTCGAGACCCTGTGCGCCACTGCACTGGTCACCATGCGGAACGTGAAGCTGGGCTGAGCGGTGAGCACCGCGCTGTTCGTCTTCGACCCCTTCGCAACCGGTTTCGCGGTGGACCCGTACCCGCACTACGCGCGGCTGCAGGCCGAAACCGAGCATCCCCTGGGCTTCTGGATTCTGTCCCGGCACGCGGATGTGGCGGCGTTGCAACGCTCCTCGCATTCGGTGGACGAGAGCAACATCATGGTGCAGCAGCGCCAGCACACCGTTGGCGAGATGATTCCCGGTGGTTTCGCAGTCGGCCATACAGAGCAGCATCACCTGAGCGGCGAGGGCCGGATCGCGTTCTCCGCCTTCGTCCGCCGCTTCCCAGATGCCTGCCTGGAGAAGGTGCGCTGGAACAGCCGCACCAATGTCCGGGGGCCCACCGAACTCATCGTCACGGTCTGACCGAGGAGCACCATGCCGATCGCCGACATCCACGGCGTCCCGATCGCCTTCTCCGACACCAGGGTCCCCGCCGACCGGCCGGACGCACCCACCATCGTCTTCGGTCACGGCCTGCTCTTCGGCGGCTGGGTGTTCGGACCCCAGATCAAGGTGCTGCGTCACGAATTCCGGTGCGTCACCCTCGACTGGCGGGGCCAAGGCGATACCCCCGCCACTCCTGGTGGCTATGACATGGACACCCTCACTGCCGACGCCGTGGGCCTGATCACCGGGCTGAGCCTCGCACCGGTGCATTGGGTCGGCCTGTCCATGGGCGGTTTCGTCGGCCAGCGCCTGGCCGCCCGCCACCCCGAACTCCTGCGCTCGCTGACCTTGCTCGACACCAGCGCGGACCCCGAGCATCCGGCCAAGATCGGCGAATACAACCGCCTCGCGCTGGCCGTGCGTTTGATCGGCTTCCGCCCCTTGCGATCCCGCGTCGAACCGCACATGTTCGGCCCCGCCTTCCGCACCGCCCGGCAGCACCGTTCGCTCCTGCGCGAGTGGTCGTCCCACGTGCACCGCACCGACCGCGCCGGCCTCCACAAAGCGGTGCACGCCGTCGCCGACCGCCCGGGCGTCGCCGCCGAACTGTCCGCGATCACCATGCCCACCCTCATCGCCGTCGGTGCCGACGATCAAGCCACCCCACCCAACCACGCCCACCGCCTCGCCGACCTGATCCCGCACTCGAGCCTGCACGTCATCGACGACTGCGGCCACACCAGCACACTCGAACAGCCCCAGCGAGTAACAGACCTGCTGGCGAACTTCCTGCGCGAAACCCCCGCCTGATTCGGGCTCGCGTGGGTGCGGCGGGAGTCCCTGCGGCGCTTCGAAAGAGCCTCGGGGTTTATGCAGCGGTGGGCCGAGCGCGACGGCGCCTACGACGAGCTGGTATCCCAGCGGTCGCAGAGGCTGGCGATGCTCCCGAGCCGCCAGTGAGCACGACAACCTTTCGCAGCACCCAGATGCTGTATCGACATCATCACGTGGATCTCGTCAGGCGGCGGTGGGGTCGTCGGCGGCGCGACGACGCAGCCACGGTTGCTGAAGGTGTGGTGGTACGTAGGCGACGTCGATCGATCCTGTGTCGGTTCCCGGCGGCACGATCTCGTCGATGCGGTCGAGGAGGTCGGCATCGAGGCGGGTTCCGCCTCCCGCGAGGAGATCGTCGAGCTGCTCGAGGGTGCGTGGTCCGATGATCGCCGAGGTGACTCCGGGGTGGGTGATGACGAATGCGAGGGCGAGGTGGGTCGGTGACAGTCCGGCCTGCTCGGCGACCGGGATGAGCATTTCGACGGCGTCGCTTTTGCGTTGATCGGTCATGTGTTGTGGAACCCGGTGCAGCAGCGCCGGCGGTGCTGTGTCTACGCCGCGTTTACGGTATCGGCCGGTGAGTAGCCCCCATCGCCAGTGGGCTCCATACCAGGGTGCCCAGACCGTAGCGCTGGCAGACCGGGAAGATTTCGCGCTCGACTCCTCGTTGAGGATCGAGTAGTGCGGAATCGGGGCCGAGAATCCTCCATCTCGCACGCAGCACCGCTTCGAGAAGCTTCTCCTACGTCTTCAGCTCCTCTCCGCGTTCGTGTCGCACTATCCGTTGTTTTTTGGCGATTTCTACCCGAACCCCAACCACTCCGCACCCGGAACCGGCGAATCACCCTCCACCAGGGCACATCCCGAACTGACACGAAAATATGGTGACCGCCAGGGGTGACCACAGGTGTTGGTGGGCTTAGATATCGCAACAGCCGGTGATGGCAGGGCCATCGGATGCCGCAGACAACTCCGTGCCGAATCCGCCCGGCCGCCGCAGCAAGACATCAAACCGGAGATGACCCCAGGGCTACAACATGATCAACCTGGTATAACAGCCGAAAGAGCTTGCAGTCGAAGCAATCTCAACTGCAGGTGTGCGAAGAATCGGTCGTCGGAATCCTCGAGGCTGGTGCCGCCTACCTGGGACACGCGTTTGAGGCGATACCGGAAGGTATTGGGGTGTACGAACGCTGAGGCCGCAGCCTTCTGTAAATCGCATCCCGCTTCGAGCCAGAGTTCGAGCGTGTTCACCAATTCGGTCTGGTGTACGGCGTCGTAGTGCTGCAGGCGGGCGACAGTCCCTGTCGTCCTGTCGCCGCGCGCGGCGACCAGGTCGGCCAGATCTATGAGCAGGGAGTGCGCGGCCAGATCGTCCCAGAAGGCGACAACGCCTGCTACTCGCTGCGATTTCATCACCCGCAGGGCTCGGTTCGATTCATTTCGTGACGCATTCAATTCCGATGCGCTGTGGGCCACCGGACCGATCCCGACCACGATCGGTAGACGATCGCCGGTGCGAGTGACGAAATCCTCGACTATTCGTCGTGCGGACTCCGGCTGCGGACCGGCGGACGCGGTGACCGGTACGATGCCGTACACAGTGTCGGAGACCAGAGCCGACGCAGATCTGGGACTTGTCGCGGCCAAGTGTGTCGCGAATGCATCGGCGGTCCGGTGCAATGCGATCCGGTTTTCATCCGAAGTGGCGAGGGTCTCGCCGGGCCGCGTTGCGGTGCTGATGGCTACTACCACTACCGGGAAGCCGATACGGAGCCGGGCGAGGGCTTCGACGGCGGTGTTTCCTCCGCTCAGCGCCGTCGAAACATTCTCTGCCAGATAGCTGCGACTGAGGTCGGATCCGGCCCTCAGCGCAAGGAAATGGAGGGCCGCCAGTCTGGCAGCCTGTTTGAGGAACCGTCGCTGCTCGTCATCAAGAGGTTCATCCACGGCCACCCAGATCGCTCCGAGGATCTCGGTGCCGGCGCGGATCGCGATGACCGCGCGCTGTTTGGCGATCAGGTTCCCGCCGGCGATGGCGGCGGGCAGGTGTATCGGCTCGTTGCTGCTGTAGATCGAGGCGAGGATACCTTCCTGCTCGAGCTGCTCGATCAGTGGTGAGGGGACCTGTCGGCGCAAGATCGTGGCTACCCGTGAGGCGTCCGCCTCGTCCTGCCGCCCCGAGAACGCCAGAACGTTGAAGTCTCGGTCCTCAAGGGTGACAGGGGCATCCAACGAAGAACAGATGAGGTGGGCAAGTGTGAACAGATCGTCCCCACTGATACCACGCATATTCTGGCCCGGATCGATGCCAGCAGGCGGTCCGATGAGCAGCGAACGAACCATCCAGGTCAACTGCTCCCAAGTTGCTCCCGGTCGAAGGGCGATCAGGGGGAGTCCGATGGCCTGTACCGCGGCGGAGGCGGCGGGGAAGGACGAGATGCTAGAGCGGACCACCAAAGCTGCCGCGCCATGCCGGGCGAGAACGGAGGCGAGAGCTGAAGCCTTCTCCGGGCCAGCGATCCCTACGGCGAGCACCAGGCAGTCTTGGACATTTTCCAGGTCGTCTCCCTCTTCGAAGATCAAGGTTCCGCGTACCAGGGTGGCGACATCCACGTCACCGGCGCGCAACTCGATGAGAGTCGCTCCGAGCTCATCGACGATACGCCGCAAACTGATTCCGCTGACCTGCACGGAAGTACCACCTCGACTATTCGGATCGCAATCCTACCCACACTGGTGTGCCTACGACTGGAACGACCAGGTCCAACTATCTCGCCGTCGTGCTTCAAGCCCGGCTACTACGTCGCGGACCCACGCTTCTCGACGGGGCACCGCGAGTGTGGGCAAGTCCGATCCCGCGATGCGCGTTTGTCAGCGCCGATGCGCGACTGCGGATATTTGTTGGGCACCTAGCGTAGTGAGGTAGTACCACGACATAATCGCCCGCAGCAGTGCGTCGACGTCGGAAGCATTGTAGGCGACCGTGTTCGGGCGAACGCGTCGCGCTCCGGGCATGATCGCGGCGAACTCTGCGCCGTGCGTCAACGCGAAGTCCGCCTCCAACGCCGCCGAGGTCGAGACCCGCCGCAGCGGGTTTGTATGTCATGTCACGAGATAGGCGCAGTACGTCGTCAAGAGCCTGGGATTCGCTGGCATATGGGTATATTCGGGTGCCGTCGAGAGCTGGGCCCATGGTGGTCGAGTGGATAGCGATGATCGCCTTGAGGCCGGATTCTTCGTCCTCGCAGAAAACAACCTGCTGGTGGCGGCCGTCGCTCAGTTTTTCGGACCGACCGAAAACACCGGTGCCAGTTTGCATGGCGGTCATGTTCATTACCTTTCTGGTCGCCGCATCGTCGCTGACGGCGGCGTAACTGCGGTCAGAGTTCGATGCCGAGTTCGCGCAGCCGCGCGTGGTACCGCTCGACGTTGGCGAGCTTGATGTCCTCGTAACCGCGTACCAGGTCGGGCAATGCGGCGGCCTCGGCGGCGGTGTCGTAGGTGCCCTCGGTCAGATCGTCTGCCAGGCGCGCCACCATGTTGCGGTACTGAACCAGCAGCTCGCGTTCCACTTTTCGGACCTGGGCGTAGCCGAAAGGGTCGAGCCTGGTGCCACGCAGTATCTTGCCCTTGGCTAAAATTCTCAGCGCCGCATGGGATTTCGGGCCGAGACTGATTTTCTTCTTGCGGCCCAACGCGCGCAGCATCGGCGGGTGCAATTTGTAGGTCAGGTTCTCCCCGTCAGGGACCTGGGCGCGCACTTGGGCAAGGAAGGACGGGTCGACTAGCAACCGGGCGACTTCATACTCGTCCTTGTAAGCGGTGAGCTTGTACAGCCCGCGCGCAACGGCAGCGCTGAATTCGGTCCGCTCGGTGACCGCGCGCTCGGCCGACCAGACGGTTTGCACGGTGCTGATGTAGCGACCGGCGGCTTTCGTGTTCTGGAATGCGATCAACTCCGATGCACGCAGTTCCACCAGCCGCCGCACATCGCCGTCGAAAGTCGTGCCGGCCAACAGGACTGCAGGTACTGGCGTCGGCTTGCGCGCTGGTCGCGCCGATCCGGTTGCAGTGGCAAACGTGGTCGGATCGGCGACTGCGACCCGGCCCCACCGGAAGGCCGCGATATTGACCCCAACCGCGACACCGTTGATTTCGATGGCCTCTTCGATGGCGGCGGCCGGTAGACGCAGTCCGCCGGCCTGCAACGCCGCGCCGACGACCAGGAAGTTCGCGGCGGTCGTGTTGCCGAACAACTCCTGTGCTGCAGCGAGCGCGTCCAGCTGGATTATGGTCTTGGACACTGTTTCCAGCCGATCCAGCAGGGACTGGGTGCCGGGGTAGGCGACCGACTTGTCGTACACCATTTCCCCAGTCGGGGTCTGACTGGTCGAGGCGATGGCCACGGTGGTCATGGCGTTGCCGTACTGCAGATTCCTGGGGTCGACTGCGGTGAGCAGGTCGACGGCCATGAGGCAATCCGCACTGCCCAGGCTGAGCCGGTTCGACGGCTCCAATTCCGTTGTAGCAAAACGCAAGTGAGATACAACGGGCCCGGCCTTCTGACTCAGTCCGGTCTGGTCGAGGCTTTCCACCACGTAACCGGCGCGCAGCGCAGCCGTAGCCAGCACTTGGTTGACCGTGACGATGCCCGTACCACCGATGCCCGCGATCAGCACATTCTGCGCCTGCTGCGGCGCGCCCAGCCCGGGATCGGTGATGGCCGGTGGTTCGGGCACCAGACGGTGATCGGATCGCTTGCCGCCCTTGCCATCCGGCATCAGCTCGACTGTCACGAAGGACGGGCAATCACCATCCAGGCAGCTGTAATCGGTATTGCACGACGTCTGATCGATGCGGGTCTTGCGACCGAACTCGGTGTCGACCGGCTGCACGGACAGGCAGTTGGACTTCACCCCGCAATCCCCGCAGCCCTCACATACGGCCTCATTGATCACGACTCGGGTAGTGCGGGCGGGCAATGCGCCGCGCTTGCGTTGCCGGCGTGCGTCGGCGGCGCAATGCTGGTCGTAGATCAGCACAGTGACCCCTGGGGTCTCCCGCAGGAGGCGCTGCGCTTCGTCGAGACGGTCGCGGTGCCATAGGACCGTGCCGCTGGCCAGTGCCCTCCTGTCGTGCCGGGCGGGTTCGTCGGTGCAGATGACGATCCGGGCCACGCCCTCCGCGATGAGTTTGTGGGTTGCCTGGGCCACCGTGATGCCGCCTTCGACATCCTGAGCGCCGGTCATGGCGACCACGTCGTTCCACAGCAGTTTGTAGGTTATGTTCACGCCGGCCCCCACGCACGCCTGCAGTGCGAGCTGTCCGGAGTGGAAGAAGGTCCCGTCGCCGATGTTCTGGAAGATATGGGGCACGTCGGTGAACGGCGCTTGCCCGATCCATTGGCTGCCTTCACCGCCCATCTGGGTCAATCCGGTCACCGCTGAGTCTGCCCGTTCCGACGTCGTCACCATCGTGTGGCAACCGATCCCGCCACCGCCGATCGAGCCCTCCGGAATGGCGGTAGAACGATTGTGCGGGCATCCGCTGCAGAAGTAGGAGGTCCGTTTGACCGGCAGCAGGTCCAGCGAAATAGGTTGTGGTGGAGTCGGTTTCAGTTCGATATGATCACGCAGCACCCGTCGCAATGGCCCGAGCAACCGGCCCGTGGTGAGCTCGCCATCGAACGGAATCAATGTGGCTCCGCTCGTGTCATGCTTGCCGAGGATCTGCGGGGAATCGGTGGCGTCGTACAAGATTTCACGAATCTGGGTCTCTATGAACGCTGTCTTGTCCTCCACCACGATCAGCTGTTCGAGGCCGCGGGCGAACTCGACTACTCGGCCGGCACCCACGGGATAGGGCATACCGATGCGCAACAGCCGAATGCCGGCACGGTGCATGTCGGCCTCGTCGACACCCAGGTCGCGTAACGCCTGCCGTACCGCGTCGAAAGTTGTCCCGGCAGCGATGATCCCGATCCGGGCGTCGGCCGAAGACACCTCGATAACGTCGAGGTTGTTGGCCGCACCGAAGGCCTGCACCGTGGCCCAGCGGGGACCGTAAAGATCCGCCTCAGCGAGCACACTGTCTGGTGGAGCCAGCATCGGTCGTTGCTGGTAGGTGAAGGGCCTTCCTTCCCATTCGATCTCGGGGACCGTGATCGGGAGGTCGCCGACCGAGGAGGGCACGGCCCAGGCCCCGGCGGCGACATCGGCGACGAGCTTCAGTGCCACGACGCAGCCCGAGGCGCGGGATAGGGCGATGCCCTGCATACCGAGCGCGATGACCTCTTCGGCATTGCGCGGAAACAGCACCGGAATGCCCATCGCAGCTAGTGATCGCTCACTCGAGACGGGGACGGAGGAGGATTTCGCAGCGGGGTCGTCGCCGACCAGCAGCAGCACTCCGCCGCGCGGGTTGACTCCGTAGATGTTTGTGTGCCGCAGTGCGTCGGTGGCGCGGTCGACGCCAGGGCCCTTGCCGTACCAGATACCGATCACTCCCTCGTGGGTTGGCGTGCCGGTGGGCAGATCGGCCTGGCTGCCCCATACCGAGGTGAGGGCGAGCTCCTCATTCAGCCCCGGGGTGAAGACGATGTCGTGTTCGGCGAGCACGTCGGGCATGGCGAGCAGCATCTTGTCGACGCCTGCGAGTGGGCTGCCCTGGTAGCCGGAGACGAAGGTCGCTATCCGGCGACCAGCGCGCGCGTCGTGAGCATGCTGTTCGACCATCATCCGAGCGATGGCCTGGACGCCGGTGAGCAGGACCGGACCTGCGCCCGAACGATATCGGTCAGCGAGGTCGTAAGGTGCTGCGGTCCGCGACGAAGGTAGATCGGTCGCGTAGGGAACGCTTGTCATAGCCGAGAACCACACTTTCTGCAACCCAGGTCATGGGCTGCACCTATGACGATCGGAGCAGCGACTCTGCTGCGGAGTGCGATCGCCCTGTGCCGGTGGCCGTGCGGTCGACCGACACAGTGAACACCGAATCCGGGCAGCACAGGCACGGCAGTCGGGCCTTGCTCGCGCTGCCACCGATGAGAGCGAGGCAACCACCACAGAACAGAATCGGGATAACGATGACCGCGGCGATAATCCACAACACCGGGTTGTGCCTCATCGGAGCGGGTGCTGGGGCGTGCATGGGATGGCCGTATGTTTGCCTGACCATAGGACGGTTGACCAGCATACGGCCGGTTATGGGGCGGCTCTTGCGGTCCGGTCATGGTTACCTTGCTGAAATTGTTGCAGACGAACGCCGCACGATCGGGGCGGTTTCCGGAGGAGACTCGGGGGCAACTGCGAAATCCTGGCTGGTTTGGTCGTTCAGCATGCAGTTGAGGAGTTTGCGCTGCGACGAACCATCACATGGCCGTGCTCGGCTGGTGGGTCGGGCGGGTCAGATGGAGGTCGATCGCGAGTTGCTCGACTGTTTCGGCGGCGCAGACGCGGTTTTCGC
>NZ_JBSGGG010000057.1:0-13920 GCF_053603795.1 Nocardia sp. NPDC004123
CTGACCGGTCTGCTCGGCGCCGAGGGCAAGCTGCCCGGTGAGATCTCCGGTGGTATGCGCAAGCGTGCCGGCCTGGCTCGCGCGCTGGTGCTGGACCCGCAGATCATCCTGGTCGACGAGCCGGACTCGGGTCTGGATCCGGTGCGCACCACGTATCTGTCGCAGCTGTTGATCGACATCAACGCGCAGATCGACGCGACGATCCTGATCGTCACGCACAACATCAACCTGGCCCGTACGGTGCCGGACAACATCGGCATGCTGTTCCGCCGCAACCTGGTCATGTTCGGCCCGCGTGAGGTGCTGCTGACCTCGGAGGAGCCGGTGGTCAAGCAGTTCCTCAACGGCCGCATGCAGGGCCCGATCGGTATGTCGGAGGAGAAGGACGAAGCCCAGATGGCCCGCGAGCAGGCCATGTTCGACTCGGGTCACCACGCCGGTGGCGCGGAGGAGATCGAGGGCATCATCCCGCAGATGCGGGCGCAGCCGGGCATGCCGGTGCGTGGCGCGGTGGGCCGCCGCCGCGAGCGGGTCCGCCAGATCATGCATACGCTGCCGCCGGCCGCCCAGGAAGCCATTCGCGAGTCGATGGCGCAGAACGGTGATGAGGCCGACACGCAGGTGATGCCCGCGTATCAAGGTGGCTACGACGCCACGGTTCGACAGAACCTGACTAACGGGTAACATACGCGGCGTGAATCCCACCCTGACGCGACTGCGCACCCCGGTCGAGTCGGGACTTGCCCAGGCCGGCAACATATTCGCACTCTTCCTGGACGTGTTCCGGAAGACATTCCGCCGGCCCTTCCAGTGGCGGGAGTTCATCGAACAGTCGTGGTTCATCGCGAGTGTCTCGATCCTTCCCGCCGCTCTGGTGGCAATCCCGTTCGGCGCCGTGGTGGCCCTGCAGACCGGCTCGCTCATCAAGCAGCTGGGGGCGGAGAACTTCACCGGCGCGACCAGTGTGCTGGCCACCGTGCAGCAAGCTGCACCGGTCGTCACCGCGCTGATCATCGCCGGCGCCGCCGGCTCGGCCGTGGCCGCCGATCTCGGCTCGCGCACCATTCGCGAGGAGATCGACGCCATGGAGGTACTGGGCATCGATCCCATCCAGCGCCTGGTGGTTCCGCGCGTGCTGGGCATGATGCTGGTGGCCTTCCTGCTCAACGGCCTGGTCTCGGTCGTCGGCATCTGCGGCGGCTACTTCTTCAACGTCGGGCTGCAGGGCGGCACCCCGGGCGCGTACCTCGCGTCCTTCTCCGCCCTCGCGCAGATCCCCGACCTGGTCATCGGCGAGATCAAGGCCCTGATCTTCGGCGTGGTGGCGGGCGTGATCGCCGCCTACAAGGGCCTGCATCCGAAGGGGGGACCGAAAGGAGTGGGTGACGCGGTGAACCAATCCGTGGTGATCACGTTCCTCGTTCTGTTCTTCCTGAATCTGATCCTCACCCTGATCTACCTTCAGGTCGTCCCCGCAAAGGGCGCGTGATCCATGGTTGTTTCGCAGCGCACCACCGTCTTCTCCCGGTCGGCGCGCCGGGTCAGACCGGCGCTCATGGCGCCGGTCGACCTGGTCGACAAGGCCGGCGATCAGATGTCGTTCTACTCCCGGGCGATCGGCGCGATCCCGAAGACGATCGTGCACTTCCGCAAGGAGGTCATGCGGCTGCTGGCCGAGGTGACCTTCGGATCGGGCGCCCTCGCCGTCATCGGCGGCACCATCGGCGTCATCGTGTTCATGTCGGCCTCGGTCGGTGTGGTCGTCGGCCTGCAGGGCTTCAAGGCCCTCGACGCCCTGGGCTCCGGTGTCCTCACCGGCTTCCTGACCGGGTACATCAATACCCGCGAGCTCGCGCCACTGGTCGCGGCACTGGCACTGTCGGCGACGGTCGGCTGTGGCTTCACCGCGCAGCTGGGCGCCATGCGGATCTCCGAGGAGATCGACGCGCTCGAGGTGATGGCGGTGCCGTCGGTGCCCTTCCTGGTGACCACCCGCGCCATCGCCGGCTTCCTCGCCGTGATTCCGCTGTACGTGGTCGGCCTGCTGGGCACCTACCTGGCCTCGCGGATGATCAGCATCTACTTCAACGGGCAGTCCAGTGGTTCCTATGACCACTACTTCAGTCTGTTCCTGCCACCGGAGGACGTGCTCTATTCCTTCGTGAAGGTGCTCGTCTTCGCGTTCGTGATCATCCTGGTGCACTGCTACTACGGCTACAACGCCAGCGGCGGTCCCGCGGGCGTGGGTGTGGCCGTGGGCCGCGCGGTGCGTGCCGCCATCGTGCTGATCAACGTGCTCGATTTCTTCCTGTCCCTGGCGATCTGGGGTACGACCACGACGGTGCGGGTGGCGGGATGAACGGTCAGCGGCCGGAGGCGGCAGCTTGCGTAACCACGCAGGCCGTCCGTTCATCCCGGATGGAGACAGCATGAGCGACCCGCAGCGTGTGCAGTTCTGGCGTTCCACCGAGAAACTGCGCAGCCGTACCCTCGGCGTGCTCTTCTTCGTGCTGGTGGCGCTGTTCCTGTGGACCACCATCGCCATCTACAACAAGCAGTTCGTGGACACCGTCCGGGTCAACCTGATCACCGACACCGTCGGAAACGCGCTGACCCGCAACGCGGATGTGAAGGTCCGCGGCGTCACCGTCGGCGAGCTGCGGTCGAGCTCCTACGACGGCAAGAACGTCACGCTGGATCTGGCCATCGACCCGGGCAAGGCCGACAAGATTCCGTCCAATGTGACCGCCCGCCTGCTGCCCAAGACGCTGTTCGGTGAGCGCTACATCGATCTGGTGTGGCCGGAGAGCCCGCAGGGCCATCTCACCGCGGGCGTGACCCTGCGCCAGGACACCAGCGGCAACGCCGTCGAGGTGAGCCAGCTGCTGGACCACATCCTGCCGCTGCTGCAGGCGATTCCCCCGCAGTATCTGTCCTCCACGCTGGGCGCGCTGTCCAACGCGCTGCAGGGGCAGGGCGAGGAGCTGGGCCGGACCATCGACCGGCTCGACGACATCGTCACCCAGGTCAACGGTGAAATGCCGACGCTGCAACAGGATCTGAAGAGCCTGGCCGACGTGGCGACCACCTACGCCGATGCCGCGCCCGAGCTGGTGTCCGCGCTGGACAACCTGCGCACCACCAATGCCACCATCGTGCAGAAGCGTTCGCAGGTCGACACCCTGCTGGCGACGCTGACCCCGAGCGCCTCGACCACCGCGGACTTCCTGGTGGCCAACCGCGACAACATCATCGACGTGGCGGCGGACTCGCGGCCCGCGCTGGAGGCGCTGGCCAAGTACTCGCCCAGCTACAGCTGCGCGCTGGCCGGTTTCGCGGAGCTGAAGCCGCGCATCGACCAGATCTTCGGCAAGGGCACCAACCTGCCGGGCTCGCGCGTGACCATCCAGATCGTGAATCCGCGCGGCCGCTACGTGCCCAACCAGGACGAGCCGCGCTGGTTCGACCCGCGTGGGCCGCTGTGCGTTCCGATGTACCCGCCGTTCACCGACCCGGGCCAGTACACCGACGGTTCCGCCAATGACGGTTCCTACCAGCCGCCGAGCCGTAATCCGGGTGACCAGAACGTCGGCCGCGTGCCGGAGCCGCAGTACAAGGTGTACGGCCCGCAGGCGCCGACCACCGCGTACTCACCGCAGGAGGCCCAGGCCCTGGGTGCGATCTACGGTGCGGCACACGGAGTTTCGCCCGAACAGGTGCCCACCTGGGTGACCAAGATCGCCGCCCCGGCCTTCCGCGGCAGTGAGGTGAGCGTCAAGTGAAGGATCTGCTGCGCGGCCTCGGGCCGACGCTGACCAAACTGATCGCCTTCATTCTCGTCACGGTCTTCCTGACGGGTGTGCTGGCGCTGACCATCGCCAACTACGGTGGCGGTGGTACCAAGTTCAATGCCCGGTTCACCGATGTGACCTCCCTGAACAAGGGCGACGAGGTGCGCGTGGCCGGTGTCCGGGTGGGCAAGGTGACCAATGTGTCCATCGTGGACAAGCGCCTGGCCAATGTGGAATTCGAACTGACCGACCGGGATTGGCTGCCCGCCTCCACCACCGCGACCATCAAGTACCGGAACCTGGTGGGCCAGCGCTACATCGCGCTGGAACAGGGCACCGGGCAGCAGGGCCGCAAGATGAACAAGGGCTCGACCATCCCGCTGGAGCGCACCAAGCCGGCGGTCAATCTGACCGAGCTGTTCAACGGCTTCCGGCCGCTGTTCCAGACCCTCACCCCCGAGGACGTCAACAAGCTGTCGTCCGAGATCATCCAGGTCTTCCAGGGTGAATCCGGCACCATCGCGGACCTGGTGGCCAACACCGCCTCGCTCACCAACAAGGTGGCCGACAAGGACGCGGTGATCGGTGAGCTGATCAAGAACCTGAATGCCGTGCTGGACAGCATCAATTCGCGCGGCGACCAGCTCGACCAGCTGATCGTCAATACCGAGGCGCTGGTCACCGGGCTGAACGCCGATCGCGGCACCATCGGCTCGGCGGTCACCTCGCTCGGCAACCTGGCCTCGGCCACCGCCGACCTGCTGGTCCCGGTGCGGCCGAACCTGCAGGGCGCCATCGCCGGTCTGAACCAGCTCACCGGCACTCTCAACGACCGCAAGGACGAGGTCGACGAGGGTCTGACCAACCTGCCCATCAAGATGGAGAAGCTCGGTCGCGCGGCGTCCTACGGCTCCTGGTTCCAGTTCTATCTGTGCGGCATCGACATCGTCGCCGGACCGGGCATCAAGGACGCGCCGCAGCTGAACTTCCCGCCCGCACTGCAGAACATGCCGACTGTGAACCAGCCGATCTACACGAATCCGGCCCCGCGCTGCCATGGGAAGGGAGGCCGCTGATGGACGACCGCGCTGTATTGGGCAAGCGCAGTCCGGCGTTCATGGGTGGGCTGGGCCTGATCCTGGTGCTGCTGGTGACCCTGTCCGCGTTCAACCTGGACAAACTGCCGATCATCGGCGCCGGCATCAAGTACACCGCCGAGTTCTCCGAGGCCGCGGGCCTGAAGAAGGGCAACGAGGTGCGCATCGCCGGCGTCAAGGTCGGCGCGGTGTCCGATGTCCGCCTCGACGGCGACAAGGTGCTGGTGGACTTCCGCACCCAGGATGCCTGGGTCGGGGACGAGTCCACCGCCTCGATCCAGATCAAGACCCTGCTCGGGCAGAAGTACCTGGCACTGGATCCCAAGGGCACCAAGGTGCTGAACCCGTCGGACCGGATTCCGCTCTCGCGCACCGTGTCGCCCTACGACGTGGTGGACGCGTTCAGCGACGCCGCCAAGAACATCGAGCAGACCGACACCGCGCAGCTGGCGAAGAGCTTCACCGTGCTGTCGGACGCCTTCTCGGCCACCCCGCCGGAACTGCGCAGCTCCATCGACGGCGTCGCCCGGCTCTCGGAGACGCTGGCCAAGCGTGACGATCAGCTCAAGAAGCTGTTCGCGGCCACCAAGACCACCACCAAGGTGCTGGCCGACCGCAACCAGGAGTTCGAGCGGCTCATCGCCAACGGCGGCGAGCTGCTGGCCGAGCTGAACGTGCGCCAGCAGGCCATCCACCAGCTGCTCACCGGCGCGAAAACCGTTGCGGCGGAACTGACCGCGCTGGTCAAGGACAACGAGGCCCAGATCGGCCCGGCGCTGACCAACCTCAACAAGACCATCGACCTGCTCAACGACCACCAGGCCGACCTGTCCAAGACCCTCACGCTGGCCGCGCCCTTCTACGGGCTCTACTCCAACGTGCTGGGCAACGGCCGCTGGTTCGACGCGGTCATCACGAACCTGATTCCGCCCGCGCTGCCGGACATCCCGGGTGACCGCCAGCCGATCCGAAAGATGGGAGGTTAACTCGTGGCGAGCAATCCGCTGTCCGCCCTGCGTGGCGCCAGCACCAAGAGCAAGATCATCGCCGGAGTGACCGTCCTGGCGGTGGTGCTCGCAGGTGTCGCGTGGTGGAGCTTCGATCGGCTCAACACCACCACCATCACCGCGTACTTCGACAAGTCCATCGGCATCTACAAGGGTTCCGACGTGCGCGTCCTGGGCGTGCCGGTGGGCCGGGTGGATTCGGTGGACCCGCAGGGCGACGTGGTCAAGGTCGTCATGAAGGTCGACCGCGGCTACGACATCCCCGCCGACGCCAAGGCCGCCCAGATCACCCCCTCGGTGGTGTCGGACCGGTACATCCAGCTCGCGCCCGCCTACAAGGGCGGACCGAAGATGGCCCGCAATGCCACCATTCCGAAGGATCGCACCGCGACCCCGGTCGAGGTGGACCGGCTCTACAACAGCATCACCGAACTGTCGAAGGCACTCGGCCCGGAGGGCGCGAACAAGCCGGAGGGCGCCACCGGTGAAGGCGCGCTGAACCAGCTGGTGCGCACCGGCGCGGCGAACCTCGCCGGCAATGGCGACGCGCTGGGCAACAGCTTCACCCAGCTGTCCAAGGCCGCGCACGCGCTCTCCGATTCGCGCACCGACATTTTCGACACGGTCAAGAACCTGCAGACCTTCGTGCAGACCCTGGCCGACAACGACGCGCAGGTGCGGACCTTCAACACCCAGCTGGCCTCGCTGGCCGGGTTCCTGTCCGACGAGCGCCAGACCCTCGGCCAGGCGCTGAACCTGCTGTCGGTCGCGCTCGGCGATGTGGCCCGGTTCATCGACAACAACCGGGACCTGGTGCAGTCCAACGCCGATGCGCTGACCAAGCTCACCCAGACCCTCGCCGACCAGCGCGACGATCTGGCCAAGGCGCTGCCGCTCATCCCGACCGCGCTGAGCAACCTGATCAACGTGCACAACGGTGAGTCCGGCACGCTCGACATGCGTCCCAACTTCACCGACCTGCAGGATCCGTTCGGCGTCATCTGCAAGATGCTGGACCTGGGCAAGCTGCGTCCCGGCGACCCCAAGTTCGACGCCATCTCGCGTCAGCTGCAGCCGATCCTGAACAACTGCAAGGTGATCACCGATCAGCTCACCGCGGGCGTGAAGACACCCTCGCTGGTGCTGCCCTTCGGCATTCTCAGCGGCGAGAACGAGCAGCACAACACGGTCCCCGGCACCGTTCCCGGCACTCCGTCCGACCAGCTGCCGCCGTCGCAGCAGGAAGGTGGGCAGCGATGAGCGCCAACCGGATTCGCGGCGGCCGGGTCCGGCGCACCGCCCTCCTGGCCACCTCGCTGGGCGCGGTGACGCTGATGGCGTCCGGCTGCGGCGCGGACAGTATTCCGCTGCCCGGCGGACCGAATATCGGCAAGCATCCGCTGCACCTCGACATCCGCTTCTCCGACGTGCTGGACCTGGTCCCGCAGTCGTCGGTGAAGGTGGACGGTGTCGCGGTGGGCCGGGTCGACAAGATCCGCATCGCCCCCGACAACGCCTGGGAAGCCAGCGTGCAGGTGCTCGTCGACGACAGCGTGAACCTGCCCGCCAATGCCCACGCCGAGGTCAAGCAGACCAACCTGCTGGGTGAGAAGTACATCGAACTGTCCGCTCCCGCAAAGGATGCCGATTCCGCGCGGCTGAAGGACGGCGCCAAGATCCCGGTCGAGAACACCCGCACCGCCACCGAGGTGGAGCAGGTGCTGGGCGCGCTGTCGCTGCTGCTCAACGGCGGCGGCGTGGCGCAGCTGCAGCCGATCGTGGTGGAGCTCAACAAGACTCTGGGCGGCCGCGAAGGCAAGGTCCGGGACCTGCTGAGCCAGGCCAACACCCTGATCAAGGGCCTCGACGACCAGGTCGACAACATCACCCGCGCGCTGGACAGCCTCGACACGCTGACCAGCCGGGTGGGGCAGCAGACCACCCAGATCTCCAAGATCCTCGACGAGCTGCCGGGCGGCATCAAGATCCTCAACGAGCAACGGCCGCAGCTGATTCAGCTGCTGGGCCAGCTGGATCGGGTGGGGCAGGCCGGATTCGACGTGCTGAACAAGTCCAAGGACAACCTGATCACCGACCTGTCCTCGCTGCGGCCCACGCTGCAGGCGCTGGGCGCGTCGGCGGGTGACCTGGTGACCGCGTTCCCGCTCATCCCGACCTACCCGTTCCCGGACGAGGCCATCAAGTCCGCGTTCGGCGGTCAGGTCAACACCTGGCTCTCGGTGGACCTGCAGATCGGCACCCTGCTGTCGAATCTCGGTGTGGGCAAACAGGATCCGCAGTACCTGCCGCCCGCGGGCCGCCAGGTCAACGTGGATCCGACCAACCCGTACTACAACGGCAACGGGCCGCGCGGCGGCTGGCCGACGGTCTCGCTGCTGCCGCTGCCGCCCACCGTGGCGCGGCCGATCGGGCAGCCGGGACCGACCGATCCGCTGGGATCGATTCTCGAGCAGCTGGGAGTGGGTGGTCCGCGATGACTCGTCTGGTGCGTAATCAGCTGATCGCCTTCGCGGTCATCGCGGTGCTCGGCGTCGTGTTCGTCGGCGCCAAGTACGTGCGGCTGGACAATATGCTCGGCTTCGGGCTGTACAAGGTGAAGGTGGAGGCCGCCGAAACCGGCAACCTGTCCAAGGGCGCGGAGGTCACCTACCGCGGTGTCCCCGTCGGCCGGGTCGGCGACCTCGACGTCACCCCCGACGGCGTGCTCATCACCCTGGAGATGAACTCCGGCAAGCCCAAGGTCCCCGCCAATGCCAAGGCGGTGGTGGCCGACCGCTCCGCCATCGGTGAGCAGTACGTGGACCTGCAGCCCACCAGCGCCGGCGGGCCGTACCTGAAGGACGGCTCGGTCATCGTCGGCGCGCAGCTGCCCGTCCACGTCGAGGAACTGCTCACCAGCGTGGACCACTTCGCGAGCACCACCGACCTGAAGGCGCTGTCCACCACCATCACCGAGCTGGGCAAGGCGTTCGACGGCAAGGGCGACGACCTCAAGATCCTGGTCGACTCGCTCAACAAGTTCAGCGCCACCGCCAGCGGTGACAACCTGCAGCAGACCCTGGCCCTGATCCGCTCGGCTCGCACCGTGCTGGGCACCCAGGCCGAGCAGTCCCCGGCGATCCTGCAGTTCAGCGACGGCCTCGACAAGCTCACCGCGCAGCTGAAGTCCAACGACCCGGATATCCGCCGCCTCATCGGCACCGGCACCGACGCGGGCTCCGCGATCCAGCACCTGCTGCAGGAGAGCGGCCCGGCGCTGACCAAGGACCTCACCAACCTGCGCACCCTGCTGCTGGCCATCTCACCGAAGTTCTACGCCCTCGGCCCGGTGCTGCAGATGCTGCCGCTGCTGCCGCTGGGTGGCTCGTCCACCGCACCCGGTGACGGCACCACCCACTTCGGCCTGGTGCTGGAGACCAACAACCCGCCCGCCTGCACCGTGGGATACGAAGGCACACAACGGATTCTGGATCAGATGAAGGCCCAGAACCCCAACTTCGACGACACCCGCGACGACTTCCCGCTCAATACCCAGGCCGGGTGCGCGGTGCCGCAGGGCAGCGAGACCGACGTCCGCGGCGCCAGTCGCGCGGAGCTGGCCGACCCCAGCGTCGGGCAGCCCTGGGACGACAAGCCGAAGTACGACCCGGACAAGCTCAACCTGAACCCGGTGGCCACCCAGCTGGCCACGCTCATGGGCGTCACGCCCAAGCACTGACCGAGCTGCCCGGCACGCTCCGGGCAGCGAGATGGCACACAGTCCCAGCCAGGGCGCGAAGAGAGGAAAGTATGGTGGCGGCGTGAGTCAGCACAAGGACAGCGAATCGGGGGCGAACCTCGAGAAGCCGGCAACCCCGCCGGTTCCCGAAACAACCCCGGACGCGTCCTCGGCGGACGTCGCGCCGGAGCCGGCCGCATCCGAGACGGAGTCGGCCGAATCCACCGCCGTGCCGGCCACCGTGCCGGACGAGCCCACTGCGCCGGAAGAGCCCACTGCGCCGGCCGCTGTGCCGGACGAGCCCGCTGAGCAGGCCGCCGAGCTGCCGCCGACACCCGGCGCCGTCGGCTCGGACCCGCGGAAGCTCGTCACCGTCGGCGCGGCCGCGCTGCTGGTGGTGTCGGTGATCGCCGCCGCCGTGGTCGGATTCATCTGGTTCGGTGACGCCAAGGACAGCTCCCGGGCCGATGCCCGCGACGCCGTCCTGACCGACGCCCGCCAGGCCGCCGTCAACCTCATGTCCATCAACCCGGACGACATCGACGGGTCGCTGGCGAACATCCGGTCATCCATGACCGGTGAGCTGCTCAAGCAGCAGGAGGACGGGCAGGATCAGCTCAAGCAGACCGCCCAGGACTCCAAGACCCGCATCGCGGCCGCCGTCGAGGGCGTCACGGTCACCGCGCTCAACAGTGAGCTCGACCACGCCTCCGCCTTCGCGGTCCTGAAGATCACCCGCAGCTGGCCCGGTGGCCAGCCCGCGTCCTTCCGCCAGCTGTGGACCCTCGACCTGGTCAAGGTCGGCAGCACCTGGAAGGCCGAGAAGGCGCAGAACCTCGGCGAGCCGGTGCCCCTGGGCTCGGCCGCGCCGCAGCAGGACGCGCCCCAGCAGCCGACTTCGACCCAGCCCACCCCCAAGCCGGGCAACTAGGAGGGAGTGACCATGGCCAACCGGAAACGACCCGTCAACCGCGTCACCCCGCGCCGCCCGGCCGCCCAGCGCGGCACCGCGTCGCGCACCACCGCCGCCGACGTCCAGGCCGGGAGCACCGAGCGGAAGACCACGAGCGCCCGGTCCACCTCCGAGCGTTCGGATCGGACCGCGTCGCGCACCACCCTGCATCGCGGTCCGGGTCTGTCCAAAGACGGTGCCCCGCAACAGTATTCCAAGCCGACCGGCCAGGGCGGATTTTGGCGTAACTGGGGTGTCGCCACGGTGTGCGCAGCGCTCTCCGCGCTGCTGCTGGCCTTCGCGATCGCCGGTGCCGTGCACCACTGGGTGAGCAAGCCCGATTCCGACTCGGGCAATCTGGCCTACGTCGACAACAGGGCCACCGACGAGGTGAAGGCCGCCGGCGACCACGCGCTGACCACGCTCTACGGCTACAAGGCCGCCGAGATCGACAAGTGGAAGGCCTCGGTCAATTCGGTGCTCACCGACAAGATGCAGAAGGACTTCGCCAAGTACGTCGACACCACGGTCGAGACCATCAAGCAGACCCAGACCGACACCGACGTCAAAACCGATCCGATCGGCGTGACCCTTCTCACCGGCGACCGTGCCGAGCTCCTGGTCAATCTGAACATCTCCGCGGTCAAGGACGGCAAGCCCGAACCCCTCGCCTCGGGCCCGATCGTGCTGCGCATGCAGAAGGTCGGCGGTCACTGGCTGGCCGCCGAGATCACCGACAAGTAAGCGCCTCCCGCCGTCGCATGGCGGTGTCTTTCCGGCATCGCACGACGTCGGAAGGTGATCTTGTAGGGGGACAGGCGATCTCGCGATTTGTCAACTCGGGCCGCCACTTGACGAGTTTCGTCCGACCCGTCACGCTATTCACAACAGCGGCGGCTGTCACAGGGGACAGAACGCCGGCGAGGGTCTTGCGAACGCAGCCAGCGGACTTGCGGCCCGGCCGGAAAACCGTGTGGAGACCGTCACTCGGCTGTGGTGATATCGGCGTTCTGATCGCCGGGATATCGACACGGACACACCGGGGCGAAGTTGCCGCCCACGGATCGCCACGGGTGGTACTTTGACACCCCCGTAGGTTTGGGTGTAGTTTTGGACGTTGCGCTGGCTGCCTCCTGTCCATACCTCGATCGCATCACGAAAGTTCCACCTTCCGGTGTTACTTCCGCTGTTTGCTGTTCGGGTTTCGTTCGGGTCGTAACCAGCGGAATTCGTAGCAGACAAGCGACGGTCGCGGACCACCACGCGACGCGCGTGAGGTGCTGGAAGGACGCATCTTGGCAGTCTCCACCCAGACCAAGGCCGGTATCCCCGGAGCCCCGAAGCGGGTGTCTTTCGCGAAGATTCGTGAGCCCCTGGAGGTTCCCGGACTTCTCGATCTACAAACCGAATCGTTCGCCTGGCTGGTCGGTTCAGCAGACTGGCGTGAGCGTGCCATCGCGCGCGGCGACGTCACCGATCCCGTCGGGGGCCTCGAGGAGGTGCTCGAGGAGCTGTCTCCGATCGAGGACTTCTCCGGCTCCATGTCGCTGTCCTTCTCCGACCCGCGCTTCGAAGAGGTCAAGGCCTCCATCGAGGAGTGCAAGGACAAGGACATGACCTACGCGGCGCCGCTGTTCGTGACCGCGGAGTTCATCAACAACAACACCGGTGAGATCAAGTCTCAGACGGTCTTCATGGGTGACTTCCCGATGATGACCGACAAGGGCACGTTCATCATCAACGGCACCGAGCGCGTCGTCGTGTCGCAGCTGGTCCGTTCCCCGGGTGTGTACTTCGACGAGTCGATCGACAAGTCCACCGAGAAGACGCTGCATTCCGTGCGTGTCATCCCGTCGCGCGGCGCGTGGCTGGAGTTCGACGTGGACAAGCGCGACACCGTCGGCGTCCGCATCGACCGCAAGCGTCGTCAGCCGGTCACCGTGCTGCTCAAGGCGCTGGGTATGACGACCGAGGAGATCACCGAGCGCTTCGGCTTCTCCGAGATCATGATGTCCACCCTCGAGAAGGACTCCACCCCGGGTCAGGACGAGGCGCTGCTCGACATCTACCGCAAGCTGCGTCCGGGCGAGCCGCCGACCAAGGAGTCCGCGCAGACCCTGCTGGAGAACCTGTTCTTCAAGGAGAAGCGCTACGACCTGGCTCGCGTCGGTCGCTACAAGATCAACAAGAAGCTCGGCCTGAACCTGGACAAGCCGGTCACCGGTTCGACGCTGACCAAGGAAGACATCGTCGCGACGATCGAGTACCTGGTCCGCCTGCACCAGGGCGATCGCCTGATGACCGCCCCCGGCGGCTCCGAGGTCCCGGTCGACGTCGACGACATCGACCACTTCGGCAACCGTCGTCTGCGGACGGTTGGCGAGCTGATCCAGAACCAGATCCGCGTCGGTCTGTCCCGCATGGAGCGCGTCGTGCGTGAGCGCATGACCACCCAGGACGTCGAGGCGATCACCCCGCAGACCCTGATCAACATCCGCCCGGTCGTGGCGGCGATCAAGGAGTTCTTCGGCACCTCGCAGCTGTCGCAGTTCATGGACCAGAACAACCCGCTGTCGGGTCTGACCCACAAGCGTCGTCTGTCGGCGCTGGGCCCGGGTGGTCTGTCCCGTGAGCGCGCCGGCCTGGAAGTTCGTGACGTCCACCCGTCGCACTACGGCCGCATGTGCCCGATCGAGACCCCGGAAGGCCCGAACATCGGCCTGATCGGCTCGCTGTCGGTGTACGCGCGGGTCAACCCGTTCGGTTTCATCGAGACCCCGTACCGCAAGGTCGTGAACGGCCGCGTCACCGATGAGGTCAAGTACCTGACCGCCGACGAGGAGGACCGCCACGTTCGCGCGCAGGCCAACTCTCCGGTCGACGCCGACGGCAACTTCCTCGATGACAAGGTGCTCGCGCGCCGCGGCAACGAGGAGATGGAGTTCGTCGCGCCGACCGAGGTGACCTTCATGGACGTCTCGCCGCGCCAGATGGTGTCGGTCGCGACCGCCATGATCCCGTTCCTCGAGCACGACGACGCCAACCGTGCCCTCATGGGCGCGAACATGCAGCGTCAGGCCGTGCCGCTGATCCGTTCCGAGTCGCCGCTGGTCGGCACCGGTATGGAGCTGCGCGCCGCCGTCGACGCCGGTGACGTGGTCGTGAACCAGAAGGCCGGTGTGGTGGAAGAGGTTTCGGCCGATTTCATCACCGTGATGCACGACGACGGCACTCGCCGGAGCTACCGGCTGCGGAAGTTCGAGCGTTCGAACCAGGGCACCTGCGCCAACCAGCGTCCGATCGTGGACGAGGGTATGCGGGTGGAGGCCGGGCA
>NZ_JBSGGG010000058.1:0-13122 GCF_053603795.1 Nocardia sp. NPDC004123
GTTTTGTGGGCACTGTTGCGAGATCGGCGCGAATTCAGCTTCGACACACCGACTCCCGCCGCTACCGCCGCTTGACACGGTCATTGAGAGTCCTTCCGGTGTTGACAACTCTTACGTCGTAAGTGAATCATAGTCCACAGCAACGAACTCTTACGACGTAAGAGTTATCGGAAAGGGAGAAACCGCATGACCACCACCACCGTCGCCGACAACAAGACCGTCATCACCACGTTCATCAACGCGCTCAACCACGGCCTCGAGGGTGGGACCGACTGGGTCCGCTACCTGTCCCCGCAGGTGATCGACCACAACAAGGTGATCTTCGGGGAGGAGGACGCACCGGGCGCCGCCATCGAGGGCTTCCGTCAGCAGCTCGCGGCCTTCAGTGCCATCGACGAGCAGGAGAGCGGAATCCTGGTGCAGGAGTTGATCGGTGAGGACAATCGGATCGTGGCGCGGCTGCGGGTGATCGGCCGCCACACCGGCGCGCATGCCCGGATGCCGGAGCCGACCGGACGCACCTGCGACGTCGAGCAGATCTGGATCTTCACCCTGACCGGCTCGCGCATCAGCGAGATCCGCGCGGTCAGCGACCGGCTGGGCATGTTTCTTCAGCTGGGCTGGGACTGGCCGGCCGTCGACTGAGCGCCGATGGCCGGACGTCGCGGGCCCGGGGCCGCCAGGACCGGAATGCCCTGGCGGCCTTCACACCTGGCCGACCGCTACGCCGTAGTCGTGGTCTGCGGCGGGAAGGTGTACGAGGAACCGGTGCCCAACGCCTTCGCCATCATCGCGAAGAGGTCGTTGATTGCACTGCCGCTGAACATCGCGCCTCCTAGACGACCGGCGGCGTGGTGGTGCCCGCGCCCGGCTGGGTGATCGACGTCGACGATCCAGAAGTCACGAGGTGAGCGAAGGCGAGCAAGAGGTCGGTGAAGCCACTGCCTGTGTAGAGAGGCATGGGGTGAATCCTTTCGAGATTGTTTTCTTCAGTGCGAATCTCTTCGCGAAGGGGCAATGCGAATTACTTCGCGTTGCGACGCTTGCCCTTCGGCCCCTTGGGGTTGTAGCTCGCGGTGGAACCAGCGCCGAGGAACTGCAGCACCTGGGTCATCAGGGCGCCGATGTCGACGGTGGTTCCGCCACCGGTGGGGGGAGGAGTGGTGGTCATGGTGTTTCCCTTTCTTTCACGACGCGGACAGACCCCCTCGATGTGTGGTTTCTTCTCGGGACCGCCGCACGAGGCCATGAGCGGCCTCGGGTTCAGGTGCGGAGCTGTTATTTCCGCGGGTTATTCGGGATCGACCGCCATCGCCTCGATGAGCGATTTGGGCCGCATGTCCGTCCAGTGCGCCTCGACGTAGTCCAGGCACGTCTGCCGCCGGGAAGGGCCGTGCGCGACCGACCAGCCGCCGGGGATGGCGGCGAACACCGGCCACAGCGAGTGCTGTTCTTCCTCGTTGACCAGCACGTAGAACTGCGCGTCCTCATCGTCGAAGGGATTGCTCATTGCGGTATTCCTTTCTAGGCACGGTCTTCCGAGCCGGCTGCGGCGTGCAGGCTGGATTCGTTCGAGAGCTGCCCGTTCAGGGCGTCGGCGACCACGGCGAGCGCCTCCGGGCTCGCCATCCGCCAGTGGGTGGCCCACACCGAGTGGTTGCGCAGTTCGCCGTCGATGGCGTCGGGCCAGCCCGAGATACCCAGGGTTCCGGTCGGATCATCCAGGGCCGCCGTGAAATACAGCAGGTCACCGTGGAAGGGGCGAGGCCGGTAGCGGCCGATGAGCTCGAGCGAGGCCACGCCGCTGTCGATGATGCGGGCCAGGCGATCCGCGCCGACCGAGGCGAAGGGCTCGGGCAGCGCGGCCAGCTGGTCGGCCAGGGCGGCCGGGTCGAGACCCTCGAGGTCGGCAGGATCGCCGAGCAGGTCGCCCAGCATCTCCCCGATCGGCACGGTGACCGACTGGGCCCCGGCGTCGACCATGGGGCCGTCGACATCCAGCGAGCTGTCCAGCATGGCCAGCGTCGCCACCCGCTGCCCGTCGTCCTGCAGCCGCACCGCCACCGCGTGCGCGATGACGCCGCCCAGCGACCAGCCGAGCAGGTGGTACGGCCCCTCCGGCTGCACCCGGCGGATCTCCTCGACGTAGCGGTCGGCCCATTCCTCGATCGAATCCGGCAGCGGCACCGCGCTGCCCAGCGTCGGGGACTGCAGACCGTAGATCGGCCGGTTCGCCTCCAGGTGGGCGGTCAGGCCCGCGAAGGACCAGGCCACGCCGCCGATGGGGTGGATGCAGAACAGGGGCGCGCCGGTACCGTCGCGCAGCGGCAGCAGCACGTCGAAGGCGCGGTCCACCGCGAACTCCCGACGCCGCACCCGCGCCGCCAGGCCGCCCGGGGTGGGGTCGGTGAACAGCGCCAGTACCGGCACCGTGGTGCCGAAGGCCGTACTCAGCTCGGCGGCCAGTCGCACCGCCAGCAGCGAGTTGCCGCCCAGCTCGAAGAAGTTGTCGTCCAGGCCGATTCGCTCCGCATCGAGCACCGCGGCGAAGGCGGCGCACACGGTGTGCTCCACTTCGCTGGTGGGAGCGCGGAATTCGCGGGCCGCGAACACCGGTTCCGGCAGCGCGGCGCGGTCCAGCTTGCCGTTCACGTTGAGCGGCAGGGTATCCAGGACCGTGAAGGCCGAGGGCACCATGTAGGACGGCAACCGTTCGCGCAGCGCAGCCGCCACCCGGTCGGTGTCGAGCGCGACACCCGCGGCCGGGACCAGGTAGGCCACCAGGGTGCCGCCCTGCGCGCCCCGGTCCAGCACCAGCACCGCGGTCCGCGCGATCTGCGGCAGTGCCAGCAGCGCGGCCTCGATCTCGCCCAGTTCGATGCGGAAGCCGCGCACCTTCACCTGGAAGTCGGTGCGGCCCCGGTACTCCAGTTCGCCCTCGGCGTTCCAGGCCACCAGGTCGCCGGTGCGGTACATGCGCTCGCCCGGTTCGAAGGGGTTGGCCACGAAGCGATCCGCGGTCAGTTCGGGGCGACGGAAGTAGCCGCGCGCCAGCTGCGCGCCCGCGAGGTACAGCTCGCCTTCCACCCCGGCCGGGACCGGCCGCAGCCGGGCGTCGAGGACGTAGACCCGCGAGTTCCACTCCGGGGCGCCGACCGGCACCGTGACCTGATCATCCTCGGTCACATAGTGATTGGTGATCGAGACAGCGGCCTCGGTGGGGCCGTACAGGTT
Source organism: Nocardia sp. NPDC004123 (assembly GCF_053603795.1). Lineage (NCBI taxonomy): Bacteria > Bacillati > Actinomycetota > Actinomycetes > Mycobacteriales > Nocardiaceae > Nocardia > Nocardia sp. NPDC004123. The sequence goes on from NZ_JBSGGG010000058.1 coordinate 3,235, forward strand.
GTACAGCTCGGTGTCGGGCTGCGCCGCGCGGAAGCGCTGGGCCAGCGGCGCGGGCAGCGCCTCACCGATGGCCAGCACCCGCCGCAGCGGCAGCTCGGGCAGGTCGGCTCCGGCGCTGAGCAGCGCGTCCACCATGGACGGTACCGCGTGCAGGGTGGTGACCCGCTCGCGGACCATGAGCTCGCGCAGGTAGGCCGGATCGCGCTGCCCGTCAGGGCGGGCGATGACCAGCCGGCCGCCGGACGCCGCCGCCGACCAGAACTCCCAGACCGACAGGTCGAAGGTGGCGGCGGTCTTCAGCAGGGCGGCGTCATCATCACCGAGCGCGAATTCCGCGGTCTTCCAGAGCAACTGGTTGACGATGGCCGCGTGCGGCACGGCCACGCCCTTCGGCCGTCCGGTGGAGCCGGAGGTGAAGATGACGTAGGCGGTGTGCGCGGGCCGCAGCCGGCCGCGGCGCTCGGCGTCGCTGACCGGCTCGTCGGAGTATCCGGCCAGATCCAGCAGGTCGATGCGGACCTGGGCGGTGTCCACCGACAGGTCGGTGCCGGAGGTCAGCACGGTCACCGGGTCCGCGGTCGCGAGGATGTACTCGGTGCGGTCGGCGGGCTGGTCCGGATCCACCGGCACGTACGCGCCACCGGCGACCGACACCGCGTACATGGCGACCACCAGGTCCACCGAACGTCGCAGCGCCAGCGCCACCCGGCTCTCCGGGCCGACGCCCAGCGAGATCAGGTGCCGGGCCAGGCGATTCACCCGCTCGCCGAGTTCGGCGTAGGTGACGATGACCCGCTCGTCGCCGTCACCTACGAGCGCGATTGCGTCCGGGGTGTCGGCGATGGTGCGATTCAGCAGGTCCGGCAGGGTGAGGGTGCGATCGGTCCGGTACCCGGTCTGGTTCCAGGACTTCAGGATTCGCGACCGTTCGGCCGTGGCCAGCAGTTCCAGGTCGCCGACCGGGGTCGCCGGGCCGGCCACGACCGCGTAGAGCAGGCGGCTCAGGCGTTCGGCGAACCCGGTAGCGGTGCCCTTGTCGAACAGGGCCGTGGCGTAGGTGAGCTGGGCGCTGAGTCCGGCCGGGGCGCCGTCGGCGGCGTAGCGGTCGGCGATCACCAGGTGCAGGTCGAACTGCGAGATGACGGTCTCGAAATCGGCCGCGCCGACCCGCAATCCGTCCAGTTCCAGCTCCGGGGACTCGACATTGTTGAACGAGAAGCCGACCTGGAACAGGGCGTGGCGAGCGGTGGAGCGGGCCGGGTCGAGTGCCTCCACCAGGCGTTCGAATGGCACGTCGGCGTGTGAGAAGGCGGACAGGTCGGCTTCGCGCACGCCGGCCAGCAGGGCGGTGAAGTCGGAGGCCGGATCCACCGCGGTGCGCAGCACCAGGGTGTTGACGAACATGCCGACCAGATCGTCGAGGGCCTCGTCGCCGCGGCCCGCGACCGGTGAGCCGACCGCGATGTCGGTGGTGCCGGACAGCCGGGCCAGCAGCAGCGCCCACGCCGCGTGCAGCACCATGAACAGGGTGGCGCCATGCGCGCGGCCCAGTTCAGTGAGCCGCCGGTGCAGGTCGGCGTCGAGTTCGAACTCGACCGCCGTGCCCTCGGTGGACAGCACGGCCGGGCGCGGCCGATCCGACGGCAGGTCCAACTGATCGGGCAGGCCCGCCAGCGCGTCGCGCCAGAAGCTGAGCTGCCGCGACAGCAGCGACCGCGGATCGTCCGCACTGCCCAGGCGGGCCCGCTGCCACAGCGCGTAGTCCGCGTACTGTACCGGCAGCGGCGCCCAGGCCGGGGCCTGGCCCGCGTGCCGGGCGGCGTAGGCGGTCATCACGTCGCGGGCCAGCGGGGCCATGGAGGCGCCGTCTGCGGCGATGTGGTGCACCACCACGACCAGCACGTACTCGTTCTCCGTGCCCGCTAGGGCGAACAGGCGACCGCGCAGCGGGATGCCGCTGGTGACGTCGAAGCCCGCCGACACGAATTCGGTGATCACACCGAATAATTCGCTCTGTGCTACCGAGAAAGGTTGCAGCGAAGGCAGTTCCACCTGCTGCATGGTCTGGATCATCTGCACCGGACCGGATTCGGTGAGCGGGTACACCGTCCGCAGCACCTCGTGCCGCGCCGCCACATCGGCCACCGCGGCCTCCAGGGCGGGGATGTCCAGCGTTCCGGACAGCCGGATCGGAATCGGCATGTTGTAGGCCGAGGAGTCCCCGTCGAAGCGGTTGAGGAACCACATGCGCTGCTGCGGTAGCGACAGCGGCACCGGCCCGGAGCCGGTGCGCGGGGCCAGGATCGGTTCGTCGGACGGCCGCACCACGTCGGCGTCCACGGTGGCGGCCAGACCGGCCACGGTGGAGTGCTCGAAGACGGTGCGCATGGCCACGTCCACGCCCAGCCGCGCCGACAGGCGGGCCGAGAGCTTCACCGCGCTCAGCGAGTTGCCGCCGAGGGCGAAGAAGTCGTCGTCCAGGCCGACCCGATCCGCGCCGAGCAGTTCGGCGATGGCGTCGGCCACGGCGCGCTCGACGACGGTCTGCGGGGCGCGGAACTCGGCGGTGCGGAAGACCGGCTCCGGCAACGCCTTTCGGTCCAGCTTGGCCATCGGGGTGAGTGGGACGGCGTCGATGACCATGATCACGGCCGGGACCATGTAGGCGATGAGCGAGCGGCCCGCGAAGGCGCGCAGCTCCTCGGTGTCCACCACCCGCCCGGCGGCGGGCACGACGTAGGACACCAGCGACACCTCGCCGGTGCGGCCGGTGTGGCCGACGGTGACCGCGAATTCCACGCTCTCGTGGGCGATCAGCGCGGCGTCGATCTCACCCAGCTCGATGCGCAGGCCGCGCACCTTCACCTGGTCGTCCGAGCGGCCCAGGTACTCCAGCGTGGGTTCGGCGGAGCCCGGGATGGGGCTGCGCACCCAGCGCACCAGGTCGCCGGTGCGGTAGAGACGGCCGCCGGGCGCGCCGTACGGGTCGGCCACGAAGCGGTCGGCGGACAGGCCCGCGCGGCCGTGGTAGCCGCGCGCCAGACCCGGTCCGCGCAGGTACAACTCGCCCGCGGTGCCGTCCGGGACGGGCCGCAGCCGGTTGTCGAGCACGACCGCGGACTGACCGTCCACCAGGTCGCCGAGCACCACGCGGCCGTGTGGCGGCAGCGGGTAGCTCATGTGGCTGATGATGGTGATCTCGGTGGGGCCGTATCCGTTGTACAGCTCGCGGGTGCCGCCCCAGCGGTCCACCAGGTCCTGACCGAAGCCCTCGCCACCGACGGTGAGATACGGCATGCCGCGCAGGGTGTCGGGGTCGAGGGTGTTGATCACCGCGGGGGTGAACACGCCGTGAGTGACGCCCTCGGACTCGATGAGCTCCTTCAGCTCCGCTCCGCCGATGATCTCCACCGGGGAGATCACCATGGCCGCTCCCACCGGGAACGCCATCAGAATCTCCAGGATGGAAGCGTCGAAGCTGGGCGAGGTGCGGTGCAGGACACGGGAACTCGACGTGGTCGGCGAGTGCCGGTGGTGCACGCCGGCGATGCCGATGATGCCCGCGTTGCCGACCACCACGCCCTTGGGCCGGCCGGTGGAACCGGAGGTGTAGATCATCCAGGCGGCATTGTCGGTGTGCGCCGGACGCACCAGCTCGGCGGGCGTCAGGCGCGCGCTGGGCAGCGCGGCCAGCCGGGCCGCAGTGGCCGGGTCGTCGAGGACCAGCCAGGCGCAGGTGTCGTGCGGCAGCCGGTCGGCGTACTCGGCGACCGTGATGCCGACGGGCGCACCGGAATCCGACAGCATGAAGCCGATGCGGTCGGCCGGGTAGGTGGGGTCCACGGGCAGGAACGCCGCCCCGGTCTTGGCGACCGCGAACAGCGCCACCACCGAGTCCACCGAGCGCGGGACCGACAGGGCCACGAAATCTTCTGCCCCGACACCATATTCGATGAGCAGTCGCGCCAGGCGCGAGGACCGCTCATCGAGTTCCCGGTAGCTGATCTGCTCGCCCCGGTATACCAGCGCGGTGGCTGCTGGGTTGAGATCTACTGCCGCGCGCAGGATTTCGGCGAGCGACATCGGTTCCAGCGCGGCCGGGCCGCGGCGGGCCAGGATGGCACTCCGCTCACCGGGCGAGAGCACCTCGACGCTGCCCAGGGTGCGGGTCGGGTCCGCGGTGACGGTGCCCAGCACCCGGCCGAAACGGCGCAGCAGGTCGCGGGCGGTGTCCTCGTCGTAGAGATCGGTGGCGTAGACCAGTTCGACCACCAGGTTGCCGTCGGCGTCGAGGTCCTGGCCGACGGAGAAGGTGAGGTCGAATTTGGCGACGGTGTCGTCGAAGTCGACCGGTTCCAGCACCAGGCCGGGCACGGCGTGGGTGCCGTTGTCCAGGTCCAGATAGTTCAGCGACACCGTGAACAGCGGATGCCGGGAGGTCTCGGGGGTCACCCCGAGAGCGCTGACCACCTGCTCGAACGGGACGGCGGCGTGCGCGAAGGCCGCCAGATCCGCCGCCCGGGTCTCGGCCAGCAGTTCGGAGAAAGTGCGGTGCGCGGCCGGTCGGGTCCGCAGCGCAAGGGTATTGACGAACATGCCGACCGCGCGATCCAGCACGGGTTCGTCCCGGCCCAATACCGGTGTGCCGACGGCGATGTCGTCGCTGCCGGACAGTCGTGCCAGCAGCGTGGACAGCGCGGCGTGCAGCACCATGAACGGAGTGGCGTGGTGCCGGCGGGCGATCTCGCGCACCCGTTCGCCGATGCCGCCGCCGATGCGGCCGCGCACCACCGCGCCGCGGAATGAGGCGACGGCCGGGCGGGGACGGTCCGCGGGCAGGGTGATCTCGTCGGGGACGCCGGCGAGAGTCGCACGCCAGTAATCCAATTCGGTCTCGCCGACCGCCTCCAACACCAGGTGTCGCCATAGCGAGTAGTCGGCGTGCTGGACGGGCAGCGGCTCCCAGGCGGGCTCGTTCCCGGCGGTGCGGGACAGGTAGGCCAGCACCACGTCGGTCAGCAGCGGGTCGGTGGACGCGCCGTCACCGGCGATGTGGTGCAGCACCGCGACCAGTACGTGGCTGGTCTCGGATTCGCGCAGCAGCATGGCGCGCAGCGGCAGTTCGGTGGTGACATCGAAACCGGCGGCGGCGAATTCGTAGAACCGCTCCACCACCGACCCGGTGACGACCTCCATGGGCAGGTCGATGAGGGTGCCCACGGGCAGGATCACCTGGTGGCCCACGCCCTCGGCGTCCATCGGGTAGACGGTGCGCAGCACCTCGTGCCGGGCCATGACATCGGCCATGGCCGCCCGCAGCGCCTCGAAGTCGAGGTCGCCGATGAGCCGCACCGCGAACGGGATGTTGTAGGCGGGCGAGGCCGGATCCAGGCGGTTGAGCAGCCACATGCGGGTCTGCGACGGCGACAGGGGGATTCGCGTCGGGCGCTCGACCGCCACCAGCGGCGGCAGCGTGCGCCGGCCGGCACCGGTGACCACCGGGGCCAGCAGGGCCACGGTCGGGGCCTCGAACACCGTGCGTACGCCGAGATCGCAGCCGAAGGCGGCATTGATCCGGGCGACCAGGCGCATGGCCAGCAGCGAGTTGCCGCCGCGTTCGAAGAAGTCGTCGTCCGCTCCGATGGGGTCCGCTGCGCCTTCCCGCGCTTCCCCGAGCAGCTCTCCGATGAGGTCGGCCAGCAGTGTCTCCGCGCCGGGGTTCGGGGGACGGTAAGCCGTCGCCGCGGCAGTGAATTCGACCTTTGGCAGGACCGACCGATCGAGCTTGCCGACGCTGGTACGCGGCATGTCCTCGAGCACCACCAGGTGCGCGGGAACCATGTAGGAGGGCAACCGATCCCGGGCGTGGTCCAGGACGGCCGCAGCGGAAATGCCTGGGCCGGAAACGTATCCGATCAGGCATTCGGTGCCCGCGCTGTCGCGGTCGAGCAGCACCACGGCATTGGCGACATCGGCCGCCGACAGCAGCGCGGCCTCGATCTCGCCGAGCTCGACGCGCTGGCCGCGCAGCTTCACCTGGAAGTCGTTGCGGCCCAGGTACACCAGGTTCCCGGCGCGGTTCCAGCGCACCAGGTCGCCGGTGCGGTACATGCGCGCGCCGGGCACGCCGAACGGATCGGCGATGAAGCGTTCGGCGGTGAGCCCGCCGCGCGCCTGGTAGCCGCGCGCCAGCTGGGTGCCCGACAGGTAGAGCTCGCCGATGACGCCGGTCGGGACCGGCCGCAGGCGGGCGTCGAGCACGTAGACGCGGGTGTTCCAGTTGGGCAGGCCGATGGCGACCTCGTAATCCGGGTCGGCATCGGTGAACTCGTGGTACACCGCCGAGATGGCCGCCTCGGTGGGGCCGTAGGCGTTGTGCACCGCGCCGGAGACGTGGGCGCGCAGCGCGCCCAGCAGTTCGGCGGGCAGTGCCTCACCACCGGTGTGCAGGTGGCGGAACGAGCGCAGTGCCTCGCCGTGGCCCTCCGCGACCAGCGCGGCCAGCACCGACGGCACGTGCTCGGCGATGGTGACGCCGTGCTCGCGCATGCGGGCGGCCAGGTAATCCAGGTCCTGGTGGCCGCCCGGCCTGAGCAGCGCCAGCGGCGCGCCGGTGAGGGCGGGCAGGAAGCACTCCCACACCGAGACGTCGAAGGCCAGCGGCGCACGCTGCATGATGCGGTCGGATTCGGTTACGGCGTAGCGGTTCTCGAGCCAGCGCAGCTGGTTCATGATGGCGCGGTGGCTGGTGCCGACGCCCTTGGGCTTGCCGGTGGAGCCGGAGGTGAACAGCACGTAGGCCAGGTTGTCCGGACGCAGGGCTCGGGCGCGCTCGGTGTCGGCGATCGGGGCGGCCGAGAATCCGGAGGTGTCGGAGTCGGTGACCGACAGGGTCCGGATGCCTTCCAGCTCGGGCAGTTCCGCGCCGTCGACGGTGAGCACCAGGCGGGCGTCGGAGGTGGCGAGCACGTGGGCGAGGCGGTCGGCCGGGTGCTCGGGATCGACCGGGACGTAGGCCGCGCCCGCATGCACGATGCCGTAGAGGGCGACCATCAGGTCCAGGCCGCGCACCGCGGTGACGCCGACGATGTCGTCAGGGCCGATGCCGTCGCGAATCAGCAGGCGCGCCAGCCGATTCGCGCGCTCGGCGAGTTCCGCCCAGGTCATGGTGGCGCCGTCGAGTTCGACGGCGACCGCGTCGGCCGACAGCTCGGCGCGGCGGTCGAGCAGGTCGGCCAGAGTCTCGCGGGGCAGCGCCCGCACGGTGGCATTGCGGTCCGACAGCAGCAGGCCGCGTTCGGCCACCGACATGAGCTCCAGTTCCGCCACCGTCGTGCGCGGGTCGGTGACGAGCGCGCGCAGCACCCGCTCGTACCAGGCCAGGAAGTCGCCGATGGTCTCGGCGTCGAAAAGGTCTGCGGCGTAGTGCAGGTGGACGTCGATCCCGGCAGGCGCGCCGTCGGCGTAGTGGTCGCTGAGCGTCCAGTCCTGATCGAACTGGGTGGGCAGCATCCCGGCGTCCAGGCCGCTGATGGCCAGGCCGCGCAGCCGGATATCGGGCTGGGCCAGGTTCTGCATGGTGAAGCCGACCTGGTAGATCGGCGAATGCGACTGGGAGCGCATCGGATTCAGCGCGTCCACCAGCGTCTCGAACGGCACCGCGGCGTGGTCGAAGGCGGCCAGGTCATGCTCGCGCACCTCGGCCAGCACCTCCGCCAGGCCGGCATCCGGCCGCACCCGGGTGCGCAGCACCACGGTGTTGACGAACATGCCGACCAGATCGTCGAGGGCCTCATCGCCGCGCCCGGCGACCGGCGTGCCGACCACGATGTCCGTTTGCCCGGACACCCGCGCCAGCAGCACGGCCAGCGCGGTGTGCAGCACCATGAACGGGGTGACGCGGTGTTCGGCCGCGAATTCCACCACGGCTGTGTGCAGTTCGGCGTCGAGCACGGCGGTCCCGGCCCCGGCCCGGCCGGTGGCCACGGCGGGGCGCGGCCGGTCGATCGGCAGGGCCAGCACATCGGGAGTTCCGGCCAGTTCGCGCTGCCAGAAACGCAGTTGGCGGGCCAGCACCGAGGTCACGTCCTCGGGCTCGCCCAACACGCGGCGCTGCCACAGGGCGTAGTCGGCGTACTGCACGGGCAGCGGCCGCCAGGTCGGCGCGGTGGATGCGCAGCGGGCCACGTAGGCCTGGGCCAGATCGCGGGTGAGCGGGGTGAGTGACCAGCCGTCGGCGGCGATGTGGTGCACCACGATCAGCAGCACGTAGGTGTCGGCCTCGTCGGTGACGCGCAGCAGCCGGGCACGCAGCGGCACCTCGGCGGTGACGTCGAAGGCGGTGCGGGCCAAGCCCTCCGCCAGCGCGGGCAGTTCGGCCGCGGCCACCGGCCGCGGTTCCAGGTCCACCAGGCGGGTCCCGGCGGGCAGCACCACCTGACGGCCCACGCCGTCCTGCTCGGGGTAGAGGGTGCGCAGAGTCTCGTGCCGGTCGATGAGGTCATCGACTGCGGCGCGCAGCGCCTCGACGTTCAGCGATCCGGTGAGGCGCAGCGCGAATGGCAGGTTGTAACCGCCGCCAGCGGTGTCGAACCGGTTGAGGAACCACATACGCTGCTGGGCGATGGACATCGGGACCACATCGCCGCGGTGCTGCGGAACCACCGGCGGCAGTACCGTATTCGCGTCGACCGCGGTGTCGTGGGCGTCGAGCCGGGCGGCCAGGTCGGCCACGGTGGAGGCTTCGAAGACCATGCGCACACCGGCGGCGATGCCGGTGGCCTTGGAGAGGCGCGCCACCAACTGGGTGGCGATGAGCGAATTGCCGCCCAGGGTGAAGAAATCGTCGTCCAGGCCGACCCGCCCGGTGCCGTTCTCCGTCCCGGAGATGCCGAGCACCTCGGCGAAGACGGCGGCCACGATCCGCTCGGTCGCGGTCTGCGGCGAACGGAAGGCGCGGACCTGCACGGCCGGGGCAGGCAGGGCGCGGCGATCCAGTTTCCCGTTGACGGTCAACGGGATTCGGTCCATGACCACAATGGCCGTGGGCACCATGTAGGACGGCAGCGACTCGGCCGCGCCGTCGCGCACGGCGTCCCCGGTGAGCGCGGCACCGTCCTCGGGCATCACGTAGGCCACGATGCGCTGATCGCCCGGCTGATCCTCGCGCACGATGACCGCGGCCTGCGCCACGCCCGGCTGGGCCAGCACGGCGGACTCGATCTCACCGAGCTCGATACGGAAGCCGCGCACCTTGACCTGATCGTCGGCGCGGCCCAGATATTCCAGCTCACCGAGACGGTTCCAGCGCGCCACGTCACCGGTGCGGTAGAGGCGACCGCCGGGCGTGCCGAAGGGCGAGGCCACGAAGCGGGCCGCCGACAGCTCGGGGCGGCCCAGGTAGCCGCGCGCCAATTGCCCACCGGCCACGTACATCTCACCCGCGACACCGACCGGCACCGGGTGCAGCCGGTCGTCGAGGACGTACACGCTCAAGCCGGCGATGGCCCGGCCGACGATCGATCCCGTCGCGGCGGCGATGGTGTCGGCGTCGAGGAACCGCACGGACACGTGCACGGTGGTCTCGGTGATGCCGTACATGTTCACCAGGTACGGCGAGGAATCACCGTGGCGGGCAACCCAATCCGACAGGCGGCGCAGCTCGAGCGCCTCGCCGCCGAAGATCACGTAGCGCAACGAGAGGCCCGGCTCGTCGTCCGCCGGTGCGGCGATCCGGTCAGCCTCGGCCAGCTGGTAGAACGCCGACGGGGTCTGGTTGAGCACCGTGACCTGTTCGCGGCGCAGCAGTTCCAGGAACTGCTCGGGCGAGCGGGACACGTAGTAGTCGACCACGACCAGCTTGCCGCCGTAGAGCAGCGGACCCCACAA
>NZ_JBSGGG010000059.1:0-8610 GCF_053603795.1 Nocardia sp. NPDC004123
TCCCTGCTCACCCACACGATTGCACGGACTCACGGTCGTTTGCCGTTGATCAACGCTAAACCGCCGGGACCGATCCCCGAAACCCGCAAGCCTCAGGGCTGACATCATCGCCCGCCTGCACGACGGCCCGCGCGGGGGGCAGGTACCTGGGACAGGGCACATGCCACATCGAGTTCGGCGGCGGCCTCGTCGGGAAGGTGGAAGCGGACTTCCTGTCCGGCCCGGCCCCGGTGGCTCCGTTCCTCGGACCGTCGGTTGAATTCGCCAGGGAGAAGGCGGAGTTCGCAGCAGACCGTCGGCGGCGCTGGTTCGGGTCGTGCGATGAACGGCCAGTCCCGCCGTTCCACCCGCCTGTCGCCATCAGCAAGGCCAAGACCGGCGATCCCCCTCTTCCACCACCGCCACGCCGCGAGCTGATCCGGTCCTTACGGCCGGGTCCGGATCTCCCGGCTCGTGCCGCGGTACTCGACGATGACGATGTCGCTGCGGCGCACAGTGACGTCGTAGATTTCGTTGCGCCCGCTCGACGGCTTCGGCCCCGGCGGTCGTCGGCTCAAGGGTGATCGACCCGCTGGCGCGACAACTCAGCGACCACGGCCGGACATCAAGCCGGGCAACAGAATCCGACACACGACCAACAAATCACAACAACATGAGACACGGTCTTAAGTGCCCACAGCACGCAACGAAAGTGAACGAAAACGGGGGTAACCAACGCGAAACATGCAGGTCAAGAAGTATGCTTGCTCTTCAGCTTCATCGCTCTTGGCGATCCCGAAGCCACCTCGTCCCTGCCCTGGTTCATCGGCGCGAACTCGGCATTCATCCTCGCGCTGGCCACCCCTTCGATCCTCCTGTTCTTCACCGCATCACGTAGAACACGCCTAAACAATCGGATCGCTCGCGGACTTCCCTTCGCTCAAAGTGTTTGGCGATCCGGCCACTACTGCCACCGCTGTGGCTACTGCTTCTGGCCCTACCAGCCTGCGCCTGGCGTCCCTGTGCGGCATGCTGTCTCACTGATTCGGTTTCGGGTAATCGTCTGGAGCGCAGGCGGTTACGCGAACGCATGACGAATCAGATCGCCAGCCTTCGCCTAATCCTCGATCCACCGATTGGGTTTCTGGGTTGTTCGCGCGCCTGCCGCGCGCGAACAACTGGGATTTGGGTAACAGGTAGCTGCTGGTCTGCCCAGCCTTTCCACTGTCGTTCCTGGTCGTAGGGTTGGTTCGCTGGACCGGCGGCTGTCAGCGGCCAGGACCCGCATCCGGTCGACGAGATTCTGTTAGAACAACTCGATCGCTTCGGTCACGCGGCCCGCCACCGGAATTCGTCGCCCCGCTGATCGGCTTGCCACGGCGGTTCAGTCACCACCGGACGTTGGACGAGGCGCCCCTCTCGCGCCCCTGAGCGAACGCCGGGAATCGGTCAGAGCGCCCGCTTCAGCCCGACGTGACTGTTGTCGTACCCGAGCCGCGCATAAAAGGCGTGCGCCCGCTCGCGCACCCGGTCTGTGGTGACCTGCGCGAGTGTCGCACCTCGGTGCCTGCCGTGGTCGTGTGCCCATTCGAGCATCGCGGTTCCGATGCCGCGAGAGCGTTCCGAGGCAGCGACCCGGACTCCCTCGATCTGGAGGCGGGTGGCGCCGCCGCGGGACAGCCCCGGAATGATGGTGAGCTGCATGGTGCCGACGATCCGGTCGCCCTCGTCCCGGACCACGGCCAGATAGTGCGACGGGTCCCTGGTGACGGCGTCGTATGCCTCCTCGTAGCGGGCAATTTCGAAACCTTCGCGGGTACGGCCGATCTCGTCGTCGGAGAGCAGCGCGACCAGCGCTGGCACGTCGGCACGCCCCGCCCGCTGCACACGATAGATCCGGTCGCCGAGTCGGAGCCGACCACCGACCGAAGCCCGTGCCCGTGACTGCAGTCGGGCGATCAGCGTGTCCAGCCAGGCGCCGACGTGGCGCCGGGCTTCGGGAGTGTCCGGATACCGGCAGCGCAGGTGCAGCCCCGCCTCGTCGAGGATGAACCAGAGCATCACGCCGTCGGTCCGAATCGTCGCGCCGACGTACTGCGCCTCCAATCCGGTCGCGTCGACTCGCACCGGCAGCCGACGCAGGTCCAGCCACGAAATCGCGAACATCCCCGGCGCCTCGGGCATCCCGCCCCACGGACGCAGGATGTCCTCCAGTGGCCAGGACCCCATCCGGACGGCCTCCTTCACCGCCTCTGCGCTGGCACGGGGATCGGAGTCGGCCGACTCGAGCACCGAGTTGGTGATGAACCACCCCACCGAGTCGTGCCAGGTGGTGTCGTACCGACTGTGCACCGGAAACACGGCCCGCAGTGCGGTGCCGGCCAACTCGTGGGTCACCTCGGTCATCGCCCCCACCACCAGCGCCAAGGTCGAGACGCCGTCGTCGCGGGCCTGCGCCGAGAACGCGGCGCTGTCGTCGACGTCGAGGACATCGCGCACCTCCACGCGCTCCTCCTGCAACGTCGCCTCACCCAGCGGCAGCGGGAACCGTGGCATCACATCGCCGCTGCTCGCCAGCACCTCTGCCCAGCGGCGGTGCACCTCGTCGGGTGCCGGCGGGCGGTCCCGCAGCGCGCGGGTGTGCTCCGCGAAGGCGGGTGCGGGCGGCAACGACGGTGCACGACCCTTCTGCACCGCGGCCAGCGCGGTGAGCAGGTCGCGCGCGATCACCAGCATCGACCACATGTCGACGTGCGCGTGGTCGGCGGCGACCACCACGGTCGGCCCTACCGCGGTCTCGAGCACGCAGAGCCGGTACGACGGACGACCGTACGGTGAACAAGCACGGTCGAGCACGGCGCGGAGCGCATCGTTGACCGCCTGCCCCGGAGCGATCACATGCTCGACCCAGCCGCCGGGGCGGATATCGACCTCGTGCAGCCGAGGCTCGCCGTCCTCGCCCGGCACGAAGACCGACCGCAGCGTGCCGTGCCGCTCGATCACCGCCAGCCAGGCGGTCGCGAGCTCGTCGGGCGGTACCGGCGCGGAGAGCCTGAAGGACAACGCCATCCAGGATCCCGCTCGGTCGCCGGCGCCGACGTGGCGTCGTTGGTCGAAGGACACGGGAAGTGACCGGCCCACCCGACCCGCAGTGACGTCGAAGCCCAGCAGGCGGCCGAACGGCAGGCGCAAGTGCGCGACGTTGGTCAGCCGCATGACGGTATCCTAGGCTTCCTCCCGAGCGATCGCCGTCTCACCAGCACCCTGGAGCCGCCGTGCCGACCTTCCGTGTTCCCGGCGCCGACCTCGACGTGGAACTGAGCGACGAGGGCGGCCACCCCGTCGTCCAACTCCACGGCCTCACCTCCAGCCGCCACCGCGACCGTCTGATGGAACTCGATCTCGGCCGCGGACTCAGCGGAACCCGACTGCTGCGGTACGACGCGCGCGGCCACGGCCACTCGACGGGCCGTACCGTCCCCGAGGACTATCGGTGGCCGGTGCTGGCCGATGACCTGCTGAACCTGCTCGACCACTGGTTCCCCGGTGAACAGGTGCACGGTGTCGGTCCTTCGATGGGCACCGGGACACTGCTGCATGCCGCTGTCCGCGATCCTGGCCGATTCGCCGGCCTCACCCTGCTGGTGCCCGCGACCGCCTGGCGCACCCGCGCCGCGAAGGCCGACATCTACCGGAAGAATGCCCGCTTGATCGAGAAGCAGGGACTCGACGCCTTCCTCGGTGCCGATCTCACCGTGCCTCGCCCGCCGGCCACCGTCGGAACGCCGGAAACCGTGCCGGATGTCGCCGAGCACCTACTGCCCTCACTGTTCCGCGGGGCAGCGATGAGCGACCTGCCCGCCCCGGAGGCGATCGCCGCGATCGAGGTGCCGACCACGGTGTTGGCCTGGATCGACGACCCCGCCCATCCGGTGTCGACCGCCGAGGCGCTGGTGGACCTGCTGCCGAAGGCCACACTGGAGGTGGCGCACACACCGGCCGATCTCGCACGCTGGCCGAGCATCCTGTGCGAGGACGTAGCACGACACGGGTAGGCGCGATGCCCTAGCGATTCGTTCTGGGGCCAACCGCCCGATACGATCGCCCGTGCCCCACAGCTCGCCGTCGGCCGGTCCGACTGGGGCCCGAGCGCCCAAATGTACGCTCTGGCTACACGGAACTGATCGAATCGGTCCCAGGACGGGTGCATAACAGACTCGACGAACTCGGGGACCCGTCATCTCCGATCTCGGGCAACAGCAAACCGCGACCCGCGCCAGGCACACCCATCAAGGCCATGCCGGCTGGCGGTGCCTCTTCCCCACAACACCTCAACCGATTCACTGTTCGGCGCGGAAGGAATGCCGCGACAACGCGAAACAACGGTTCAGCTCGCGAGTATCCGTCGGGCTTCGCGGACACCGGATGCCACGGCCCCGTGCACGGTCGACGGGTACGCATTGTCGGTCGCTTCGCCTGCGAAGAAAAGACGATCGGAGATGGGCTCTGCCAGTGCGGTGTAATCGACGAGTGACGAGCCGATCGCGGGATACGAATAGGAGCCGCGGGCGTACGGATCCTGGGACCATCGGGTGATCCGGTATCGAATCGGGTCGGGAACGCTCGGGCCGTACATGGTGCGAAGTCCGTTGAGAGCGTCGGCAAGGGTGGCGGTGTCGTCGAGCGCCTCGACCCGGCGAGCGGCGGAACCGCCGCGCAGCGCGGCAAGGACGGGCGCACCGTTGACGCGCTGCAGAGGTACCCAGGTGTCACCGGTGGCCAGGTTCGGGTTCGTCTGGACGAGGATTTCATTGTCGTCCCAGAAGATCTTGTCGAACTGCAGGAAGATCTTGTTGTACAGGCCGAATCCGACGCGCCCGATCGCGTCGAGCTTGGCGGCGGGGAGCGGCGGATCGAACGCGATCGCGCCGGTTTTGAGCACACCGAGCGGCACAGTGATCAGCACGCGGTCAGCGGTGAAAGTGCCGAGACCGGTCGATACCTCAACGCTGTGCTCCCGCATGGTCACCCGGTCAACGACATGGCTGTGGCGGATATCGAGTCCCTGCGCCAATCCGGTGGCAACTTGGTCGTATCCGTGCCGGAACATCACCTGATCGCCGGGCATGTGTCCATCGAGTTGCAGTCCCCAAAGCGGGATCTCGGCCGCATCCGCGCCACTGGCCTGCGTCGTGGTGTTCATCAAGTATCGCAGTCTGCCGGTGACATCAGCGGGGACCGGTGCCAGCACGGAGTCGAGGGCCGCCGCGGTGGATGTGTCCGCCTGCCCGGGCGCCCTCGCCAGAGTTTCGAGCGCGCTGACGGCTGCGACGGCACCCGCCTCGAGCTGTCCGGTTGTTGCAGCACCGAGGCGGGTCTGCCCGTCGTAGGTGACGAGGTCGCTCGCATTATGGACCACAGTGGGTAGGCCGAACTCGTCCCGAAGCGCGGTGACGGGGTTGCCGTCGATCCCGTGAATCCAGGACGCACCGAGGTCCAAGGCCACGCCCTGCCAACTGCGATCGGTCCACAGTCGTCCTCCGATGCGATCGCGTGCTTCCAGCACGATCACCTCGATCCCGGCGCACGACAGCTGTCTGGCCGCTGTCAGTCCGGCGGCTCCCGAACCGATCACGAGCACCTGCGTCGACCGCGAGGCAGCGGCCGCCCCCGCGGCGTTCTTCAGCAGGGGCGGGGTCACCAACGCGGCGACCGTACCCCGCAGGAAGGAACGGCGTTTCGATTCGCTCATCGCAGACCTCTCTCGGGGTGTCCGGGTCCGGCTCGGATCACGTCGATCGTGATGCGAACAGCCTGAATCCTGAATGCAACGCTGTTATGCAACGCTGTTGTATGACATTGTTACGGGAAGGGTGCGGCCGACGCAAGGGACGAGGAGTGTGACATGCCTATCGAGGTGGACAGTGCCGAGCGCCGACGCCGAATCGGCGAAGCCGGGGTGCAGATCCTGCGGGAACGCGGGAACGCGAGTCTGACCGTGCGTGCGGTCGCCGAGATGCTGGGCGGGTCGACCAGCCTGGTTACCAATTTCGTCCGCAACCGTACGGAATTGCTGGATCTGACGTTGGAAACACTTTCCGCGCAATGGAATAACGAACTCGACGAGATTCTCGGCCCACCGGAACAACGGTTGGCGACAACCGTCCGCTGGGCATTGGACTGGCACAGCGAATCCGGGCCCCTGGTGGCCCGGATCATGGTTCAGATCCTGGCCGATCCCACGATCGACCCGCAGCGGCTCGCCGCTGTGCACCGCGAGCTCGACCACTTGCACACCGTGCTCGGCGATGCCGTCGACGCCGCGGAGGTCCTCGAACCCGAGGCTGCGACCGACCTGCTCCACCTCGCTTCTCGCGGCGCCATGCTCACCCGGGCAGAAAACCCGGACGACTGGCCGCCCGACCGCATCACACGCGCCGCCGATCTCCTGGCGCGCCTCCTAAACTCCATGAGCGAACTCGACCGGCCGAGCTCCGCAAGTTGACCAGGTCCGGCACGGGACGGGCTGTCGCACGGGTTCGCAACCGACCCGATCAATCCGACTGGAAGACACAACCCAGTGGGGCAGAGGGTTCGGGAGGCGACAATCCGCGGCTGGTTTCCCGCAGAACCGACTGAACGCGCGGCCAACATCGAAACGGGGGACGACTGTGGTCGTGGGAAAATCATCGATCACCGTGAAGGTGGCGGTCGTTGCCGCAGTGTTCGCGCTGACCGGGTGTGGATCGGCGGGATCGACAGGTTCGGGGACCGATATCGAGGCACTGCTGTTGGCGCCCAAGGATGTTGACCAGATCATCAATCCTGCCAAGGCGAAGACCATCGACTCGGCCACCTACGCCGCGATGGCCGCCGACTACGCCAAGGATCAGGAGACCGTTCCGGCCGACGCGATGGAGCACCTCGCCGGCATCCACCCGGAAACCTGCGCGGTGTTGGCTGGGATCGGGTTCCGGCAGCTGTACGGATCGGACTTCACCGCATTCCGAAAACGGCAGATCGACAAGGGGACCGGCCAGAGCACCTCGAGCTACGAAGCTGTCGCGCTCTATCGTTCGACCGGTTCGAGCGCCGTAGTCGCGATCACGACGGCGCTCCAGGCGTGCGCGGGAACGAAGATCCCGATCGGCGCTGCGGGCGCGACTGTCCTTATCGACAGTGTTCGTACCCGGCCGAATGCTGCGGAGTGGACATATCATTCGCTGAATCCGCAGGCGGTGGACCGGCAATGGAACTGCGCCGTACGGGTCACGCCCACCGCCGTGATCGAGATCGAGTTGGCGGACGGCGATGCGGGTGCCGTCGCGGACGCGGTCGTCAAACGGGTCGGCGGGTGAGGCGGGGTTTCGCCAAGGCGATCGTGACGATCGGAAAGCCGAGCAGGGCAAGGCGGATCATGTGGTCCATGAATCCTGCCGGGCCGGTACCGAGGAGGTCCGGTTTGACGACTGCTCCGAAGACGCCCAGCACGATCACCAGGGCACAACCTGCCATCACCAGGATCTGTCCTGGTCCTCGGCGCACGATCAGCAGGATCGCACCGACGATCAGCAGGAGCGCTGCGCTCGGATCGAAAACGGCTGCCAGCCAGTAGTAGCCGCGCAACCATCCCCGTGGCATGACGGTGTACAGGTCGGCGAAGCCGGCGCTGTAACCGTCACGCAGGGCATGAACTGCACTGAGGGCCCCCACTATGGCCGCCAACCCACCCAGAAAAGCCAAACTGACTACGGCTGCACCACTTTTAACCACGCCCGATAGTACGCATCAGATCACGGACGGGACTGCTGCACAGATAGGTGACATCTGATTTGGCTTGCCTTCGGGCGGGCTGGAGGGATGCTGCCGTGCCCATGCCCTACCCCCGCGAGTTCCGCGACGATGTCGCCGGGTGGCTCGCAATCGTGATGCCGGGGTGACGTTGGAGCAGATCGCCGTCGACTTCGGAATCCACCCGATGACGCTGTCGAAATGGATGCGTCAGACCGATATCGACGGGGGAACCAAACCGGGTACCAGTACGAGCAGTCGGCTGAGCTTCGGGAAGCGAAGCGGCGAATTCGGTTGCTGGAGCAGGAGAACGAGGTCCTCGAGCGGGCCGCCGCGTATTTCGCGCAGGCGAACTTGCCGGGAAATGATCTACCCGCTCGTCCGCGAGCTGGCCGAGGACGGAATCCCCGTCACGGTGACGTGCCGGGTGTTGAATCTGGCCCGTCAGCCCTATTGCCGGTGGTTGGCCGAACCGGTCACCGACGCCGACCTCGAGCAGGCGTATCGGGCCAACGCCCTGTTCGACGCCCACCGCGATGATCCGGAATTCGGTTACCGATTCCTGGCCGACGAGGCCCGCGCCGCCGGTGAGCCGATGGCCGACCGGACCGCCTGGCGGATCTGCTCGGCGCAGGGCTGGTGGAGCGTGTTCGGCAAGAAGCGCCGTGGCAAGGGCAGGCCCGGCCCGCCGGTCCACGACGATCTGGTCCAACGCAACTTCAGCGCCGAGTCCCCTGCTCATTCAGCTGCGGGAACTCGGCATGCGCGCGGTGTGGCCGCGGCTGGTGTTCCGGATCGCCGAGCGCGACCAGATCGCCTACGCCACCCGCTGGCGAACAC
>NZ_JBSGGG010000060.1:0-8407 GCF_053603795.1 Nocardia sp. NPDC004123
GGAATTGATTCTCGGGAATGCGGGCCTCCCACAGGAGAATTCGCTGCGGGAGGTTGCGGTGACGGAGAAAAGGATCGGAAGCCGAATTCCAGCGGGAATCTCAACTATCCGTGCGCGACGCCGCAGAAGTCCAGGCGGCCGCAAGCGAGGAAGACGCTGACCATCCTGCCGAGCACCTGCCCTATGTCCGACGACCCCGTCGCGAGCTGGCTCGAAGACCCGGTCGTTGCGACGGGTTGAACGGTGATCGGTGTAGCGACGGCTGCGCCCTTGGCTGCGGCCAGTCCGGTGAAAAGCACAGCGGCGGCGAGTGATGCGCGAAGCTTCGTTCGAGTGTCGAACTTGGACAACGTAATTCCCCCAACTGGGTAGGTGTAGAGGTCCCCGAGGCTACCGACTGTGAAGCATTCGCATTTCAAATCATGTGCCCCTATTTTTCGGGGCACTGTTCCGGCTGAAGGTCCCCCGTAACCTGAACAACCAGCGCACGGACTTGCGCACCGCACCCGCCAGCCAGGTCGCGTCAGGTGAACGCACTCTTCTGGCTCCCCTTTATGTCAAGACCGGGATGTGGGTGTGGGGTTAGCCTGGTTGGTGGGTCCGGGATGTGGCTTGTCCGAAGGATCGGGTGCGGGTTGAAGCCCGGTCGCGCTGGAGTCAGGAGTCGTTCCCGATTGCCCTCCCGGGCCTGCTGATTCACGTTTTCGCGGGTCGTCGAGTATCCGCGCGTAGACGGTGTTGGAGAGTCGCCGTTTGAGTGCGCGCATCGCTTCCATCGAGGTCTTCCCGCCCGCTCGGCGGGCGTCGTAGTAGACGCGCCCGGCGGTGGGGCGGCGCAGCTGGACCACGGCCATGATGTGCAGGACGCGGTTGATTCGGCGGTTGCCGGCGCGGGAGAGACGATGGCGTTGTTGATCGCCGGAGGAGGCGTCCCGGGGCGCGGTGCCGTTCCAGGACGCGAACCGGTCGCGGGTGGCGAAACGGTGAATATCACCGGTGTCGGCCAGAAGCCGTGCCGCGCTGGAGGGTCCGATGCCGTGCAGGTCCATGAGGGTCGAGCCGCGGTCGAGGATGAGTTGCCGTAGTTCTTTGTCGGCGGTTTTGGTTTTGCGGTCGATGGTTTCGAGTTCCTCGATCAGCTCGATGACCAGCCGCAGCTGGACCCGCCCGACCGGATCGCAGGGGCGCAGGTCGGTGATCAGGTCGCGGGCCTGGGGTGCGGACAGGAATTTCTTGGCGCCGCCGGGGATCAGGTCGAGCAGGATCCGGTGGATGCGGTTGAGGGTTTGGGTGCGGGCGCGGCCGAGTTCGTCGCGTCGGTCGGCGAGCAGGCCGAGTGCGACCAGTTCCGGATCGAGCTGGACGCGACGCAGGTTCGGGGCGTGCAGGGCGGCCAGAACGACCGAGTGGGCGTCGACCGGGTCGGTTTTGCGGCCGTTGCCGGTGGCGAAGACCCGCACCTGTGCGGAGAGTTTCGCGGGCACGTCGACTACGGTTTCGCCGTCGTGGACCAGGCGGTGTGCGAGGTGGCGGCCGATGCCGTTGCAGCCCTCGACCGCCCAGGCCCTGTCAGTGAATTGCTGTGCAGTGGTGAGCATTTCGGTATAGCCGACAGTGTCGGTGGTGTATCTGCCGACGGCCAGGATATGGCCTGCCGCGTCGATGATCTCGATGGTGGCCGAGCGTTTGTGTGGATCCATCCCGATGGTGACGGTCACCGGCGTCCCTTTCTGCCTCGCAATGGGTTGGTGTCCGTGCGAGGAGGGCACCGCTACTTCGAGCCGGGCAGACCCCTTTCCAGCCACTCCCGCACGGCACCCGGTGGGAGGCAAGCCATGAGAGAGCCACACCGAATCATGCTGGCGGGCAGCCGATTGACCGAGCATCGCACCGGGCACCTGGACCGAATCCTGGCCGGGACCCGGCCCTAACACCAGTCTTAAGTGGCCGATTACAGCGCTCTGCTCGAATACCAGCGATACGTATGTTGACCGGTGAGCAGTCAGTCGGTGGTGGGGAGGTCGTCGAGGATGGAGGAAACCGGGTGCTCTCGCATGTCGAAGATGCTCAGACGAACAGCAGCTGATCGAGAATCGCCACAGACTCGCCCACCGTGATCTCGAGCCTGCCTGCCAGTGAGTCCGTGTCGAATTCGGTTACGAAACGGCGTGATTCGCCGTCTCGGTGCAGTAGTTCTCTGGCACGAGTTCGATCCCCAGTTCCTGGATGAACTCATCCTCATCGGGTACCACGAACTGCTGGAACACGATGCGCTCCTCTCGGCGGGTGCTGCCCATCGTGCCGTCCTTGCCTCACGCATCAGCGGAGACACACCGCACCAGATGGAACCTCCAGGAATGGACCTGGGCATCAACGGGATCTCTCAGATCGAGGTCGGGCCGCTCACCGATATGGCCTATCGGTTCACCCGCGGCTGAGCGGCACATCCCAGAACGCGAGTTCGTGGCGCATGCCGGTCAGGAACAGCTCCTCCGCGTTGTCGCCGCCGGCTTCGTCGAGCATCTGGGCGCAGCGGGCGGTGAGAGCCGCGAAGCCGGGGTCGGCGTAGGTGTCGATCCAGCGCTGGTAGCGCGGGTCGGCGGGTGGGTTCTGTGCGAGGATGGCGCCGAGCGTCGAATAGCCCCACATGCAGGGATAGAGGGCGGCTAGGCCGTCGGCGTAGTTCGCGGCCGAATCCAGCAGGAACGCAGTGTATTTCGTGCATGGCTCGCCCTTGACGGCGCCGTCGAGGTCGGCGCCGAACTCCGCGGCCAGACCGCGGTGCAGCGAGATTTCGTCGTGGAAAGTGGCGTGTGCGAGGTCGACCAGGTCGCCGAGGTGGGCGGCGGGCGCTTGCCAGGCGAGGCGGGAGAAGACGCGGACATAGTCGAGCAGGAACAGGTAGTCCTGTTCCAGCCAGGAGCAGAACACCGGCTCGGCGAGTTCGCCTTTCGCGATCCCCGCCACGGTCGGGTGCGCCAGCTGCTCATCGACCAGCGGGCGGCCGAGCTGCTCCAGATGGGTTGCAAGACTCATGCGAGAAAGTCTCTCTTACTCGCCTGATCGCGTTGGCGGCGGTGTTGCACCGGGTAGCGCTACTTGCGCTTCGGCGGCACCGGTATTGCGGGTTCGGGAACTCGACGACGTCGCCGTTGACCATGACGTAGTCCTGGCCGCCACATCCCCATATCGGGAAGCTGCCTGCTCCGCGCAGAGCCCTCATCGCGGGCAGCGTGGCGCCCGGTGCGCTGAAGGTCAACGGGCCGAGGGTATTTCGGTCAGTCGGACATGCTGACCTACCGGTGGCGCCTCGCATAGATTTGGATCGTGGAGACGTACTCGGAGTTCGCGGCGAGTCTGTTGACCGAGCGACTCCGGCTGCGGTGTTGGCTTCCATCGGACGCGGAGGAACACCGTGCGCTGTGGGCCGAGCGAGCGACGACGACACCCGGTACGCCTACGAATGGAAGTACGACGGAATCCGCTGCCTGGCATGGATTTCCGACGGCGTGTGCTACATGGTCAGCCGCAACGGCAACTACCTCAACGCGGCCTTCCCCGAGATCTCCCACGCCATGGTGTCGCTAGCGGCGGGGCGGGACATCGCCCTCGACGGTGAACTAGTGGCCCGGACCGCGACGGGGTGCCGCGGTTCTCCCGGATCGGGCGCCGCATGGGCGTGACACGCCCGAGCCCAGCGCTGATCCGTGCGGTGCCGGCGTGCCTGTATGTGTTCGATCTGCTGGGTTTCAGCGGCCGGCCATCGCGACCAGCCCCAGTTGCGGGCGGCACCCCACCTGGCTGCTCCGCTGGTCGACATGGCAACGAAGACATCAACACCAGGCAAAACCCGCTCGCTACCAGCGAGGACAGGCACTACAAACCGAAGTGATGCTGGAGCTAGGTCAGGTACTATGCGTCGGTCGAGACTGTGACCGCACCCGAGCTGCAAGCTAGAGGAGGCCACCCATGACTACTTCACAACAGTTCGAGTTTCCCCCGCGCGACGGTTTCGTGGTCACCCATTTCCTCGTCGTCTCCGACCAGGACAGATCGCGCGACTACTACCGGACTGTGTTCGGCGCCCAGGTTGTGCATGACCGTGACCCCGTCATCCTGCAGTTGGCCAACACTTGGCTGATTCTCAACGACGGCGGTGGTCCGACAGCGGACAAACCGACCGTAACCCTCACCACGCCGCAAGACCCCGACACGGTCAGCGCCTTCCTCAACATCCGCGTCGCTGACATCTACCAGTCGCAGCGCGAATGGACCGCCCGAGGTGCGGATTTTCTGACCGAACCAGTCGACCACCCCCACGAATTCCGCTCCTACATCCGTGATCCCGACGGCCACCTCATCGAAGTTGGCCAATCGAAGGGGCCCTGATAAAAGCAATCGCCCACGAGTTTCGTTCTCGATGAGGAACAGATGCTAGGGATCGAACTCGTATGCTTGTGGTCCGACTGGAACTTGCCCGTAAGGGGCGCCCTCCTCGTCGGACAGGTCCGGAGGCGGCCTGTGAGGAGGAGCTGGAGGGCGGGCCGAACGCGGTCGCCCCCGCTCGAGACTGCGACGGGCGGATCATCGCCGTGCTCAGCGTCTTCGGGCCCTCATATCGGCCGGCCGCCGCTCGATTCTCCGAAATCGCCGAGCATGCAATGGAATCCACCGTCGTTATCGGCTGCCGCCCGACCGGGCCTAGGGTTCGTGCACCGCAGACCTGATCGCGACGTGTGCGAGCAACCACAGCAGGGCGATGCCCAGATGCCGGGTGACCTCACTCAGCGCGTTGTCCAGTGCCACCCAGGTGGACCCCGGCCGGGGGTGTAGCTGCACGACGGTGTCCGCGTGGCAAATTTCGACGCGGCAGACCTTGTCATCGCGGGCGCACCCGGCGACCGGCCGGTGTGCACCGACGACGACGTGGGCCTCACCGCCGCAGCGGCTGACCCGCCCGCTGATGAACATCTGCACTCCAGCGCTCCCCCTCGACCGATTACGTGACCGCGCGATAGTTCGACGCCGCTGGGCCGGCGGACTGCTTGCATCGATCGTTTTCCGAACGGCTGTCGGCATGGGGTGTACCCCTACACCACATGAGGTTGCGGCCCCAGGACGCCATTCGCCTTGTAGTTCAATGGCAGAACTTCTGCTTCCCAAGCAGTTTCAGATTCCCGATCGCCTCGGCGATGACTGTGATCTGGTCGTCGAGATCGAGAATCCAGTCCTCGATAGCGGCGGTGGTAAGTCCGGCCGCCAGTGCGGCTTCGAGCTCGCCGTGCGCGCGTGCCCGAGCCGTCCGCAGCGCGGCGAGCGTGCCCTCGACCGTCACTTCTTGCCCGGATTGCTCAGTGCGAGTGGGGAATTCGCAGTCGATCATGCGTTGGCCTTCGTGTGGGTGCGGATGTCAGGGCTGGGATGGGCGGCAGGCGGCTCGACTGTTGGATTGCTATCGACCTAGCGGTCCTGCGAAAGGCAGGACGACCGTGCAGGAGACGGGTGTGGCGTGCGCGGGGTCGAGGGCATTGAGGACCACGCGCGCAGTGACCGGATCCGCGGGCAGCTCGTAGTGCTCGGTGTAGTCGGTCGGGCAGAGGTCCTGCAGCACCACGTCGTCGACATTGGGTCCGTCCAGCAGGCCGGTGGTCCAGGGGGTGGCGATCTCGTCGTAGCGGGAGACCACGGTGGTGAACCGGATGTCCGGTGCGAGAGCCGGGTCCGCGTTCAGGTCGATGGCGACCTTCGAGCCGGGCGAGAGCTGGCACGGCCCGCACTGTGCGGCCAGTTCCGCTCCGGGCGCGGTGGATTCGAGCAGCGGCTGCAGGTTCGCGAGGCCGCTGACCGTGGAGCCGTGCAGCGGCGCGGCCAGCGCCACGTAGTGGTCGATCTTCGGGATGGCGCCGAGGTGGTTCAGGGCGTAGAACGGCACCGCGCCGCCCATCGAATGACCCACGAGATCGACCTTGTCCGAGCCGGTTTCGGCGCGCACGCGGTCGATGAAGTCGGAGATCTGCTGGGCGCTGGTCTCGACCGGCGTGATGGCGCCCATGACCGGGCCGAGCGCGCCGGTGCCGTAGGTCGTGGTGAACACGCAGTAGCCGGCGTTCGTGAGGACCGCGGACAGGGTGTTCCAGGTGACGGTGTCATTGGACAGCCCGTGCAGCAATACCACCGGATTCGGGTGCGCGGCAGCGGGCTTGCAGGACCAGTCGTTCGCGCCGGGCGGCGCCTGCCCGGGCGCGGTGAGTTCGGCCGCCAGTCCGCCGAAGTAGCTGTAGGAAGGATCCGGCTCGTCGGCCGCGGCCGGGTGTCCGGCGAGCGCGGCGGCGAACAGGACGGCGGCGGTGACGCAGCGGGTGGCCGATCGCATGGGTACTCCCGGGGATTCGTGCCGGTCGGCCTCGCGATGCCCCCTACGCGCCGCGCATGACCGACCGGTCGGTCATAGGCTAGCCGCTGTGTACCCTCGGAGGGAAGACACAGCGCAGGAAAGGATTCCGGCCATGCCCCGACCCGCGGAACCGGGCCGCAACGCCCTCCTCGACGCCGGGGCGGAAGTCGCCGCGCGCACCGGCCTGGCCGGACTGTCGGTCAATGCCGTGGTCCAGGCCGCAGGCATGGCGAAAGGCACCTTCTACCATCACTTTCCGGATCGACGCAGCTATGTCGTCGCCCTGCACCGCCGGTATCACGACGAGCTGACCGGTCTCGTCCTCGCCGCCATCGGCGACCTCACGCCCGGCCGCGAGCGACTGCGCGCCGGTCTGGCCGCCTACCTCGACGCCTGCCTGGCCACCCGGGGCACCAAAGCCTTTCTCGCCCAGTCTCGCACCGAGGCAGATCTGCTCGACGAGGTGACCGCCCGCAATCAGCTGGTCGCCGCGGCGATCGTGCCCGATATCGAACAACTGGGCTGGGCGGCCCCGCCCGCGGTGGCGCTGCTGGTCATCGCCATGGTGGCCGAGATCGCACTCGCCGAACTGTATTCCGGCGCAGCCCGCCCCGACCTACGCGCCGCACTCACCGCATTGATCGAGCGCACGCCGACCTGATCGCTGCCGCGGTCACCGCCCGTAGACGGCGAGCCCGGCCCAGCTCCGACCAGTATTCGCTGGCCTGAAAATTGTCCGCGCTGCTGACCAGGCAACCACCGTTCGCCGCAACCAATCCTGGCCAGGTCGTCGCCGGGCACCTGAGCAAACCGGTTGGGCGTAGCTACGGCGACCCGGTGCAGACCGGCGGCGGTCTGTCGTAGATATGACGGCCTGTGCAGTTCGTGGCTCCTGGGCCGCTCATCGTGTGGACCAAGGCCGGGCTGCGGCGTCTACATCGCGCGGTGCTCGATGAGCTGGGCAGCCAAGGCTTGATCGACTGGTCGCGGGCGGTGATCGACACGGCGAGCGTGCGCGCGAGGTCGGTTCGGTGCATTCGATCATCGCCGCGGCCACGCTACACCCGCAGATCGTCGCGGCGATCGAGCGCGGCTTGGCCGGCGCAGCCGCCTCCTAGCGTCCCGCGCCGGAGTGCTCATGCGATCTCGACACCCGATCGCTTCTCGACGACCCATTCGAGGGCGCGCAGGTCCGCGTCCAGTTTTCGGAACAGCCAATAGGTGGCCACGAACGCGAGCCCGGTGATCCCGCACAACCACAGCACCGAATTCGTGATGCGGACGCGCTCGTCCGGCTCGAGGTAGAGGAATCCGGTGAGCACGGCGACCAGGGGCACCGATGCGGCGATGCCGAGGTAGACCGTGCTTCGTCGGTGCAGTGCCCGGAGGTGGACGGCATCGCGAACGGTCGTGTGCCCGTGGCGCAGGTAGATCGGGTAGACGCAGCGGACGATGTAGAACGCCTGCAGGAAGAACATGTAGGAGACCGCGATCGCGCCGCACACCAGCACCAGCATCGCCGCATGGGCCAACAGCCGCGGCGGACGAGCGGCTATCGCGCCGAGCAGGGCCACCCACACCCCCGCGCCGATCATCCAGAACACCAGGGTGAACATCACGTCGAAGTCGGCCCAGAACAGGGTGCGTGATCGGACGCGGGCAAGCGTCGCCTCGTCGTAGCGTCTGCCCTTGCGCAGGCCGCGGGGCACCGCGATCAGATGCCGGCACAGGTAGACCCAGCTCACGATGGCCAGCGGCCAGGCGATCAGATGGAAAGTGTTCGAGGCCTGGATGAGCTCCGAGTGGACGGCCCCTGACGGGCGCCCTCTGCCGAACTGCAAGCTCTGCCCGTACAGGTAGACCAACGCCGGTCCGACGCCGACCAATGCGATAAGCCACAGGATCGGGACGGGATGACGCGAAAGCCGTGCCCGCCAACTGTTCTCCGGTGGATAGACGAGGTCACGGGCCCGCTCGTCGAGGCACAGATCGAACTGCACAGCCAATTCCGAT
>NZ_JBSGGG010000061.1:1634-4339 GCF_053603795.1 Nocardia sp. NPDC004123
CTCCCGAGTAGCAGCGGGCCCGTGAAATCTGCTGTGAATCTGTCGGGACCACCCGATAAGCCTGAATACTACCTGGTGACCGATAGCGGACTAGTACCGTGAGGGAAAGGTGAAAAGTACCCCGGGAGGGGAGTGAAATAGTACCTGAAACCGTGCGCTTACAATCCGTCAGAGCCTTTTGGGGTGATGGCGTGCCTTTTGAAGAATGAGCCTGCGAGTCATCGGTGTGTGGCGAGGTTAACCCGTGTGGGGGAGCCGTAGCGAAAGCGAGTCCGAATAGGGCGCCGCAGTCGCACACTATGGACCCGAAGCGGAGTGATCTACCCATGGCCAGGGTGAAGCGACGGTAAGACGTCGTGGAGGCCCGAACCCACTTAGGTTGAAAACTGAGGGGATGAGCTGTGGGTAGGGGTGAAAGGCCAATCAAACTCCGTGATAGCTGGTTCTCCCCGAAATGCATTTAGGTGCAGCGTCGCGTGTTTCTCGCCGGAGGTAGAGCTACTGGATGGCCTAGGGGGCCCACAAGCTTACCGAAGTCAGCCAAACTCCGAATGCCGGTGAGTGAGAGCGCGGCAGTGAGACTGTGGGGGATAAGCTTCATAGTCGAGAGGGAAACAGCCCAGATCGCCGGCTAAGGCCCCTAAGCGTGTACTAAGTGGAAAAGGATGTGGAGTCGCGAAGACAACCAGGAGGTTGGCTTAGAAGCAGCCACCCTTGAAAGAGTGCGTAATAGCTCACTGGTCAAGTGATTCTGCGCCGACAATGTAGCGGGGCTCAAGTACACCGCCGAAGCCGCGGCATTCAGACATTATCCCGCTTTCGAGCCAGGAGTCTGGATGGGTAGGGGAGCGTCGTGTAGCCAGGGAAGCGGCGGAGTGATCCAGTCGTGGAGGCTGCGCGAGTGAGAATGCAGGCATGAGTAGCGAAAGACGAGTGAGAAACTCGTCCGCCGAATGACCAAGGGTTCCTGGGCCAGGTTAATCCGCCCAGGGTGAGTCGGGACCTAAGGCGAGGCCGACAGGCGTAGTCGATGGACAACGGGTTGATATTCCCGTACCCGTGTATCCGCGCCCAATGGCGAATCAGTGGTGCTAAGTATCCAAAAGCGGATGGACTCCCTTCGGGGAGCCGGAAGTGGCTGCATACGACCCCTGCTGTAGTAGTCAAGCGATGGGGTGACGCAGGAAGGTAGCTGGGCCAGGTGATGGAATACCTGGTGTAAGCCTGTAGGGCGTCTGGTAGGCAAATCCGCCAGACATATAGCCTGAGAGGTGATGCGTAGCCGATTGAGGCGAATTCAGTGATCCTATGCTGCCGAGAAAAGCCTCTAGTGAGTTGGTACACGGCCCGTACCCCAAACCGACACAGGTGGTCAGGTAGAGAATACTAAGGCGATCGAGATAACTGTGGTTAAGGAACTCGGCAAAATGCCCCCGTAACTTCGGGAGAAGGGGGACCCGGTCTGGTGAACACCTTTGCGGTGGGAGCTGTACTGGGTCGCAGAGACCAGTGAGAAGCGACTGTTTACTAAAAACACAGGTCCGTGCGAAGTCGTAAGACGATGTATACGGACTGACGCCTGCCCGGTGCCGGAAGGTTAAGAGGACCGGTTAGCTCTTCGGAGCGAAGCTGAGAATTTAAGCCCCGGTAAACGGCGGTGGTAACTATAACCATCCTAAGGTAGCGAAATTCCTTGTCGGGTAAGTTCCGACCTGCACGAATGGCGTAACGACTTCTCAGCTGTCTCAACCACAGACTCGGCGAAATTGCAGTACGAGTAAAGATGCTCGTTACGCGCGGCAGGACGAAAAGACCCCGGGACCTTCACTATAGCTTGGTATTGGTGTTCGGTACGGTTTGTGTAGGATAGGTGGGAGACTGTGAAGCGGGTACGCCAGTATTCGTGGAGTCGTCGTTGAAATACCACTCTGATCGTATTGGACCTCTAACCTCGGACCCTGATCGGGTTCAGGGACAGTGCCTGGTGGGTAGTTTAACTGGGGCGGTTGCCTCCCAAAATGTAACGGAGGCGCCCAAAGGTTCCCTCAGCCTGGTTGGCAATCAGGTGTCGAGTGCAAGTGCACAAGGGAGCTTGACTGTGAGACCGACAGGTCGAGCAGGGACGAAAGTCGGGACTAGTGATCCGGCACCGGCAAGTGGAAGCGGTGTCGCTCAACGGATAAAAGGTACCCCGGGGATAACAGGCTGATCTTCCCCAAGAGTCCATATCGACGGGATGGTTTGGCACCTCGATGTCGGCTCGTCGCATCCTGGGGCTGGAGTAGGTCCCAAGGGTTGGGCTGTTCGCCCATTAAAGCGGCACGCGAGCTGGGTTTAGAACGTCGTGAGACAGTTCGGTCTCTATCCGCCGCGCGCGTTAGAAACTTGAGGAAGGCTGTCCCTAGTACGAGAGGACCGGGACGGACGAACCTCTGGTGTGCCAGTTGTTCCGCCAGGAGCACGGCTGGTTGGCCACGTTCGGAAGGGATAACCGCTGAAAGCATCTAAGCGGGAAGCCTGTTCCAAGATGAGGTTTCTCACCCCCTCGAGGGGGTAAGGCCCCCAACAGACCATTGGGTTGATAGGCCAGAACTGGAAGTCTGGTAACAGATGTAGGTGACTGGTACTAATAGGCCGAGGACTTACCAACAAAGAAGCTACGCGTCCACTGTGCAGTATCTGAAACAACACACAGATCACTGAGA
>NZ_JBSGGG010000062.1:0-4239 GCF_053603795.1 Nocardia sp. NPDC004123
CGGCTCGTACAGCTGCGGACATCGTGGGTCGAACGATAGTCGCTGGGCCGACTGGATCAGTGTGTGGAAGAACTGATCCTGCTCGGTAGCTACCATGGCTGAACTCCTCTGTTCGGTCATGTTTCACGCTGGTCGCGTGTGGCTGTCGCTGATGACGACCTCGGATGCGCCGCCAGCGTGTTCGAATAATGGTGGCCAGCGAATACGTGCAGCGCTTCATACGCATTAACAAATCTGACCCGCCCGACTGGGTTGTTCGTACGAACTCTCGGCCCAGAAGTCGGCTAGTTAGACATCCCAGGGGCGTAAATTGTCAAGCGGCTGTGGCGCTTTGGCGGTGGGCCCAGGCGATGTGTTCGTAGTAGTGAGCATGGTGGTGCAGGCAGCCGTGAAGGATGCCGACGAGGCGGTTGCCCAGTGCGCGGAGTGCCTGGTTGTGTAGGTCGCCGGCGGCTCGGTGGTGGTCGTAGTAGGTTCGGGCGCCGGGGCTGTGGGAGATGGCGCAGAAGGCCCATTGGTCGATAGCGTCGTAGAGGCGTTTGTTGCGGACGTGTCGGGCTAACACGGTGCGTTTGCGGTCGGAGGCGATGGTCCGTGGCGAGGTTCCGGCGTAGTTCTTGCGTGCTTTGCTGGTGCGATAGCGGTCAGGGTCGTCGCCGAACTCGCCGAGGATCCGGGATGCGAGCACGGTGCCCAGTCCTGGCAGTGACCGGTAGATCTCGGCATCGTGATGCCGGTCGAAATGGGTTCGTAGAGTGGTTTCGAGGGCAGCGATCTGGGTGTTGATCTCGACGATCACGTCGATCGTCGCTCGGGTCAGGGCGGCGAACGCGGTGGTGATTGTTCCGTCGGCGGTGAGATGCTCACGGCGCAGGGCGGTTTGGATTCGGCGTGCGTGGCTGTCGATATTGCGTTGGCGGCCGCCGTGTTTGAGTGTTGAACCGATCATGGGCAGCGTCAGGGCGGCGCCTTGTGCAGGGCTGGGTACGTGGCCGAGGACGGCCAGGGCGTCGTGGTCTGCCAGGTCGTCGAAGGCCTCCAGTGCGGCGGGGTAGTACTCGCGCAACGTCGATCGCAGGGTGTTGGTGTGGCGGGTGCGGGCCCAGATGAGGTTCTGGTGGCCGCGGGCGAGTACCTTGATCGCCTCGGCCTCAGAACTGTCACCAGCGATCGGGCGGTGGTTGTGGCGATCGGTGCGGACGAGGTCGGCCAAGAGTTTCGCGTCTGCGGCATCGGATTTCGCTCCCGAGACATGGTGGCGATCTCGGTAGCGGGCGGCCGCGAGCGGGTTGATCGCGTAGATCCGGTATCCCGCTGCTGCCAGCGCCTCCACCCAGAGACCGCGATCGGTTTCGATGCCGATCACCACGTCCTGCGGATCGTGGGCATGGCGAGCCACCAGGTCGTGGAGCATGCTGATGCCGACGAGTCCTTCCGGTAGGCGACGAGAAGCCAACCGTGCTCCGTCCTCGTCCATGATGTGGACATCATGGTGATCTTCGGTCCAGTCATCGCCGACGAAGATCATCGATCACCTCCAAGCGTTGATCCTCGGAATGTGTTCGGGCTCAGGATCACCCGGCGGCGACCTAATGGATCAGTGCTCGATCGGCACGACATCCCATGAGCGCTGGTGGGTGCTCCTGCCGACCGGCCGGGGCACGATCTAACTCTAGGAATCGGACAGCGTCCCAGAGACTTGAACAGTGCTCACCGGCCGGTGGCCCAATGACCAGCTTCCCCGAATCGATCACACCCAATCGAGAACTCGCCGATCAGGACCCATTAGAGACTGGTGTCAGGATCGGGTCCCGGCCAGGACTTGGTTCAGGTGCTTCCAATATTCGGCTGCCCGCCGTCTGCTTTGGTGTGGCTCTCTACTGGCTTGCCTCCCATCGGGTGCCGTGCCGGGAGTGGCTGAAGAGGGGCCTGCCCCATGCTCGAACTAGTGGTGCCCTCCCGCAAGGACACCACGATGTTGACCACGGGAGGACCACCGCAGCAGATGCCACCGCCGAAGCGCTGCAGGCATCCGACCGCTGGCATCTGTGGAATGGGCTCGGGCGCGTGGTGGAGAAAGCCGTCGTCGCCCACAGCGTCTGCTGGGCCGGGCACGGTCCCAAGCGGCAGCAGCTCACGCGCGAGCAGTCCACCATCGAGCGCTGGCATGCCATCCATGATCTGCTCGACCAGGGTGTCGGTCTTCTGGACTGCTCGCGCCGATTGGGCTTGGCGCTCAACACCGTCAAGCGATATGCCCGAGTGCCCGAGCCGGACCGGATGCGTCGCCCACCTCAGTATCGGGCCTGCCTCGTCGACCCCTACCGTGATCACCTACGTGCTCGTCGCGCCGCCGATCCCGGGGCCGCCGGTTCTGCACCTGTTCGAGGAGCTGAAAGCACTCGGCTACACCGGCAGCCTGAACCTGCTCTACAAATACATCAACCAGGGCCGTCACATCAGCGACCGGATCGGGCCCTCGCCCAAACGACTCACCAGCTGGATCATGACCCGCCGGGCCGAGCTGCCCGCCGAGCGCCGCACCCATCTCGACGAGCTACTCGCCACCTGCCCCGAAATGACCGCTCTCGCCGGGCTCGTGCACGAGTTCGCCCACATCATGAGCAACCGCTGCGGCAGCGAGCTCGGCTGCTGGATGAAACAGGTCCGCGAGGCCGGACTGCCCGAACTCGAACCCTTCTTGACCGGTCTCGATCAGGACCATGACGCCGCCGTCGCCGGCCTCACCCTTCCCTACAGCAGCGGCCCGATCGAGGGCGTGAACACGAAGACAAAGCTGATCAAGCGGCAGATGTATGGCAGGGCCAGCTTCCAGCTACTCCGCCACCGAATCCTGTTGGCATAGTTCGCTATCCGCCACCACCGAAAGAGGGACAGAGCCGTTGTTTCCAGTGTCAGCATCATTAGGTCGGCCGGGTCGCTCTGCCGTTGAGTTCCCGCCTTCGTGGCTGTTGTAAATACTGCGCCCGGCCGACACCCGTTCCCGTCTGGTCATCCAACCGGGCACGACATCGCTTGTCTCGCACCGGAAATCGGCAGCTCAATGCAGCCCTTCATCGCATCGCTCTCACCCAAGCACGCTGTCATCCCGGGGCCCGCGAGCTACTCGCACGACGCAAGGCCGCTGGTGACGGCGGTCTCGAAGTGTTACGGATGCTCAAACGCAGGCTCTCCGACGTCGTCTTCCGCGCCATGCTCGCCGACCAGCAACCCACCGGAACCATCACTACCGCTTGACAGAGGAGCTATTTACAGTCCCTCCGAACATGACGGGACGATTTAGTACTGGTGGTTAATTCGAGGAAACTATGTTCTTCGTCCCGGGTCGGGAAACCCGCCCGTCTGGCCCGATTATTTGCGAAAGGTGTTTCCTGCCACGCATCACAACTGAGCGATCAACAATGCGCGCACCTCGGAGCGCTGAGGTTAGCGCGATTTCGAACTGGGTGATGTCACTGAGGTCGTGCAACCATACCGCAAGGATCAGATTGTAGCGACTCGGGGATGTAAAAGCGGCGCGGATATCCGGAACGGAACTTAAAGTTCGACGCGCGGCTTCGATAGTCTCACCCGGGGCATTGATGAAATACCAAGTGTATATGGGTCGGTCGGATGCAGTACGCGCAATATCCGTACGAATGATGAGTTCACCGCTGGCACGTAGTGTTGCAAGAGCATCCGATACACGTTGGGAACTGTAGCCGTGCCTTTTGGCGATTGTGCTGATGGAGATACGTCCGTCCTTCCAGACTTCTTCCTCGATTGCGGCTTTCAGGTCTGGCTGGACGACTCGTGCTGCACGCCGCCGTGGGGGTTGTGGTGGGCGAACACGGGTGACCTCGATCTGGGACAACGCCTGCAGCCGCCATTGTTGGCCTTCGACGAGAACTTGATTGATCGGGTGGACGTAGATGGAGCGGATGCCTGGCATCGCCCCCAGTCGATGGACAACGTAGTCCGACAATGATGAAAGATCGTTGACGCGGATCTGCGCGAGCAGGCTTCGTGCACCTGAGCAATGGTCCAGAATCCAAACAGCGGGGTCCTGTTCGAGGGCCGATGCGGTTTCTTCCAGACTTCTGGACTCGCAGTCAATCTCCAGCAGTGCCATCTGCCCGCGGCGTGAGCACCCTGTCACCCATACGTATCCGTCATCCTGCAGACGCTCCCATCGCCTGGCCAGCGTGACGGGGTCTTTGCCGACGACCGGCGCGAGGT
>NZ_JBSGGG010000063.1:0-3993 GCF_053603795.1 Nocardia sp. NPDC004123
GTTTCGGGTGAATCGGCCGCGTCGGCAGTGAAGACAGCATTGATTGCGGGCCTGTGTCGGCACGACGGCCGATCTACCCGAGACATACCTATTTCTGCTTCTTGCTCAATCCGCGTGCGGGGTCCGCGCGTAGCGGTGGAGACCCGTGACCCGGCTGCGGGAACGGGCCGGCCCGTGTCCCTGTATTCGGCTGTTCGCACCGCGTTTTCCAACTCTGGAGCGCCTTCCCGATAGCTCGGGTTGCCGAGGTTCGGCGGGGATACGCTGTGCGTTGACGAAGATTTGCCGGGTGTTGCTCGGTGCCGGGACGCCGGTGAATGGTGGGCCGCTGATGAGTGAGGACGATCGGTTCCTGACAGTTCGTGACGTGTTCGAGTCGGTCACGGACGAATTGGCCGCAGCTGGGTTCGAGGATGCCGAGGAGATCGGCCGGGGCGGTTTCGGGGTGGTCTACCGCTGCACACAGACCGAGCTGGATCGGACGGTGGCGGTGAAGATCCTCACCGCCGAACTGGACGAAGAGAACCGGGCGCGGTTCTTCCGGGAGCAGCAGGCGATGGGCCGGTTGACCGGGCATCCGAACATCGTGACGATGCTGCAGGCGGGTGCCACCGCGAGCGGGCGACCCTATCTGGTGATGCCATATCACGCGGTCGGCTCGCTGGAGGCACGGATCCGCGGGCAGGGTCCGCTGCCGGTCGAGACCGTGTTGTGGATCGGGGTGAAGATGGCAGGGGCGCTGGAGAGCGCGCGTCGCCTCGGCATCGTGCATCGGGATGTGAAGCCGGGCAATGTGCTGCTGACCGAGTACGGCGAGCCGGCGCTCACGGATTTCGGTATCGCGCGGATCGCCGGGGGGTTCCAGACGACCGCGGGCACTCTGACCGGGTCGCCGGCGTTCACGGCCCCCGAGGTGCTCGAGGGCCAGACTCCCACGTCGGCCGCGGATGTCTACGGGCTGGGTGCCACTTTGTTCTGTGCGTTGACCGGGCATGCGGCGTTCGAGCGTCGTAGCGGGGAGAACGTGGTGACCCAGTTCCTGCGGATCACCACCCAGCCGGTGCCGGACCTGCGCGACAGCGGCATCCCCGACGACGTGTCCGCGGTGGTCGCGGCGGCGATGAGCCGCGATCCCCTCCAACGGCCGTCGGCAGCGGCGCTGGGGGAGTCGATCCAGCGCGCGCAGCGCCACCACGGGTTTACGGTCGAAGAGATGGCGTTGCAACCCGAACCGGCCCCAGAGCGCCGGGACAAGCCCGCCACGCCGGGGTGGCGCCTACCGGTGCCGCCGATCTCCCGGAGTGCGGGCACATTGCCGCTGGAGTTGACCAGTTTCGTCGACCGCCGCACTGAGCTGGCGGAGTTGAAGAATCTGCTGTCGGCGGCCCGGTTGGTGACGCTGACCGGGATCGGTGGTGTCGGCAAGACCCGGCTGGCGTTGCGGGCGGCGGCGACCGCGCGCCGGGAGTTCACCGACGGGGTGTGGTTGGTCGAGCTGGCCGATGTCCATGACCCGTCCCTGCTGGTCAACGCGGTGGCGGCCGCCCTGGACTTGCGCGATGATCCGGCGCGGCCGTTGTCCGAGGTGTTGGTCGAGTTCCTGTCCACTCGGAAGTCGCTGCTGGTGCTGGACAACTGCGAGCAGCTGGTGGCGGCGGTGGCGGAACTGGTCGGGACATGGTTGCGGAGTTGTCCGGACCTGCGGATTCTGGTCACCACCCGCGAACCGCTCGATATCGCCGGCGAGGCGGTGCTGCTGGTGCCGGCGCTGACGATGCCGGACCCGGATCGGGAGCCGTCGCCGCGGGAACTGCGACGCAACGACGCGGTGACCTTGTTCGCCGATCGTGCGGCCGCGGTGGTGCCGGGTCTGGAACTGTCCGACGACGACAAGGCCGCCGTGGCTCGGATCTGTGTCCGGTTGGATGGATTGCCGCTGGCGATCGAGCTGGCGGCTGCGCGGATGCGCACCATGTCGCCCGAGCAGATCCTGGCGCGCCTCGACGATCGATACGCGCTGCTGACCCGTGCCACCCGTACCGCGCCCACCCGGCAGCAGGCCCTGCGATGGTGTGTCGACTGGAGCTACGAATTGTGCAGCCCGGCCGAGCAGCGGTTGTGGGCCAGGCTGTCGATATTCGCCGGAGGCTTCGAACTCGATGCCGCTGAACAGGTGTGCGGTGCCGACCTTGCTCCCGAGGATCCGGTCGATGTGCTGTC
Organism: Nocardia sp. NPDC004123; assembly: GCF_053603795.1. NCBI lineage: Bacteria > Bacillati > Actinomycetota > Actinomycetes > Mycobacteriales > Nocardiaceae > Nocardia > Nocardia sp. NPDC004123. Next base: position 2,221 of record NZ_JBSGGG010000063.1, read on the forward strand.
CTCGCTGATGGACAAGTCGATCGTGATCCGCGAGGAGTCGAATGGTGTGGTGCGGTTCCGGATGCTGGAGACAGTCCGCGACTACGGCCGAGAGAAGCTGCACGAGGCCGGCGAGGAGCAGCAACTACGGCGCCGGCACCGCGACTGGTACCAGCAATTGGCGCTGGCCGCAGAGGCCGAGTGGATCAGCGACCGGCAGGCCTACTGGACCGCCAGGCTCGAACGCGAACAACCCAACCTGCGCGACGCGCTCGAATACAGCCTGGCCGAGGACACCGAGCAGGCAGCCGAGGCGGGATTGCAAACCGCCGCCGCACTATTCGTGTTCTGGACTTTCCGAGGTCTGTACAGCGAAGGTCGCCGTTGGATCAACCGGCTCCTGCACCACCCGGCCCGGCAATCCGTACCCGATCGTGTCAGAGCCCTTCATGCCGGCTGCATCATGGCAGCGGTGCAGGGCGACGTGCCGGCGGCTGCCGCCCTTGCAGAGGAGGGACGCGTGCTCGCCGAACAGGTTCCCACCCCGATGAACCAGGCACTGATCGCCTACGCCGACGGTATCGTGGCGCTCTATCGCGGTGAGCTTGCCCTAGCGGTCTCCTGCTTGGAACGCGCTGTCAGGATGCTCGACTCGAATCGGCAAGGATCCCTTTACGCTGTTGCTTTGGCCCGACTCGGTGGGGTGCACGCGCTGGCCGGTGATACAGAAGTGGCGATCCAGTGTTACCGGCAGTTGATCTCCATCACCGAAGAGGTCGGTGAATCGTACTTCCGGTCGCTAGCGTTGTGGGGCCTGGGCGTTGCCGCCTGGCGGCAAGGTGAACGGTCCCGTGCAACCGAATTGTTCGAGGACGCTCTGCGAGTCAACCGGCGAATGCGCAGTCCGTTCGTCGCCGCGTTGAGCCTCGAGGTGCTGGCCTGGGTCGCCGGTGCCAACGGTGACGCCGAGCGTGCAGCCGTACTGATGGGAGCCGCAGAAGAAGGACGGCGGTCCTTCGGGAACCCTGCGCCCATCGTGCCAATGGTGGACAATCACGACGAGTGCGTCCGGACAACGCGATCCGCTCTCGGCGCCCGCAGATTCGATGCGGCATTCCGCAAAGGCCGGGCGATGGGGATGGACGATGCCGTGGCTTATGCACTCGGTGAGACACCTGCCGACACCGTGCCCGCATCGGGTCCGGCCGCGGCGCTCACCAAGCGTGAGAACCAGGTCGCGGACCTCATCGCGCAGGGCCTCACCAACAAGCAGATCGCCGCCAAACTGGTGATCTCCCAACGCACCGCCCAGGGCCACGTCGAGCACATCCTCACCAAGCTCGGATTCACCTCCCGCGCGCAAATCGCGGCCTGGATCGCAGAGGACGCCGAACGACAGATTCGGTGACCGTGCCGGCCGGCAATGGAATCCGGTACTCGGGGAAGCTCGAGGGCGAAGGATCGAGGCACCATCGAGGTCGCGGCCATCAGCCCGAAAAGCCCTGGCCCACACCGCAATACCGCCAGACCGGCAGCGTAGTCACCGCCGAAAACAACCGAGCCGCTCTGTTCCGCACCTGTGAGTGTGACGCCACAGCGTGGCTGGTTGAGGCTCGGCCCGACAACCTCGCGACGCTGCGAGATTGCCGGGCCGAAGTCGAGGATCACGCCCTTGTATAGAGGGCCGGGTTATCGACGATCAGTATGCGGAGTTGACGTTGTCCATGGAGCCGTAGCGTGCGGCGGCGTAGTTGCAGGCGGCGGTGATGTTGGCTACGGGATCGTAGATGTCCC
>NZ_JBSGGG010000064.1:0-3903 GCF_053603795.1 Nocardia sp. NPDC004123
CGGTAGCGCCGACACTCGTCTTGATGTCCCAGGAATCGTTGTCATTACGCATAATCATCACCTTTCTCCGGCCGAAGCCGGGCTGATCTTCCGGTGGGGAGGAAATTCAATGAGGTTGTGCCGGTGGAAGATTCACTCATCGGCCCGAGGAGTGCTCGGTGTTCACCGTCCGGTGATCACCGCGCGGCGGTTCATCGCAACTCCGCCGGTCGTGTGAAGACCATCGCGGACTGGAAACCGCCGAACCCACTGCCGACCGACAGAGCCGTATCGATGGTGGCGGTGCGCGCGGTGTTCGGGACGTAGTCCAGATCGCATTCGGGGTCTCGGTTACTCCAGTTGGCGGTCGGCGGGATCACCCCGGTGTCGATCGCCAACGCGCAGGCCGCCATCTCGATCGCGCCGATCGCGCCGAGCGAGTGTCCGATCATCGACTTGATCGAGCTGATCGGAACCTCGTACGCGGCGGCACCCAGCGCCTTCTTGAAGGCCGCCGTTTCATGGCGGTCGTTCTGCTTCGTGCCCGAGCCGTGAGCACTGATGTACCCGAGCGCGTCGGGGTTGAGCTGCGCTTGGTTCATCGCATCCGTGATGGCCATGCTCATCTCCAGCCCGTCCGGGCGCAGTCCGGTCATGTGGAAGCCGTTGCAGCGCGAGGCATACCCGCCGATCTCGCAGTAGATGTGGGCGCCCCGAGCCAGGGCGTGGTCGAGCTTCTCCAACATCAGCACCGCCGCACCCTCCCCCAGCACGAAACCGGCGCGCGTCAGATCGAAAGGCCGCGAGGCGTGGGCGGGATCGTCATTGTCATAGGTGGTCGCCCGGATCGCGTCGAACGCCGCGACGGAGATCGGCGAGATCGGCGCGTCCGATGCGCCCGCGAGGACGAAGTCGGCGTCACCGTCTTCGATCATGTGCAGTGCGTGACCGATCGAGTCGATCCCGGACGTGCAGCCCGTCGAGACAACCGTTGCCGGACCGTGCAATTCGAAATGGGCCGACACCTCGGCGGCCATGCTGCTGGGGACGAGGGCCTGATACAGGTAGGGCTGCACGGAGCCCTCGTCGACCAGCCAATCCCGGCCACTGTCGCTCGCGATCACGTAGTCGTTCTCCAGGGTGATGGTCGCGCCGACCGCTGAGCCGAGCGACACCCCGAACATGTCGCGCGCGGCGTCGGACAGCTCCAGACCGCTGTCCTCGAACGCCTCACGGGCGGCGACGAGAGCGAACTGGGTCATCCGATCGAAGCGGCGCACCTGCCTCGGCGACAACCCGGCCGCCTGCGGATCGAAATCGCATTCCGCCGCCACCTGGGAGCGGAACCCGGCCGGGTCGAAGGAACTGATCCGGCGAGTCGCTGTGCGCCCGGACGACAGGCAGTCCCAGAACGATGTGCGCCCGATCCCGCCCGGAGCGACGACGCCGACCCCCGTGACGGCGACCCGGGTCATCGTGCTCTCTCCGCGGTGCCGGGGGCAGCCGCCGATAGTTCCGTGTCCACGTGACCGAGTTCGGGTCGCGGGGCGAGCGGTCCGAGGTGAAAGACGATGTTTGCGGTCTCGGTCCCGGTATTGCGCACCCGGTGCCGGACACTGATCGGCACGAACAGTCCCTGCCCCGTTGCCAGCGACCACTGCTCATCGTCGAGGTCGACGGTGAGGTCTCCCTGCACGCAATACAGGAACTCCTCCGAATACGGGTGATAGTGCTCGGCGATGCGCTCCCCCGGCTCCAACGTGGCGACGCCGGTGAAACCAGACGTGCTGCCAACGGTTTTCGGGCTCAGCACAGTCCTGATTTCACCGCCCCGGCGACGGTCTGCGGGCAGGTCTGCGATATCGATGCGGCCCGGCCGGATGCTCGGCGTGGTGATCGTCTCGGCCGCGGCGTTGTGGCGCTTTTCGACCTTTTCTTTGATGAGCTGCATCTGGATCACACTGTTGGTGTTGATGCGGTCGGTCATGCCGGCGTCGTCGATCGGCGCGCCCGGACGCATGTGAAAGTCCTGGACCCAGGTCATGCGGGTGCCTGATCCGGACTCGGCATAGTGCCAGTGGATCTGCATGTACTCGAACGGCCCGGTCTCCACCCGATGTGCGTCCACGGTCCGGTTGACCGGATCAACGGTCCGCTCGCTGACCCAGCTCCACACCTGCCCCGCCTCGTCCGGGTGCATCGTGAGCCGGAACCGGACGGTATCGCCGTCCTCCGCGAGAACATCGACGGCAGCGTATTCGGAGAACAGATCCGGCCAGACCCGCACGTCGTTGGTCGAATCCCACACCAGCGCGAGGGGCGCGTCGATGACGATCGAATTTTCTGTGTGTCCCGACATCACGCGGCCTCCCCGATGAATGCGAGCTCGACGTACCGGACCACGTCACCACCGGTCATCCCGAGCAGCTGGGCAGGCAACCTGACATCGAAGTCACGTTCCACGACACTCTGAATCTCGAAGACCGCCAACGAATCCACACCGATCTCCTCCAGAGTCAGCGCGTCCGCCCTCTCCAACTCGTCCGGCCCGATGTCGACCCCGACATGCTCGTCCAAGATCGCGCGCAACGTTTCGATGGTGAACGTGTCAAACATTTACTTCTCTTCCTTCCCTCGTGTGGTGAGACCGGAACCCAGCGACGGACCGGTCTGTGGTGTCCAGCTGTAGAACATGCGAGCCCGCGCATCCTCCGGAGACAGCCAATTCGCGAGATAGGGCGAAACGAACTCGCGCAACCGGGCACTGACCCGGGCGAACTCCGGATGCCGCGCAGCCCTGCCAATCGCGGCGCCACCGGGCTCCTCGGTCTCCACCAAGTGCACATACAGATCATCCAAAGCCCACAGCTCACGCCGGGTCACACCCGCAATCGCCGGCAGATCCGTCGACGAATCGGACTCAGCGAATATCTCGCCAACGTTGAAAATAGCGTCCGGACGTACATGAGCAACGATCAGCGAACGATGTGGAATCACCATCGGCCTTCTCCTACTTGAGCTTTGGTGGGGAACATGGAACCCGATATCTGTCTTTTCGGGGTACAACAAACCTACGAGTTCAGACCGGTCGGTATCTATCACCGTGCGGTTGTCCATCCGCCCGCCTGGGGTGAAGACAATCAACACCTAGGTGGCACCCGACGGTGAGTCGACAGTTGACGACTTTCGCGGTGCCGTTGCGCGCCACATCGCGCCGATCTCACCAATTTCGTTGCGCCGCTGACGATTCGACCATTTTCGAGGCCACCCCGACGAAGAACAGGGACCTCAGCCCAGCTGAGGTCCCTGGCGGTAGTGGCGCGAAAGCCCGGCGGCTTTGCAGGAAATGCGATTTTGAATGGGAGACGAACGTATTCCCTCGGCGATGCCCGAACTCGCGGACCAGCTCAGTGCCAGAGCACGGCCACGCACACGTTGGCGATCGCCAACGCGCCGGCCGCATGCGCCGACCATGAAATCACCTTGTCGCGCTTGGCATAGTGTCCGAGCTCGGCCAGCCCCGCCACCGAGACGCCGATCGCCAGCTTGACCACGATCTTGGACATGAGCAGATGCTTGTCCAGCGAATGAATGAAGTGGGCCATGAGGACCATCACCAGGCCCGTGACGACAAGCGCCCGTGCACCCCACAACATCCACTCGGAAACCTTCGGCCGCGCGAGGGCATAACCGCCGATGACCGCCGCCATACAGAGCAGATGGACGACGACCACCAGGTTGTAGACGAATGTCATGGATCCACAGGCTAGACGCCCGGTGGTTCATTAGGGGTTTGCCATGCGGTCGGGTCGTTGAGGTAGAGGCCGCACATCGCCACGTGGGTTATTTCCGTACCGTGGCGAGACTCATCAGGGACGGGTCGAAATGCCCCACCGGCCCCTTCCCCGCGGGCACGGCACGCCC
>NZ_JBSGGG010000065.1:0-3552 GCF_053603795.1 Nocardia sp. NPDC004123
TGGCGGCTGTCCATCTGCGCCGGTCCCGGTGTCCCGGCCGGTTTCACCGGCAGTAGCGGTTCGATTACCGCCCACAACTCGTCATCCACGATCCAAGGTGCAGCCACACCGAAACATCCTGCACTGCAACAGAACCCGACGCCAACCGGCCGAACCTGTTAGGAGCTCTTAGTTCTCGTAATCGCACTGCGCGCATGTCCAGAACTCAGCTCCCCTTATTTCACAGCTATTGTCGGCTACGACGCGCACAGATAGATCACGATCGAACCGCAATGCGTCAAATACGCCCCGGGCTTCAGTATCGGAAATTCCGATTCTATCAGGTACGACAGGCGGTGCAATCTCGCAATGCAGCGGGGTCGCTGCCACACCCTTGCGAGATGGCTTGCCATGTGGCAAGGGGACCACCAGGGTACGCAACGGACATTTCACCCCGGCGTGGATCGCTTTGCCTCGCCACACAACCCAAGCTGGCCGGCAATCCACAAGCACGACCTGCGCGGCCTCCACCCGGTCGCCTACAAAAGGCATCGCGTCCGGGATGAGAACCATCGTCCTACCCGGCGAGCAACACGAACCGCTGCCCCATCCCTGCGGGGCTTGCCCACCTGATGTTATCGAGGGCGCGGCGCCTGCTCTCACCTGTGAAGACATCTGGACAGACACAGGTCTACGCCACACTGGACTCCCCGTGGTACTGGGCGATGTGGTCGACCAGGACCTTGCGGCGAACGTCAGGGTCCATGGCAAGCACTTCGTCGAGCTTGGTTCTGGCGAGGTCGTCGGCCGGAGTGAAGATCTGAACCCAGGCCCCAGCGATGACAGGGAGGGACATACTGGTCAGGTAGAACTCCAGGTCACCGGTGATGAGGTTGCGGATCGTCTTGGTGCGGGCAAGAGGAAGCGACACGTCGTTGCGCGCCCACAGCGTGGCGAAGGCGGGGCTATCGTTCACCATCGAGGCGATGAATTCCGTCCAGCTCGGGTCGCCCAGGTGCTTGCCGTAAGCGGAGCGCAGATAGCCGACCATGCGGGCCAAATGCTCTGGCTGGCGCGCGTATTGGTTGCAGCAGAGCGGGTTGAGGAACACGCGCCGGATGACGTTGTGTTCGTCGTTGACGAAGCCCGGGCAGAGGGCTTCGTATGCACCGTTGTAGGCGATCACGTCGTAACGCGCCGATAGCACGGCGGCGGGCAGCGGATGAAGCTGCGTGAGGATGACATGCAACTCCGGCGGCAGCGCTTCTTCGTCGTGCGGGCTGGGTACGGTAGGTACGTCGGCGAGCCGATAGAGGTGCTCGCGTTCTACGGCGTCGAGCGCGAGAGTACGGCTGATCGCGTCGATGACATGCACACTGACGTTGATCCGACGACCTTGCTCGAGCCAGGTGTACCACGTGACGCCAACGCCCGAAAGCTGAGCAACTTCTTCCCGCCGTAGGCCGGGCGTACGGCGACGCTGACCCCGTGGCAGTCCGACGTCTTCCGGCATGATCCGGCCCCGGCGGGACCTCAGGAATGCTCCGAGTTCGGTGCGCCGTACTTCAGCCGCCGCGCGTGTATCGATACTTTCAGACATATCCCCACTCGATCTCACCACTGGTTCGATGTGCACCTATGGAGTGTGCAACCAAGATGTCACCCCGGCCAGCTGCGCCACCTCTTCACGCCGCAGCCCCGGGGTCCGCCGGCACGCGCCGCGGGCAGGCCGACATCCTCCGGGCGGATGCGCTCCCGCCGCGACTTCAGGAAGGTCGACATCTCCTCGCGCCGGGCCTTGCGTACCGACCGCGAATTGCCATTGCGCACGGCCGCTTCCGTGACCGTCTCGACGCCGCTGAAACCCCGGAGAATCGGGACGGCGGCCGGTGAGTAGCTCGACGACGTGAATTTCCCACCACTGTGCCTGCTCAGCGACCTCAGCAGGCAGATCCGCGATCTGCTCAGACGGTGGGAACGGCGGCTGGCGCCGTTCGTCCAGCAAGGCGAATCCGGGGTCGGCGAGGATCTGCGAAACTGGGACGACCCGTTCGGTTCCGGTGACGTTGCGGATTCTCAGGTCAGTGCCGGTCACCTCGATGACCGTGTATTCGCTTCCGCCGCAGCGGAACCGGCTTTCCGGAGCCAAGATGTCGACGCGGCTGGTCATCGTCGTTCACCACCGATGATCGTGCCCGGGCCCAGCCGCGCTGTCTTGAGATCGACGGCCAGGTCCTGACACCACAGCAGATGAAACAGGGTCGGCAACACCACGATCGGATCACCGACCTCCCCGACCCCCTCGGCCAGCGGTCGGGCAGCGGAGAAGACCTCGCTGAACTGAGCAACCAGGCCAGCGCGACGACATCGAGGATGGCGATAACCTGACAACCACCGCAGATTCGCCGCGTGGACCGGCGACATGTCACCGAGGCGGCGATACTGCCACCTGACCGAATCACACAGTGCCGCAGTCTGATCGAACGTCGCCTGATCATCGGCGTCGATCCGCGAGTCCGGACGGACATCGACCACGATTGCCCCGCCGTCGCACAGCCGCAGGAAGTAGTCCGGGACATGCTGTTTCGCCGGCCAGGACAATCGGAACGGCTGGGAGCCGATCCCGCTCACCTGCGGTGACGAGTCGAACGACATCAGCCAATCACGCTCCACCCAGGATTCGTAGCCGATGTGTGAACCCGTCGTCGCCGACCACCACGACCCCGAGAAGTTCTTCTGACCACGGAATGAAAGGATCCTCCGCGCCGGTTCGACCCTCTCGAAACGTATTGCTGCGCAAGCCAACAAGGGCAACTTGCAGCGACCGCCGGCACCTGGGTCGACGAACTCCACCCAGCAGTCATCACCACCGGCAACGGCGACGACAACACCCACGACCCGGACCCCCGAGCAAACAGTCGGAACCAACGATCCGCGTCAGGTTAATGGCAGAAGCCCCGCACTTGTGCCAGAACGATGGCAATACGTCAGGTCAATTGGCAAAGGACAACCGCACCCCGAACTTGAACCCCTTTGGTTCCGCTGATGAATCCCGACGTCGGTTATCGGTGAACTCTGGCATCGATCGGCGGGCCGAGACCTGGTGGCATCGGCCAAATCTGACCTCATCGCCGAGCGCATCCGGCTGTCTGGGCGTGTCCGGCGAGCGCACTATCCAGAATGCCCGTACATCGGAGCGGCTCAGTCGCTGATCCACCAGCCGAGAGGGTTGTCGTCTTCGTCGTAGACGTTGCCGTACCCCCATGCACAGGCATGCTCGGTCGCCCATCCCTCGATCACATCCTCTATCGCAGGAAAACCGACCGCGACCGGCACTGTGATCACGATGAAATGTCGGTCGGGCGGCATCTCGACCACTCCGCCGAGCCGCTCGAATCCCGCAGTGAGAGTGTTGATCCCGGAATCGGAGGGCGGCATGGCCGTCGGGTAGGCCCGCACGCAGAGATTCCCCCCGCGCCGCAGTACCTCGAAACCGCCGTCGTCGAACACGCGAAGATGGTCTCCGGCGGCGAAATCGTAGGTCAGGCCGGGACTGCCGAGAATCTCATAGTC
>NZ_JBSGGG010000066.1:0-3171 GCF_053603795.1 Nocardia sp. NPDC004123
TCGACTGCACCTGGCCGATCGACCTCGCACCACAGGACATTCCGTTGCGAAGCGACTTCGCGACCAGCTATCCGGAAGACCTCAAACGCCGGATCAAGGACCAGGTCGCCGGGTGGCACCTCACCCCGATCAGCGACCGGAACAAGGGATAGGGCGGCGGCATGAGCACATTCGTATTGATCCACGGCGGAAGTCACGGCGCGTGGTGCTGGTACAAGGTCGTGCCCATTCTCGAATCCCTGGGCCACATGGTCGTGACACCGGACCTGCCGGGCCACGGCATCGACCGCACACCGGTCGCGAGCGCGAGCCTGTCCGCCTATGTCGACCGGGTCCGATCGGTCCTGGATCCGCTGGCGGACAAGGCGATACTGGTCGGCCACTCGATGGGCGGGGTCACGGTCAAGACCGCGGCGGAACGTTACGCGGACAAGATCGCGGGAGTCGTGTATGTTGCAGCCGACGTCGTCGAGGGCGGGCAATCTCTCGCCACCGATCCAGCCCTGGCCGGTGTCTTCGGGAAACTGGCCCCCTATCTCTCGGCCAACCCCGACGACCAAACATTCGACCTGGCCCCGGCCGCCGCGGCGAGTTTCTTCTACAACGACTGCAATGCCGCCGACATCGCACTGGCCCTCCGACTTCTGACCCCAGAACCGAACGCGACCATCACCGGCCTTGTCGACGCCCCGACGACCCGATACCTTTCGCTTCCACGACTCGGGGTGATCACCTCGGAGGACGCACTCCTACCCCCCGACGTCCAGAAAGCCCTGTACCGACGTGACGGAATCACCGAAACTGTCACCTTGCCCACCGGACACTCCCCATTCCTCTCCGCACCTGGCGAGTTGGCGATACACCTGCTGAATTTCGCGGCCCGCTTGCCCTGAATAGCTTGATGCACCATCTTCGAATTCGCCTGTGCTGGAAGGATGACCGATCAGGAGGACGGCATCGCCATGAGAGTGACTTGCGCGAGAGCCACTGGGCTACACCGTTGGCGTAGGAACGGAACGGTATTTCGTTGTCGTGGACGAGGATATCGACATCACCGGTATCCACCATGTGCAGTGGGCACTGTTCACCCGGATCGATCCCGCCGAGTCGATTCATGTGCTGCGCAACTGACCACGGCCATCGACCCGCGCCTGTCTCCCGAGAAGCGGACCGCCGGGGACATGTCGATGGGCATTGTGCTGATCGATGCTTGCAAGCCCTTCGCCTGGAAGGACTCTCCTGCCCGAAGGCGAATCGTTTCGACGACGCCGCCCGCGGCAAGATCCGCGACAGGTGGAACGTGATCCTGCCGCTGTAAGCGGCGCGATTCGAGGGTCGGGACGAAACGGAAAGGTAGGTGAGGACAATGGCCATCTTGCCCGAGGATCTCGCAGGGCTCCTGCGCGGTTTCCCTGACCCGGAGGCGCGGGAGCAAGCCTTTCCGTTCCTCTCGATCGACGAGCACGGGCTCCCGCACAGCGCGCTGCTGTCGAGGTCGGAACTCGAGCCCGCGGCGGACGGCAGCCGGTTGTTCGGCGTGGTGGCGAGCCCGCGCACCCGGGCGAATCTGCATCGCAGCGGAGCTGCCGGTTTGATCGCGGTGGCGGGTACCGTCTGCCACCACGCCAAGCTGCGCATGATCTCCTGCCTCGGGGACGGCGACCTGCTCGGCTGCGTGTTCGAGCTCGTCGAGTACAAGCGCGACGATATCGGAATCGCCTTGACCCCCATGATGTTTCATGCGTCGCCGGAGCTCGCCGAGCGCGAACGATGGGGGCGTGTCGCCGATCTGCTGGACCGCCTGATGTGGAGGGTCTGATGAGGGAGACGACAACCCGGCGTCTCATCGTCGGCGTGACAGGTGCCACGGGTGCGCCGCTGGCTGTGCGAATTCTTGAGATGCTGCACGAAATGCCCGAGGTGGAAACACATTTGGTAGTGAGTACCTGGGCACACCAGACCATCGAGATGGAGTCATCGCTGTCGGTGCGGGAGGTGAGCGAGCTTGCGGATGTCACCTACAAGCTCGGGGAGCAGGGAGCTGCGATCTCTTCGGGTTCCTTCCGTACCGACGGCATGATCATCGTGCCCTGCAGTATGCGCACCCTCGCTGCCGTGCGCCACGGTCTGGCCGACAATCTCATCACCAGGGCGGCGGACGTGGTGCTCAAAGAGCGCCGCCGCCTGGTACTGGTGCCGCGCGAAACCCCGCTCAACGACATACATCTGGAGAACATGCTGGCGCTGAGCCGCATGGGAGCCCGCATGGTGCCGCCGATGCCTGCGTTCTACAACAACCCCGAAACCGTCGACGACATCGTCGACCACATCGCGGTGCGGGTGCTCGACCAATTCGATCTCGACCCGCCGCGGGCGCGGCGCTGGACCGGGCTGGCAGACGCTCGTCGGCATCGTGCGGGAGCGCGGAATCCGGTCAGCTGAGCTGCCCGCCGGTCAGTCTCGTAGCATGTTCGATGAACATCTAGCATTTCCTCAACCGGTCCCAGGTCTGGGCTACGCCGACAACTCGATCGTGCTGCCGCACAGGCGGGTACACGGTTGCGAATCCCCTTCGAGGCCGGGTATCCCGGCCTGCTGGTCACCATGGCCGCGCACGGGCTCGGAATCGCCCTCGTGCCGGAATCCGCACTGGCGCACGGTGATCGAGTGGTGGGGGTGCCGGTTCCGGAGTTGTCGCCGGGACGGATCAGCATAGCGTGGCGCGACGCTGACGCGGCCGATCCGGCGACGGATGCAACCCGACCGGCTTCACCATCCCGGCCGCCTCCGCCAGCTGCCAGGAACTTCTCCGCTCCGCCAGCGCCAGCAACCCGGTCAGATACGCCCGCGCCCACCACTGCGGCTCCTCGCGATAGAACGCGCCCCAGCCGCCCGAGCGAACGTCCTATCGAAACCCAGTCTCCAGGCCGAAACATCATAGCCCCCAACATCATCCAGCACTGACGACAACCTACTGCAGAAGCAACTCTGCTGCAGAACAACAAAATACAACTGTCGTGCTAGGGATGGGGATGAAGTTCTGGACGGGGACAACGACGGCTTCCATGGCGGCGCAGCAGCGCGGGTGTCAACTCCACTGGGGCTACGGCTACGTCAACAGATACCTGATTGCCCGCCTCTACACCGCCAAGTCTGCCGTCCCGTCGGGTC
>NZ_JBSGGG010000067.1:0-3042 GCF_053603795.1 Nocardia sp. NPDC004123
CCGCACCAGTCGATCGCGGCTACCGCGTATGTCTTTGCGGCACAGACCAGTTCATCGATCGCGCAGCGCTCGTCCACCGCGTGCGCCATGACGAGCGGGCCCGGTCCCAGCCCGACGGCGGGGATGCCGGCGGCGGTGAACCAGGTGAGATCGGTGGCCGACGGGAAGGGCCGCACCTCGGGCGCACCCGCGAAGGCGGTGTCGAGCGTGGCCTCTTCGCGAGCCGCACAGACCGTCCGGGTGAACGGATGATCGCCGTCGGTGCGCCCGCCCGGATAGTGCATCGGCCAGTCGATGCGCGGCGGGTTGGCGCGCAGCCACGGGTCCTGCTGCGCGATGCCGGTGACCGTCTGCACGACTTCGGACTGGATCTCGGCCACCGCCGCGGCCGGCGGATAGAAGATCGCGTAGTCGAGGGTGGTCTCGTCGGGAATGAACGCGACATTGTGGCTACCGCGCGCACCGCCGTCGATCACATCGAGGCCAATGGTGAACTGGCCCTTGTCGAACAGCGGATCGACGCGGCTCGTCACCCACTCGTCCTCCAGCCGGCGCAACCCGTCATGGATGCGCAGGGCCGCGTCGATCGCGCTGGCGGCGATAGGTTCGCCGGGATGCCCGGCCCGCATCAGGGACCGCATCGACGCGTGCGCCGAACGCCCCGTCACCGTGATGCGCATGACCAGCACGCCGGGAGTCGCGGGCATGACGGTCAGCGGGACGCGGGCGCCGGTGGGCTCGGCGATGATCGCCGCGTCCGCGGTGAAGCCGCGCTCGAGGACCGCGGAGGTCCCCATGTGGTGTTCGAGATTCTCCTCGCCCGCCACGCCCTGCAGGATCAGGTCGCCGCGCAGCCGCACCCCGGCCTGCCGTAATGCCATGGCGGCGAACGCCTGCGCGATCAGTCCGCCCTTCATGTCCACCGAGCCCCGGCCCCACACGTGGGTGTCGTCGACGAAGGCCGTGAACGGGTCGTGCGTCCACTGCGCGGCGTCATCGGCCGGAACGACATCGACATGACCGTTGAAGATCAGCGACCGCCCGCCGCCACTACCCCGCAGCACCCCGACGACATTGTCGCGGCCCGGCGCCTTGCCGAACAGCTGGGTCTGCGCGCCCGCCTGCCGGTACAGCCCGGCCAGCAGCCCGGAGACCTCCGATTCGCCGCCGGCCAGGTCGTCGTAGTCCTGGTCCGGGTAGGTGGGGTTCACGCTGCGGATGGCGATGGCATCGGCGAGCGTAGCCACCAATTCATCACGCAGGCTGTCGATCCGATCGAGCACCCGATCCGTTGCCCGGGCGTTCACGCGCGCACCTCCTCGGTCTCTTCGGCTGCGGCGAGATCGCCGCTGTCGTGGACGACCGTGCCGCCCAGATAGGTGCGCAGCACCGTGGTGTCCCGCAGGTCGTCGATCGGGCACGTCACCGGATCGCGGTCCACGATCACCACATCGGCGTGGTTTCCCGGTGCGAGCGAACCGATTCCGGGCCAGCCGAGCACCTTCGCCGCGCCCGTGGTCCACATGCGCAGCGCGTCGGCGCGGGACACCTTCTGGTCGGGTCCGTCATTGCGATGGTCGCTGCCCGCGAACCGGTGGGTGTGCGCGAGTTCGATCTGCTCCCAGGGGTTCTTCGGTCCCCAATCCGATCCGCCCGCCAGATCCAGGCCGCATTCGGTGAGCCGGTGCAGCGGTTCCAGGTCGCGCCAGACGTGCTCGCCCATCCGCTCGCCGTACATCGCGCCCTTCCCCCACGCGAAGCCCGCACTGGTGGTGACCTGGAAGCCGAGGTCGGCGTAGCGGCGGGCCTGCTGCGGGGTGATCGTCATGGCGTGCTGCAGAATCCAGTGCCGGTCGCGGAAATCGTGTTCGCGCACCACGCGTTCGGCGATGTCGAGGAAGTCGTCGTGCTCACGGTAGGCGCCGAGGCACAGGTTCGCGCGAATGTCGTTGGCGGCGCAGAACCTGACGAACGCCTCCTCCTTCTCGAGCGACACGAAACGCACACCGCGCGTGGGACGGCCGAAGGGGTCGGAGTAGGTCTCGTAGGTGGCGAAGTAGCCCGAGAAGCAGGGGCCGCCGGGACTGAGGGTGAGGCCGTCGACGCGCAGCAGATCGTCCTCGAGATCCGAGGACAGCGCGGCGAGGTGGCGCAGCCGGTCGTCGAACTCGGCGCCGGTCAGCGGATCGAAGGGATAGAAGATCACCGACTCGGCATCCAGCGTCGCCTGGACGCGCAGGGTCAGGGCATCGGTGGCGCGCAGATGCCGGTACAGCGCAAGGTGTTCCGGTTCCATGGCGTGGCCCTCGTACACGCTGGTCACACCCTGCGCCGAGTAACGGGCCATTTCGGCGGTCGTCCCGGCAACCGCGTTCGCCATGTCCGGCGGTGGCAGTTTGGTGAGGATCTGACCCCAGAAGGGGTCGTAGGTGTAGTAGTTCGTCACGGGTCCGCGCAGGATTCCGGTCAGGTCGCCGGATTCGTTCTTCTCGATCTCGACATCGCAGACCCGGTCCGGGATGAACGCGGTGAGCCCGACGGCACGCAGGCCGGCGGTGTTGAACGCCACCACATTCGGCATGCGTGGCGCCCAGGCCTGGATGAGCACCGGATGCGCGTCGGTCGCCGTGTCGAGGGTCCACCGATCGGGCAGGCGTCGCTCGTGCAGATCCCGCTCGGAGCGGCGGATGAAGTAGTGCGGCTCGCCCACCGGCGTGCACATGATCCACTGCCCCGGCGGCGTGTGCGCGGCCTTGGCCCGGATCCGCGCCACGATGTCCGCGTGATCGACCGCGTCGGTCAGATCCACCAGCCCGCCCGCCAGCATCCCGAAGTGCATGACGTGCGGGTGGGTGTCGATGAGGCCGGGCAGCACCACGCCGTCGCCCGCCTCGACGTGCAGGGCATCCGGTCCCGCCGCCGCCCGCATGGCGTCCCGGTCCCCCGCTGCCAGAACGCGTCCCCCGGACAGCACGAGTGCCTCGGCTTCCGGGGTGTTCGGATCGAGCGTGCGTACCCGCCCGGTGATGATCGTGTTGGTCA
>NZ_JBSGGG010000068.1:0-2701 GCF_053603795.1 Nocardia sp. NPDC004123
GCGCGACGGTGACTACGGACGACAGCAGCAGGCACAGCAGCACCACCTCGGCGTGCGGAAGTCGCGGCAGCACCCCATCAGCATGTTTGATGAAAGTTGTTGGCCGCGTTGGCATATAGGCGAGGTCTCCGGAAGGTGGTTTAGCGACCAAGCAAAACCGGAGACCAACCGGAGACCTCGTTGACCAGCGTAGCGGTGGCGGGGCGAGCGGACCTGACCGATGCCCATCGGTGTGCCCGTTTCCGACCGCACGCGGTACGCCGTCGATGGTGTGGCGGTACCGCCGCGTCGGCTGGTGCGCACCGCGAGCGGCTGGAGCGAACCGGCACCGGTGCACTGCTGCAACGGGCATCGCCTGCTCGAGGACGGGAACGCCCTCGTGGGCTGGATCCCGTGCTCGGCCCCGGCCGCCGCCGACAGGAGTTCCCCCGCGCGGACCGGTCACCGCACACACCAATGCCGGGCCTGCGGCGCACGGTGTACACCCCGCCACTGGACTATCCCGAGTGCGTGTGCGAGCAGCGGGCACGGCGCAGCGAGCCGGGATCCGGGTACCCAGCCCACCGACTGAATACCGACCCCCAAGGAATCTGCGCCCCAGAAATCGGGGGATTCGAATCCCATCTTAAATGAATCAATTTCACATAGCGTCAGGCTTGTGAACACGCAAACCCTGACAGTCCGAACAGGATTCGCGGCCCTCATGCTCGCGATAGGTTTCATCGGCGTCGCGGGCCCAGCCTCGGCCGAGATACCCCTCACGCCGGTCGCGGACAACACCGCCACCGGGAGCGCGTCGATCGACAACGGCTCGTCGGCAACCGGCAGCGCGTCGAAGGAATACGGCACTTCGCCAACCGGCAGCCAGGCCGGGTCGGGTGCGCTGGAAAACGCGTTCTGCTACCCCAACGGCAGCGTCACGTGCCAGGGGCAGACGGGGAACGGCCATCCCTGATCGACCCGAAACCAGAAAGGCCCCCTCCCCCATCGAACTCGATGGCGAGGATCTCGAACACCGACACCCCGCTGGCCGCCCGGCGTGATGAACCGCGCAAGGAACTGGCCGCCCTCGACCAGGCGGTAGCGGCCATCCCCGCCGGCGCCCGCCGCGGCAAGCTGGACAAGCTGAGCCGGGAAGCCTTCGCCGTGTTGGAGCGCCGGGTCTACACCCTGGACCACCGCACCGAGCTCGGGCCCGACCGCCGCCGAGAACGGTAGCCGCACAGGGCTATTGGGATCAGCCGCCCCTACCTGCCTGAATCCGCTCGTTTTACCGCTGGTGACACCATTCCTGTTGATTACCCGAATGAGCAGTGAGATTCAGTGCAGGTATGACGCTCCGTTGACGTTCAGGACCGCGCCGGAGCTCCACGTGGCTTCCGGGGAGGCGAGATAGCGTACGGCCGAGGCGATTTCCTCGGGTTGGGCGACGCGGTCGAAGGGGCTCTGGGCCCGGACGCCGTCGGTGACGCGGTGGGCGACGCGTTCGGTCGCCACGAAGCCGGGTGCCACCGACGCGACCGCGATTCCGTAAGGAGCCAAGTAGACCGCGAGCGATTGGCCGAGGGCGTGGACGCCCGCCTTGGTGGCGCCGTAGGCGGGGTAGTCGGGTTCGCCGCGGAACGCGCCACGGGAGCCGATATTGATGATCCGGCCGGGGATATCCTTGTCGATCATGTGGCGGGCAGCGCAATAGGAGACGTTCGCCGTACCGATCAGGTTGACGTCCACGGTCTTGCGCCAAGTCTCCTGCCATTCGGCATATGAGGTTTTCGCGAGCGGATGCGCCAGATTCACCGCCGCATTGTTGACGAGCACATGCACGATGCCGAGTGCCTCCACGGCCGCCGCGACAATCCCCTCGGCCGCCTCCGGCGAACTGATATCCCCGTCGATGAGCACATGTCCATCACCCGGCAACCGCCGCAACGTCTCCTCGCCGTCGGCCTGCCCGGACGAGTAATGCACCGCCACCCGATCACCGTTCTCCGCGAACGCCACCGCGATTGCCCGCCCGATCCCCCGCGAAGCCCCCGTCACCAACACACCGCGACTCATCCGTCGTTCTCCATCTCCCTACCCTGCCATCCACCACCGACCAGCCGCAGCCCGGGAACGGGGAAAAGAGGGCGACCTCGGTAAGGTCGCCCGTCGGCGGCACAGGCGAAACGCACCGTGTTATCGGGTGTTCAGGCTGACCATTAGAGCAGCGTCGTCGCACTACATCCTGGCAGTTTTCGCCTCCGGACGCGTCCGCACGGAGGTGCTGTTTGCTGGATCGTTGCGGATGCGGGGTCTGAGGGTTCGCGGCGCCCGGCGGTATCACCTCGGCGCGGCGGATCGGCTATCCGGGCGTTTGCGGCCGTTGGTCTTCTTGCCCACCTGAATCGACACGATGACGCCGATCGGGATGAGCGTCATCACGTTCCGTAGACCAAACCCCGGCTCGGCGCAGTTGATCTCCGGCACGACCTCAGCGGGCCCGGGTACTTACCCGGCCGGGACGGCTCAATTACCCCAGGGCAGTTGACTGCAAGACATCGCTCCGATGACCGGAACGGTCTCGAAGCGGTCGCTGGTCGCATCTGCTCAGCTCAGTGGCCTGTTGAGGCTTGCGGGTTTCGGGGATCGGTCCCGGCGGTTTAGCGTTGATCAACGGCAAACGACCGTGAGTCCGTGCAATCGTGTGGGTGAGCAGGGA
>NZ_JBSGGG010000069.1:0-2426 GCF_053603795.1 Nocardia sp. NPDC004123
CAACGGGCCGATCGATGTGGCGGTCGACCCAGGCACGCACACCGTCTACACCACCAGCAGGGACGGCAATTCGGTATCGGTGATCGACCCGGCCGCCCACACCGTCACCGCGACCATCCCGGTCGGCAAGACGCCGATCGGTGTGGCGGTCGACCCGGGCACGCACACTCTCTACACCGCCAACAGGGACGGCAATTCGGTGTCGGTGATCGACCCGGCCGCCCACACCGTCACCGCGACCATCCCGGTCGGCCAGGGGCCGGTCGCTGTGGCGGTCGACCCGGGCACGCACACCCTCTACACCACCAACAACAACGACGATTCGGTGTCGGTGATCGACGCGGCCACCCACACCGTCACCGCGACCATCCCGGTCGGCAAGACGCCGGTCGCCGTGGCGGTCGACCCGACGGGCACATCCACCCTCTACACCACCAACAGCAACGATGCTTCGGTGTCGGTGATCGACGCGGCCACCCACACCGTGACCGCGACCATCCCGGTCGGCAAGGGGCCGGCGGGTGTGGCGGTCGACCCGGGCACGCACACCGTCTACACCACCAACTACGGCGGCAATTCGGTGTCGGTGATCGACGCGGCCACCCACACCGTCACCGCGACCATCCCGGTCGGTATGCAGCCGATCGGTGTGGCGGTCGACCCGGGCACGCACACCGTCTACACCGCCGACTGGGACGATGCTTCGGTGGCGGTGATCGACCCGGCCACCCACACCGTCACCGCGACCATCCCGGTCGGCCAGGGGCCGGAATTGCTGGCGGTCGACCCGGGCACGCACACCGTCTACACCGCCAACTACAACGGCAATTCGGTGTCGGTGATCGAGCCGCGCCGCTGACGCGGGTGCAGGTGCGCACAGACCAGCGACCTGCTTGGACAACAGTTCGTGAAGCCGACGTTCGAGGTGTGCGGCGCGGGCAACACCCGCACTACAGCGGCCAGACACCGTGGGTGAAGATCACCAAAATGCCCTCTACCTGCGGTGAAGTTGCCGGCTGGGGCGGCAAAGCGACTGTCGTAGGACCACAGGACTTCAAGCTCATACAATGGCCAGAAAAAGTTTGCCTACTCAACCAGGGATGGAACGGACCAAAAGGGCAACCGGCCGCATATGGACCGCCTCGATCTCGCACCCACGAGTCGACCTATCCACGACCCCGCCTGCTCGGCAGGGATCGCGTCCTCACCTCACGACTCACCAAGCGTTTCGCCCTGACGTGCAGCGTGTGCATCCAGCGCCGCCGTGACTGACCTTCACTGTCGCCTGAACAGCAGAACAGCGCGGGCGTGGAGCGGCTTTGGCCACGCCGAGGTCATCGCCCTAATAAGCTCAGCTTGATTTTTAATCTGCGCGGCGTGGTCGGGTGCCCTTCGTATGATGTGTCGGGCAGTTCTAGGCCTGGCCGGCGAGCAGGACCAGATCGACGGCTGGTGCGGTGCCGGTTCTTCGAGCCGGCAGGTCGGCCCGGGCCGGGTGGGTTTCGGTGCAGCGGCTGGGGACCCGGTTCTGGTGCGGATGTTATGAAACCCCAGCCGAAGGGCGGGCATTTCAGTGCCGCGGCTCGATCACCGACACCGAATTGCCGTTGTAGTTGGCGGTGTAGACGGTGGATGTGTCCGGGTCGACCGCCACACCGTACAGCCCCTGGCCGACCGGGATGGTCGCGGTGACGGTGTGGGTGGCCGCGTCGATCACCGACACCGAATTGTCCTTGTAGTTGGCGGTGTAGAGGGTGTGCGTGCCCGGGTCGACCGCCACACCGTACGGCCGCATACCGACCGGGATGGTCGCGGTGACGGTGTGGGCGGCCGGGTCGATCACCGACACCGAATTGCCGTCCCTGTTGGCGGTGTAGAGGGTGTGCGTGCCCGGGTCGACCGCCACACCCGCCGGCCCCTTGCCGACCGGGATGGTCGTGGTGATGGTGTGGGCGGCCGCGTCGATCACCGACACCGAATTGTCGGAGAAGTTGGTGGTGTAGACGGTGTGTGTGCCCGGGTTGACCGTCACACCGTACGGCGTCCTACCGACCGGGATGGTCGCGGTGACGGTGTGGGCGGCCGCGTCGATCACCGACACCGAATCGCCGTTGCCATTGGTGGTGTAGACGGTGTGCGTGCCCGGGTCGACCGCCACACCGATCGGCCTGTTGCCGACCGGGATGGTCGCGGTGACGGTGTGGGCGGCCGCGTCGATCACCGACACCGAATCGTCGTTGTAGTTGGCGGTGTAGAGGATGTGCGTGCCCGGGTCGACCGCCAGCAATTCCGGCCCGTTGCCGACCGGGATGGTCGCGGTGACGGTGTGGGCGGCCGGGTCGATCACCGACACCGAATTGTCAGAGAAGTTGGTGGTGTAGACGGTGTGCGTGCCTGGGTCGACCGCCACATCGATCGGCCCGTTA
>NZ_JBSGGG010000070.1:0-2344 GCF_053603795.1 Nocardia sp. NPDC004123
GGATCGGATCTACCGCTTACCGCTTGTCTTGCACTTCTGGTCGCCGTTGTTCGTTGGGGATACGCTGTCCGTTAACAACGAGTTAACGCATCTTGGTAAGTGCCGGGTACACCGGCGGATATGGGCAGCCGATGAACGAGCGGGATCCGTTCCGCACAGCCCGTGAAGTCTCAGTACCGGTCACGGAGGAATTGGCCGCGGCCGGGTTCGAGGATGCCGAGGAGATCGGGCGGGGCGGTTTCGGTGTGGTCTATCGCTGTACCCAGACGGAGCTGGACCGGACGGTGGCGGTGAAGGTGTTGACCGCCGAGCTGGACACCACCAGCCGGGTGCGTTTCTTCCGGGAGCAGCGGGCTATGGGCCGGCTGACGGGTCATCCGAATATCGTCACCATATTGCAGGCGGGCACCACCGCGAGCGGACGACCCTATCTGGTGATGCCGTATCACCCGGTCGGCTCCCTGGACGCCTGGATCCGTGGGCAGGGTCCGCTGCCGGTCGAGACCGTGTTGTGGATCGGGGTGAAGATCGCCGGGGCGCTGGAGACCGTGCACCGCCTGGACATCCTGCATCGAGACGTGAAACCGGGCAACATCCTCCTCACCGATTACGGCGAGCCCGCGCTGACGGACTTCGGAATCGCGCGCATCACCGGCGGATTCCAGACCACCTCGGGCACCCTCACCGGATCCCCGGCGTTCACCGCCCCGGAGGTACTGGAAGGCGAGGCTCCCACGCCGGCTGCGGACGTGTACGGGTTGGGCGCCACTTTATTCTGTGCGTTGACCGGGCATGCGGCGTTCGAACGTCGCAGCGGAGAGAACGTGGTCACTCAGTTCCTGCGGATCACCACCCAGACAGTGCCGGACCTGCACGAGCACGGCATCGCTGCCGATATATCCACGATCGTATCGGCGGCGATGGATCGTGACCCGCGCCAGCGGCCCTCGTCGACCGCGCTTGGCGAGGCATTCCGGCAAGCACAGCGCAACCATGGATTCGCCGTCGATGGGATGGCATTACACGACGAACCCGACCGCGAGCACCCAGACCGTGAACCCGCCACCCTAGGGTGGCGTCCGCAGACAGCGCCAGTGGGTCGTCGCACCGCGGGCCTGCTGCCACTGGAGTTGACCAGTTTCGTCAACCGTCGCGCCGAGCTGGCGGAGGTGAAGAATCTGCTGTCCTCGGCCCGGCTGGTGACGTTGACCGGGATCGGCGGGATCGGCAAAACCCGGCTGGCGCTGCGAGCCGCGACGACCGCGCGTCGGGAGTTCGCCGATGGGATATGGCTGGTCGAACTGGCCGATATCTCCGACCCGTCACTGCTCGTCGGCGTGATTGCCGCCGCCCTCGGACTGCGCGACGATTCAGCACGGCCACTGGCGCAGGTTGTGGTCGACTTCCTGTCCACACGTAAGTCGCTGCTGGTCCTGGACAACTGCGAACAATTGGTCGCGGCCGTGGCCGAGTCGGTCGAAACCTGGCTACAGGCCTGTCCACATCTGCAAATCTTGACCACAAGCCGCGAACCGCTCGATATCGCCGGAGAGTCGGTACTGCGGGTACCGCCGCTGACCGTGCCGAGCCCGAACCACGAAACGTCGCTGCGCGGACTGCCCCGCTACGACGCGGTCACCTTGTTCGCCGACCGCGCGACCGCAGTCGTGCCAAGTTTCGAACTCACCGACGACAACAAGGACACCATCGCCCGCATCTGCACCCGGCTGGACGGACTGCCACTGGCGATCGAGCTCGCCGCAGCCCGGATGCGGACAATGGCCCCCGAACAGATCCTGCAACGCCTCGACGACCGTTACGCCCTACTGACACGCGGCAGTCGCACCGCACCCACACGCCAACAGACCCTGCGATGGTCCATCGACTGGAGCTACCAGCTGTGCACCCCGGCCGAACAACGGCTGTGGGCGCGACTATCAGCATTCACCGGAGGCTTCGAACTCGACGCCGCCGAACAAATCTGCGGCACCGACCTGGCACCGGAGAGCCCGCTCGATGTGCTGTCCACACTCGTGGACAAGTCGATCGTGATCCGAGACGAATCCCACGGCGTGGTGCGATTCCGAATGCTCGAGACGGTCCAGGATTTCGGTCGGCAAAAGTTACGTGAGTCCGGTGAGGATCAGCTGGTGCGAAGCAAGCACCGCGACTGGTATCAGCGGCTGGCGCTGGACGCGGAGGCGGGGTGGATCAGCGACCGACAGCCGTACTGGTTCGCCAGGCTCGACCGCGAGCTACCGAATCTACGCGACGCGCTCGAACACTGCCTGGCGGAAAACTCCGAAGAAGCAGCAGAGGCCGGACTACAGACCGCCGCCGCACT
>NZ_JBSGGG010000071.1:0-2195 GCF_053603795.1 Nocardia sp. NPDC004123
CCGCGTTTGGCCCATCCGACGACGTACACGCCGCGCAGAGGATCCCTGGTTGTCGGAGAAATGACTCTGCCGTTTCGGTTGAGGATCTGACCGTTGTGTGTGTCGGGGAGTCCGTCGATAGGTGCGGTGCGGAACCCGATGGCACGCACCACCGTGCTGGCCGGGAACGTGTGCCCGCCGGTCGTGTACACGGTCAATTCGCCGGTGCCCGTCGACTCGATGTTCGTCACGTGCTGTTCGAAGCAGAACACGACTGGCAGCCGGGTGTCGTCTCGGTCGTTCGGATTGGCTGGGTGGTTCATCGCCGGTCTCAGCGGTTGGCCGGCTGCGGAGCCGGGTTCATGGTCCGGGGTTCTGGTCGTGTGTATCGACAGATTGGGCAGGGCCAGGATGTCCTGCATGGCCGGGGTGGCAAATGCGGACCGGTCTGCGCGGGCACGGGACAGGACGGTCACCTGTGTCAGTGCGGCGATGCTCGGAGATGTGCTGTGTTGGTGGGCGAGGTGTCTGATCACCTCGAGGGCGACGTTTCCGGCGCCGGCGATGAGGCAATGCGGCCCGAGGGGCGGCGGCTCGGCGGGGGATGGGTTGTTCACGCTGGCAAGGACATCGAGTGCGTCGTACACACCGACGGGCAATGATGAGTCGGATCGGGTGAGGGGGCGGGGAATCGAGGCGCCGTGGGCGAAGACCACCGCGTCGAACCGGCGGCGCAAGTCCTCGAGGGAGAGATCGCGGCCGATCTCGGTGTTGTAGACGACGTTGACCCGGTCGTCGCCGAATGGAACATCGAACAGGCTCAGCATTTCGCGCAGGTCGGCGTCGGGTGCGATGGCCCTACGCAGCAGGCCGCCGAGGTGGGCGTGGCGTTCGTAGACGGTGACGTCGACGAAGCTGGACCGTCGCAGCAGCTCACGAATGGTGTACATGGCGGCGGGGCCGGCGCCGACGACTGCGATGCGGGGCCGTCGGCCACCGACGTTCGAAGGCCGTGGGAGAGGCGTTGCCGGTCGCCGGCCGGATGTGGTTCGGGGCCCGGTGTGTGCGAAGTAGTCGCTGTTGCGGCGGAGATGGTGTTGTTCGGTCGCGGTGAGGGCGTGGTCGGGTTTGATCGCTGAGGTGGGGCAGGCGTCGACGCAGGCGGTGCAGTCGATGCAGGAGTTCGGGTCGATGTGCAGTGTCGGCGTGGTGGCGAAGTCGGTGTCGCCGGGGCGGGGGCGGATGCAGTCGCGCGGACAGGCGCTCAGGCAGGAGACGTCCTTGCAACAGTGTCCCAGGATGACGTGGGCCATAATCGCTTTCGAGAGGTCAGAGCAGGTTCGAGGCGCGGTAGATACGTCGAGCGACCCGGTTGAGCAGGCCTTCGCGGTGGAGGAACTCGATGAACGAGCCGGTGGCCGAGCGGAACATCATGCGGTGGTGCTCGTTGGCGTCGATCGCGGATTTCACCTCCGGCCAGCGCAGTCCGAGTTCTTCGTAGACGCGCCGGTTGATCAGGCTCTTGGCCACGACGTGGGTTCCGACGGCGATGGCGATCGTGCTCAGGAACCGTCGTGGCCGCGAGATGGAGGTGAGCTGGTCGCGAATGCGGCGGCGGGCGAAGGCCATGTGCCGTGATTCCTCGACGACGTGGATGTAGGAGGTGCGGCGTATCGCGTCGGCGACCGTGGCGTCTGTCATCCAGTCGCGTTGCATGGCGTCGAAGATTTCCTCCCCGGCCAGCACGATCCCGTAGGCGACCTCGTGCCAGGCGAACATCGCGAACAGCCGGCCCAGCAGTTTCTGCAGCCGGTCGTGGGGATAGAAGTGTGCTCCGATGCTCTCGACGCCCTTGATGAACATCAGCGAATGCAGGTTCTCGTCGGCGCATTCGTTGAGCAGAAACGCGATGTCGGGGCGAGCGGGGTCGGCACCGTGATTGGCGCGCAACAGCGCGACTTGCAGTCCGACTTCGAGCCAGATCGCGATACCGAGGAACTGCGCTACTTCGCAGCGGGTCAACAGGATTCGTTGCTGCTCCGACATCGACGCCCAGATCGGGGTGTCGAACAGCGGCGACCACTGCACGGTCATTCCATAGCGCTGATCGGCGTCGGGCTCCGGCTCGTACAGCTGCGGACATCGTGGGTCGAACGATAGTCGCTGGGCCGACTGGATCAGTGTGTGGAAGAACTGATCCTGCTCGGTAGCTACCA
>NZ_JBSGGG010000072.1:0-1827 GCF_053603795.1 Nocardia sp. NPDC004123
CCGGGGTCCGTGGATCATGCCGCGGTAGATGCCCCAGTTGGTCCAGTCGCTGTCGGGGTCCTTGGTGACGCTGACGCCGAAGGTGCCCAGATACCGGCCGCCGTCACCGGGATGACCATGGATGGCGGGCAGTCCGGTGAGGTCGGCGTCGTCGCCGAGCAGCACGTTCTGCTGGCACTCCCCCTCCGCGACGACGACGGGTTCGGTAGTACGGCCGAATCGTTCGCGATAGCAGTCGATGATGTCGTGCACATCGGTGTCGGCGGGCAGGCCGAGCGCGATCGCGACACCCCGGAAGGTCGCGAACATGTTGGCCGCCAAGCGCATTCCGGGAATCGTATCCTTGATGTAGCTGTAGATCGGTCCGGGCAGCCCGGACTCGAGGAGGTGGCGGTTGATCGCGCCGGCCTCGAGGTACGAGTCGACGGGCTCGTCGATGCCATGCATCAGCCCCGCCACGGTGAGGGTGTCCAGAAATGCTCGGAAATCGGTGCGGGCGTGGTTCATCAATCCTGCTCGGGAGTATGAGGGTCAATGGCGACGGCTACGGCCGCCACCAGGCCACGACGGCGTCCATGTCACCGTCGCCCGGCGCAGGGATATGGCGTGCGCCGGGAAATCGTTGTGCGGGTTCGGTATACGCGCGCTGCTCTACCAGGCGAGTGATATTGGCCCGGTAGATGTCATCCACCTCGGCGTGTCGCCCGGGTTCACGATCGAGCCAAAGATTGGCCGGATGGATCGGCCGGTCGTACATGCGCTGGAATAGCTCAGTGCGAATGTCCTTGAGCCAGTTTGAGTTCAGATTCATCATCCGATACTGGCGCAGCGCCTCGACATCCACAGGCGCGGCGATGATCGTGTTGGCGCCCGACGTTACCCGCCCGATCACCTGACCGTGATAGTCGACGATGTGCCCGTTGCCACCGGCGATATCCACGGGATGCTCGGCGGCGGGGCTGGAGTAGACCGGCCCGGTGTTCGGGCACACCATGTACACCCCGTTGAAGTGCGCGTGCGCCCGATTCTGCAGCAGCCAGGTGCCCCCGGCGTCCGGACCGGCCGCGGTCATCGGCACGGCCTCACTGGGCCGGTACACCACCTCGGCACCGTTGAACGCCAGTGCCCGAACGGCTTCCGGGTACTCGCCGTCGCTGCAGCAAAGGGTGCCGATATTGCCGATGTCCGGGGTCCGCAGCACCGGATAGAAGGCGTCGATGCCGTCGCCGAACAGCTCGACCCACCGATCGTAGACATCGTGTGGGGTACACGAATGCTCCCGGCACCACACATGGTTCTTGGCGGCCCGATGGACGATCTCACCCTGCGGCGAGATCACCACCATGACATTGAAGAACCGGTCCGCGATGACCTCGGGCCAGCGGGCCTTGCACTGGACAATGAGATAGGTTTCGTACAGCCGGGCCAGCGCAGCGAGACGATCGGTCTCCGGGCCGGGTATATCGATGAAAAGCTCTCTGGCGCACCGGCTGTGCGGAAGATCGAAGATCTCGTCGGTGAAGCCGGTGAGGGCCCCTTCGGCCAGAGCGACGAGTTTCACCGGCAGATTGATGCCGACGACCGACACCGCCGCATGCATGGTCTCCTCGATCGTGTCGAGGTTGCGCGCGACGTGGTCGCGCGCCCCGATGCCGTGAACGATGGTCGACAACCCAACCGCCATATACGGTGCGACCGGTGCTGCCCCGGCGGCTCGGCCGCTCATTCCGCACCGCACCAGTCGATCGCGGCTACCGCGTATGTCTTTGCGGCACAGACCAGTTCATCGATCGCGCAGCGCTCGTCCACCGCGTGCGCCATGACGAG
>NZ_JBSGGG010000073.1:0-1517 GCF_053603795.1 Nocardia sp. NPDC004123
CTGGCTTCGACACCGGGGAGCGCGGTGGACGTGGCCGCGGCGGGTGCCGCCGGCCGCGCCCGCGGCGGGGTTCGCGCTCGCAGCCGCCGCCTTCGGAGGGCTGATCGCCCAATTGCTTTCCTGCACACCATGGTTCCCCGATCGCATTCGCATCGATTTCCCGATCGCCGCCGCCCTGGCCGCCGCGATCATCATGTGGCGCTGGTGTGCCATCCGCCGAAAGGACGACTACCGATGACATCCCACGCTTCCACCGATCGCCGTGCCCGAGCGCTCCGGCTCGCCGCCGCGACGTTGATTTCGGCCACACTGGCCATCGGCGGTCCCGGCACCGCCGCTGCGGATGCCCCGGCGGGTCTCGACTTCTACACGCCCGCAGCCGATCTCGTTCCCGGCCCGCACGGATCGGTGATCTGGTCCCGTTCACTCACTGGTATCCCGGGCCTGGAACGCGCACGCAATAGCCTGGTCCTGTACCGCTCCGTCGATGCGAATGGGAACGACGTGCCGGTCTCCGGCACCGTGTCCGTCCCCGAGGGCACTCCCCCGCCGGGCGGCTGGCCGCTCATCTCGTGGGCGCACGGCACCACCGGTATCGCCGACGGGTGCGCGCCGTCCCGTGACACCGGCCCGGACTATCCCTCGCACGGCTACACCACCCGCGTGCGCATCGTCCAGCAACGACTGCTCGACGCCGGATACGCGGTGGCGCAAACCGATTACCAGGGGTTGGGCACCCCCGGCCGGCACGGCTATCTCATCGGTACGACCGAGGCCCGCGCGATCGCCGACATGGCGCTGGCCGCCCGCGAGATCGCCCCCGAGATCGGCACCCGCTGGGCGACCATCGGCCATTCCCAGGGCGGCCAGGCGGCCGTCTTCACCGCCGCGCTCGGCCAGGATTGGGCCCCGCAACTGCGCTTCGTCGGCGCCGTGGCGATCGCTCCCGGCAGCAATTCCCGTGCGCGCCTGGAGATCCTGCGTGCCGCGTCCGCCGCCGGCCCGGCCGCGAATCGCCTCACCCCGCACGGCGCACTGGCTTTCCTCCCACTGCTCGTCGAGGGCGCCCGCACCGCCGCCGACATCGACCCCGCCCGCTTCCTGACTCCGGAGGCCATCGCCCGCCTGCCGTTGGCGCACGACTACTGCATCGGCGATCTGATGGAACCCGATCAATGGGGCGACCTCACACCCCAGCAGGTGATGCAACCGACCGCGGACCTGTCCCAGCTGTCCCCGATCCTCGACCAGAACGAGCCCGGCACAGCCCATTTCGACCGGCCCCTACTGGTCATGCAGGGCCGCCGCGACACCATCGTCCTCCCCCTGGGCACCGACGCGACCGTCACCGCCCTGCTCGCCGACGGCCAATCGGTCGATTACCGCACCACCGAATACGCGACCGACGACCACTACACCGTCCTCGACAACGGCTACCCGGCCCTCCTCGCGTGGACCAACACCCGCTTCGACCGCTGACACAAAAAGGCCGGTCACCACGGTGAATGTGGTAACCG
>NZ_JBSGGG010000074.1:0-1484 GCF_053603795.1 Nocardia sp. NPDC004123
ATCCGATGGGAACGTCGCACCGATATCCATCACGGATTTCTCGACCTCGCCGCAGCCCTGATCTGCTGGCGACGACTCAGCAACCGAACCCGATAGACATCCCATTGAATGTCAAGCAGCAGATGGTTGAGCGGGACCTGGCCACGCTGTGGCTTCGTCGTAGTGGGTTCCGGTTTTGAGGCAGCCGTGCAGGATGCCGACGAGTCGGTTGGCGAGCTGGCGTAGGGCGGCGTTGTGGCCGGCACCGCGGGCTCGGTGGTGGTCGTAGTAGGCGCGAGCGCCCTGGGACCACAACAGTGCGGATTGCGCTTGGGTAGTGAGTGCGTCGATGAGGCGGTTGCTTTTCTACCGTTCCGCGCTGCCGTTGTCACGTCAGACCCTCGACTACGTGGCCGGGGTGATCCGCCGTCACCGCCGCCGTATCGGGTCGGTGTGGCGGCTGCTCAACCCGGGCCGTCAGGCCCTGCTCGTGCTGGCTTATCTGCGCAAAGGAGAAACCTTGGGTGCCGGGTTCGAGATATCGACGGCGACCGCGTGGCGGTGCCGGCGCTGCGGAAAGCGCTGGCCCGCGTCAAGACCGCCGGGCATGCCTATCTGATCCTGGACGGCACGCTGATCGCGATCGACCGGGTCGCCGCCGATCGGCGGTTCTACTCAGGTAAGCATCGCCACCACGGGACGAACGTGTAGGTCATTGCCACACCCGACGGTGAGATCGTGTGGGTGTCGGGTGCGTTGCCGGGCAGCGTGCACGATTTGAAGGCGGCCTGGATCTGGCGAATCCTCCACGAGCTCGAACAGGGTAGATGGATCGTGTTGGCCGACAAGGGATATCACGGCGCCACCGCGGCACTCACGCCGTACAAGGGCAGGGACAAACCGGAATCGCAGAAGCAGTTCAACCGCGCCCATGCGAAGCTACGCGGCCCCGGCGAGCGCGCCAACGCCCAGCTGAAACCTGGCGGATACTGCGGAAACTCCGCTGCTGCCCGCACCGGACCGGGCAACTCGTCCAAGCCATCCACGTCCTTCAAGCCCGCGAGGTCCGCGCCATTCAGCAAGGATGAAAAAGGCTCAGTGTCGGAGCGAATCATCAACGGAGAACCGGATGTTCCGGAGGAATCGGTAGACGAGTCGTTCTATACGACTGGCAACCAGCCTGCGGACGCGCATGATGTCGCGATTGTGGGTCTCTCGACCCGGTCGCCTGGGGCGGGGGATGCACCGGAGTCGACGTGGGATTTCCTGATCAACGGCGGCGATGCGATTCGGGAGCTACCCGAGGGGCTCTGGGGCTGGAGATCGACGTGCGTGGCCTCGACCGTCATGCGGGGTGCCACGTCAAACCAATACTTGAACGGTGTTCAAGCTCGAGGTAGATTGCCTTGGCATGACTGATGGACTGTTGAATCTGTTGGTGGACAAGGCGTTACGCCGAACGGCCCCGACCAGGGCGGAGGCGCTGGCGTTGCTGAGCGGCGCGC
>NZ_JBSGGG010000075.1:0-1465 GCF_053603795.1 Nocardia sp. NPDC004123
GTCACCGCCACCGAACGCACGAGCCCGGCTGATCCAGGCGACGCTGCTCATCGCACCGCGGGGACACACCAGCACGGAATCGGCACCGACCAGCCGGCCCAGCTGCTGCAGAAGCCGGTTGAGCGCCGGCTGCGGATCCGAACCCTCCGGCGTCGACTCCACCCACGCGACCACGCCGACATGATGGCGCCCCAGCTCGTAGCCGAGCCGCGCCGAGGCCCGTCGCGCGTCACGCTCACGACCGGACAGGATCGCCTCGACCGCCTCGACCCGGGCCGCCATCGCGCTGCGCATCCACTGGTCGCGCTCGGTCTCGTACAGCTGCTCGGCCAGGCTCGAAGAGGTATCGATGAAAGCGAACAACCAGGCCGAGAGCAGATCTGCCGCCCTGGCCAGCACGGCGGGCTCCGGGGTCCGCTCGGAGATCCGCGCCAGCAGCCACTGCCACACGACCTGATGGGCCAGCCGGTACGAGCGCAGCATCGGGGTCAGCGCCACCAGCCGGTGCACCCCTGTTGTCGCCACCACCACCGTGGCCTCGGGCAAGATCACCGCGCGAGGGTCACCGCCGCGCCGGAGTTCCCCCGAGACCGCCCGCAGCGACGCCTCCACCGAAGCGACCTGCTGAGCGTAAGCCTCGGCGTCGGAGATGAACTCCGGTAACTCCGCACGCACCAGGTCGGTCACCTGGACGGCAAGGTCGCCGGCATGGGCACCGAGGTCGGCCGCGACTCCGGTGACCACGTCGTCCCAGATGCGCTTCGACTCAGGTTCCCCCAACGGTAGCCAATCAGACTCCATGCAGCGCACCATACTGTCGCGGGACAACAACCGCCCGGACTGTCGCGGGACGACAACCGCCTGGGTGAATGCTGGCGCTGTCGCACGAGCGGGTCGGCGGTGCCTACGCCTACCGTCCGGTCATGCGCCCTAAAAACCACCTCGAGACCAAGGACCTCAGCGGCCGTTCTGTGGTCATCACCGGAGCGGGCAGCGGTATCGGCCGCGAGCTCGCCTTGCTGTGCGCGCGCAGGGGCGCCTCGCTCGCCCTGTGCGACATCAACCTCGCAGCCGTCGAGGCGACCGCGGAGCAGGCCCGACAGTTGGGCCGCGACGTCTCGACCGCGAAGGTCGACGTCTCCTCCGCGGACGAGATGGCGGCCTTCGCGGATTCGGTACGGGAGCGGTTCGGTGCCCCCGACCTTCTGGTGAACAACGCTGGTGTGGGCGTCTTCGGCGGCTTTCTGGACACCACCCTCGAAGACTGGAATTGGCTCGTCTCGATCAACCTGATGGGTGTCGTGCACGGTTGCACCGCATTCGTGCCGGACATGGTCGAGCGGGGCCGGGGCCACGTCGTCAACGTCGCCTCGGCCGCAGGCCTGCTGGCCAACCCCAGCCTGTCGGCATACACGGCGACCAAGTTCGCGGTCCGCGGGTTCTCCGAGGCGCTGCGCATGGAACT
>NZ_JBSGGG010000076.1:0-1458 GCF_053603795.1 Nocardia sp. NPDC004123
AAGGACTCTCAATGACCGTGTCAAGCGGCGGTAGCGGCGGGAGTCGGTGTGTCGAAGCTGAATTCGCGCCGATCTCGCAACAGTGCCCACAAAACGTCGACCAGGCGCCGTGCCAGCGCAAGGAGGGCTTGGGTATGGATGAGTCGCTCATTGCGCTTCTTGTCGTAGAACCGCCGCGAGGGGCCGTCGGTGATCTTCAGGCTCGACAGGGCTGCCATGAAGAACACGCGTCGCATGCGCCGGTTGTAGCGTTTCGGGCGGTGCAGGTTGCCGCTGACGCGGCCCGAGTCTCGGGGGACCGGGACGAGTCCGGCGTAGGAGGCCAAGCGGCCCGCGCTGGCGAAGTTGGCCAGGTCACCGCCGGTGCCGACGAGGAACTCTGCGCCCAGTCCGGGGCCCATGCCGGGCAGGGATTCGATGATGCGCGCCCAGGGGTGTTCCCGGAATCGGGTCGTGATGAGTTTGTCGGTGTCCTTGATCTCGCGGTCCAGATCGAGGAGCTTTCGGGCGATGCGTTTGACCAGCATCGCGGTGTCGGCCTCCCCGGGCAGGGCCAGGCTTTGGCGTCCGGCGGCCTCGATCGCGGTGGCGGCAGTCTTGGCGATGCCCGGTTTCCACGCCCCATTGTCGGTGAGATGCGTTGTGACACCGTCGATTCCGGCCGCTCGGATCTCGGCGGGGGTGCACATTGCGGCGACGAGGATCAGTGGGGTCCGGTTCGAGAAGTCGAACGCGGCCTCCAACGCGGGGAAGATGGACCCGAGCAGCGCGCGCAGCCGGTTGATCCCGGCCACCCAATCCGCCATCAGATCGGTGCGGTAGCTGGTCAGCTGGGTCAGCCCGACCACGAGCTCATCAGGCATCACGACCTGGTTGAGATCCTCGCGCAGGCGGGCGGTCTGGGCGATCACCCGGGCGTCCTTGGCGTCGGTCTTGCCCTCGCCGCGGAAGCTGCCGGTCATCGAGTTCACCACCCGGCCCGGCACATACGTCACCGTTTGATCGGCGGCCAACAGCACCGTGATCAGCAGCAACGACATCGGGCTGGTCAGATCGATCGCCCAGCGAACCCGCTCGGCACTGCGGCCGGCGCGGGCGATCAACGCCTCGATCGCGGCCTGGTCGTTGCCGAACTTCTGGCTGAACACCGTCTTGCCGGTCTCATCGATCGCGCACGCATGATGCGCGTGCTTGCCGACATCGATCCCGACCCAAATCTCCGGGCGAACATCCACCCACGTGCTCCTGACTCCACAGTCGTTGCGCCCGTGGACAACTCCGCCGACAAATCCCTAACCAGCGACGACCGCAACAAGCTCTCAATCAGCAGTCGGAGCGTCCAGCACGGCGGGGCAGCCAGTCCTTTCGAGCCTCGACAACAGGCAAAACCCGATCAGCTACACCCCACCGCCCTGGGCATCCAGGGCACCAACCCCAGACACCTACAAACTTAGGGAA
>NZ_JBSGGG010000077.1:0-1173 GCF_053603795.1 Nocardia sp. NPDC004123
GCGTGACGCGGCATCTCGACCAACGTCGACCCCGACGCCTGCATCAACTCACGCGGCGCGTTGTAGATCTTGTTGTGCCGGCCCAGATAACACGGGTCGTGATAGGTCACGTTCTGCGCCACCGGCGACACCGGCACCAACGCCTTGCCCCGCACCAGACGATTCAGCAACTGCGTGTGGTGCACCACCTCATAGGTGCCACCGACCTGCGGGTACTCGTTATTGAGCGCGTTGAAACAATGCGCACACGTGACCACGATCTTCTTCTTGGCCTGCTCCACACCCTCGAACACCGAATTCAGCAACTCGATGTTCTGCATCGCCAACTGCTGGAACAAGAACTCGTTACCCGCACGACGCGCCGAGTCACCGGTGCAGGTCTCCTCCTGACCCAGCACCATGAACTTCACACCCGCGGTCGCCAACAACTCCGCGACGGCCTTGGTGGTCTTCTTCGCCCGATCCTCGTACGCACCCGCGCACCCGACCCAGAACAGATACTCATACCCGTCGAAGGAATCCGCATCGCGACCGAACACCGGGATCTCGAAGTCCACCTCCGAGATCCAGTTCAGCCGATCCTTGGCGTTCTGACCCCACGGATTGCCCTTGTTCTCCAGGTTCTTGAACAACCCCGCCAACTCCGAAGGAAACTCCGACTCGATCAACACCTGGTAACGACGCATGTCGATGATGTGGTCGACATGCTCGATGTCCACCGGGCACTGCTCCACACACGCACCACAGGTCGTGCACGACCACAACACCTCGGGATCGATGATCCCGCCCACATCCTCACCACCGACCAACGGCCGCTCCGCCTCCGCCCGCGCGGCCTCCGAAATCCGCGCCAACGCACGCTCGTCCGGCTTGCCCTCGGCATCGACCAGACCGATCTCCTCGCCACCCATGTCCTTACGGCCACCAGCAAGCAGGTACGGGGCCTTCGCGTAACCATGATCACGCAACGACATGATCAACAGCTTCGGCGAAAGCGGCTTACCGGTATTCCAGGCCGGGCACTGCGACTGACAACGACCACACTCGGTACACGTCGTGACGTCGAGAATGTCCTTCCACGAGAAGTCCTCGAACCTACCCACACCGAAGGTGTCATTATCCGGATCCGCGGTCTCCATCTCGATCGGCTTACCACCCGACATCATCGGCTTG
>NZ_JBSGGG010000078.1:0-1096 GCF_053603795.1 Nocardia sp. NPDC004123
GCGTTGAGCAGCGAGATGACGACCGGCATGTCGGCGCCACCGATGGGCAGCACCACCATCAGGCCGAGAATGCCGGCCAGCACCAGCACCGCGATCATCCAGTACTGCGGCACGCCGGTGTCGGTCGCGCCGATGCCGATCACCACGGCCGCGGCGATCGAGCCCGCCAGCAGCAGCAGGTTCAGCGGCTGCTGCAGCTTGCCCACGCCGATCGGCTTGCCGGGCAGGATCTCCTGCAGCTTGCCGAAGGCGATCACCGAGCCCCAGAACGAGACCGAGCCGATGATGGCCGCGAACAGCGAGGCGATCACGATGTGCACGGTGGGCTGCTCGTGCACCGCGGAAAAGCCCTTGGTGTCGAGGAATTCGGCCCAGGCGATGAGCGCCACCGTGCCACCGCCGACGCCGTTGAACGCGGCGACCAGCTGCGGCATGGCGGTCATCTTGGTGAAGCGGGCGGGCGGAACGCCCAACCCCACGCCGACCACCAGGCCCGCGACGATGATGATCCAGTTATTGGTGTGCCGGATGGAGATGAGCGTCGCGACGACCGCGATGACCATGCCGGTCGCGGCGATCTGGTTGCCGCGCACCGCGGTCTTGGGACCGGTCAGGCCCATCAGACCGTAGATGAACAGCGCGAACGCGACGATGTAGAGGATATTGACCAGATTGTCCATGGCTCAGTGGCCCGCCTTCACAGATTCGTCGCTGCGCTTCGCTTCGCCCGCAGCAGGCTTCTTCGCCTTGAACATGCCCAGCATGCGGTCGGTCACGACGAAACCGCCGATGACGTTCAGGGTTCCGAACACGACGGCGACGAACAGGATGATCTGCATCAGCACCGACGGGTGCGCCACCTTGCCGAACACCACCAGCGCGCCGAGCACCACGATGCCGTGAATGGCGTTGGTGCCGGACATGAGTGGGGTGTGCAGGGTGTTGGGCACCTTGGAGATCACGGCGAAGCCCACGAACCCGGACAGCACCAGGATCGCGATATTCGCCAGCAGTTGGGTGTACATCAGGCTTCCACCTTCTGAGAGCTCGGCTCGCTCCGCTCGCGCGTCACGCAGGAATCCGCCAGCACCTGATC
>NZ_JBSGGG010000079.1:0-1092 GCF_053603795.1 Nocardia sp. NPDC004123
CATGACTGATGGACTGTTGAATCTGTTGGTGGACAAGGCGTTACGCCGAACGGCCCCGACCAGGGCGGAGGCGCTGGCGTTGCTGAGCGGCGCGCAACCGCTCATCGACGTCGTGGCGGCGGGCTCGCGGGTGCGACACGAATTCTTCGGCGCGCGCGTCAAACTCAATACGATCGTCAATATGAAGAGCGGCCTGTGCCCGGAGGACTGCGGGTACTGTTCGCAGCGGCTGGGCTCGGCATCCGGTGTGCTGAAGTACTCCTGGATCGCGCCCGAGGAGGCCGCGCGGGTCGCCGGGCAGGCGATTGCGGGCGGGGCCAAGCGAGTGTGCCTGGTCGCCAGCGGGCGCGGGCCCGGCGAACGGGATCTGACCAGAATCGAGCAGACCATTGCCGCCATCACGGCCGACCATCCGCAGACGGAGATCTGCGTGTGCCTGGGTCTATTGGGGGAGGGGCAGGCCGAGCGGCTCGCGGCGGCCGGGGCCCACGCCTACAGCCACAACCTCAATACCTCCGAGGCGCGCTACGCCGACATCTGCAGTACGCACACCTTCGACGATCGCGTCGACACCGTGCTGCGGGCGAGCGCGGCCGGGCTGTCGCCTTGTTCCGGAGCGATTTTCGGCATGGGGGAGTCGGACGAGGACATCGTCGATCTGGCCTTCGCACTGCGGGCGCTGGACCCGGACTCGGTGCCGGTCAACTTCCTGATCCCGTTCGATGGAACGCCGCTGGCCGGACAGTGGGAGCTGACGCCCGACCGCTGCCTGCGCATCCTGGCGCTGTTCCGCTTCTTCTTCCCCGACGTGGAGGTGCGGCTGGCCGGTGGCAGGGAGCTTCACCTGCGCGGCCTGCAACCGCTGGCGCTGCACCTGGCCAATTCGATCTTTCTGGGCGACTACCTCACCAGCGAGGGGCAGCCCGGAGCCGACGATCGGCAGATGATCACCGATGCCGGGTTCACCATCGAGGGCGCGCAGGAGCAGACCCTGCCGCCGGCGCGCCACGACCTGGTCGCGGTGCGCAAACGTGGTGCCGGGACGGATCTTCCGGCGAACGCGTAGGTTTCGCCGTGGGCGGCTCACCGACA